>JAFGKF010000276.1 GCA_016928695.1 Candidatus Sumerlaeota bacterium | reverse complement strand
TGCCACTGTATATATTGGACTTAGTGGCTCGTTCCTCTGCTTCGAGCGCAGAGAAACACTTGCCAGTCTTGGCGTTCTCTGCGTTCTCTCTGCGATTCACACTCTTTGTCCAGGCGTAGGAGGAATTCACAGTGTCTCGACCCCGCGTCATCCTCCACGGATCTGTCAGCCTCGATGGCCGAATCGATGGCTTCATGCCCGACATCGGGCTGTTCTATGAGCTCGCCCAGACCTGGCAGGAGGGGGCCTCTCTCGCGGGGACCGACACCCTCCTCGCCGCGGCGGGTGAGGGGGAGGAGGAGGCTGCAGAGCCCGTCGCGCCGCCCGGGTCCGACGATCGGCGTCCCCTGCTCGTCGTCCCCGACAGTCGCGGGCGTTTCCAACGCTGGCGCGAGATGCTCGCCGCCTCCTTCTGGCGGGCGGGGCTCGCGCTGTGCACGGAGGTCACACCCCAGGAGCATCTCGACTATCTCGATCGCGCGGGGATCGAGCGCCTGACCGTGGGGGAGGACAGGGTCGATCTCGCGGCGGCACTGGAGCACCTCGCCACCCAGAGGGGTGTTCAGACCGTCCGGGTCGACAGCGGGGGCACGCTCAACGGCGCACTGCTCCGTGCGGGACTCGTCGACGAGGTCAGCGTCCTCATCAATCCCTGCCTCGTGGGGGGACTCAGCCCGAGGTCGATGTTCCGCGCGCCGGACCTGACGCCGGACGAGGCGGCGATTCCCCTGCGTCTCATCCATCTCGAGCAGATCCGAGATGACATTGTGTGGCTGAGGTGTGAGGTCAAGCGGGGCGACTGAGGGATTGATGCCACAGAGGACACAGAGGGCACAGAGAGTGACTTGTCCCTTCACTCAGACGCAGAGCGATTCGAGTCATCGGATTGAGTGGAATGGGTGATTGGGCACGTTCACTGCGTGTGGATCCCCTCCCTGCGCTCCTCGCGTCAGGGGATGAGGCACTCCGGCACTTCGTGCGACGCGATCTCCTGGGGGTGAGGGGGGAGTCCACAGAGCGGCTCTGGGATCTGCCCGAGCCCCGGAGCACCCTGAGAAAACAGCGGGACGACGGTTCCTGGCGTCATCGGGGGACAACGAAACACAGCTATCCGACCATCAACTCCGATCTCCCCGAGACACTGAAGTGCATCAGTCTCCTCGTGGAGAGATATGGGTTCACCTCCCGGCATCCCGCCATCCCCCGGGCGGCCGAGTATCTCTTCTCCTGCCAGACCGAGGAGGGTGACTTCCGCGGCATCCTGGGGACCCAATACACCCCCTATTACCAGGGTCTGATCATGGAGATGCTCATCCGTGTTGGCCATGGGCGTGACCCACGAATCAGGCGTGGGTTCGAATGGCTCCTCTGGTGCCGACAGCGCGATGGCGGTTGGATGCTCCCTGTTCAGACGGACTCATCCCGGGACCGGACGATCTGGAGCCGCCCTCCCATCCCCTTCGATCCTGCGTTGCCCTCCTCCCACTTCGCGACGGGGATGGTCCTGCGGGCCTTCGCGGTTCATCCGCAGCGTCGTCGATCGAGGGTGGCCCGCCGGGCTGCGGAGCTCCTCAAGTCCCGGTTCTTCCAGCGCGATGGATACACGGCTCGGCAAGCCCCTCATTATTGGACCAAGTTCCAATACCCCCTCTGGTGGCCCAATCTGCTGACCGCCCTGGATTCACTGGCCAGGATGGATTTCCCGCGGGAGGATGAGGACGCTCAGCGTGGTCTCCGGTGGTTCGTGGATCACCAGCGAGATGATGGGCTGTGGAGCACCGGCTGTGAGTCGGGCAAGAATCCGCCGAGAGAGCGTGCGGCGGCGGAGTGGGTCACGCTCGCCGTGTGTCGAATGCTGAAGAGGTTTCATCAGCGATCTCTCTGAATCGATGAGGAGGCAGCCATGGAGAGTGAGGCCATCCGGGTGATCAAGACCCGCCGGAGTGTGCGGAAGTTCAAAACCGATCCCATCGATGAGGCGATCATCCGCGACGTGGTCGACTGCGGCCGGCTGGCGGCCACGGGGCGCAACGATCAACCCTGGGAGTTCGTCGTGGTCCGCGATGCCTCCATGCGCGGGCGCATCGCCGACCTCACCGAGTGCGGCAAGTTCATCCGCGTCGCGCCGGTCTGCATCGCGGTGATGTGCCGCAACACGAAGTACTTCCTCGAGGACGGCTCCGCCGCGATTCAGAACATGCTCGTCGCCGCCGGGGCTCACAGCATCGGCACCTGCTGGGTCGCGGGCGACAAGAAGCCCTACGCGCCGCAGATCGCCGCGCTGCTGGGTGCGCCCGAGGGAATTCGGCTGATCGGTCTCATCGCGATGGGATATGCCGCCGAGCCACCCCAGATGCCCTCCAAGCGGAGCCTGGAGGAGGTGCTGCACTGGGAGAGACTCTGAGATTCAGATCGTCTCGGGCACCATCTGCGTCGGTGTGAGGCCGGGCCCCAGTGTGACAATTGTGAGTGGCGCCTCGGCCAAGTGGGTGTTCGCCACATCGAGAAGGTCCTCAGATGTCACCGCATCGATCCGCGCCAGAGTCTCCTCGAGGGGAATGTGCCGGCCGAAGTGGATCTCGAGCTCGGCCACGCGAGACATCCGATGACCCATGCTCTCGAGCCCCAGCAGAAGGTGGGCGCGCATCTGCTCCTTCGCATTGGTGAGCTCCTCGGCCCCGACGGGTTCACGGCACATCCGCCGGATCTCCGCCAGCGTGAGCTCGATGACCTCCGGCAGGTGCTCGGGGCTCGTCCCGCCCGAGACGCCGAAGCAGCCGATGTCATGGTACGGCTCCACAAAGGTCCCGATGGAGTAGGCGAGACCGCGCCGCTCGCGGATCTCCTGGAAGATGCGGGACGAGGCCCCCCCGCCCAGAATGCTGTGGGCGAGGTTGAAGGCGTAGCGGTCCTCCGAGGTGCGGGTCGGCCCCAGCGTTCCCAGACAGAAGTGGATCTGCTCCAGACGCCGTTCGAAGTGCCGGCGCCGATGAAGGGTCTCAGGTGGCTGATCCTCCATCACACCGGACTCCGCGCCATCGGTGAGGATCATTGACTCGACGAGCTCGGCGGCTCTCTCGGAGTCGCACGCCCCCGCCATGGCGACGATCATCTGGGGGAGTGCGATCTGGCGGCTCAGGTGCTCGATCAGCTCGGAACGGCCGATGGACGTCACCGTCTCGGGCGTTCCCAGGATCGAGCGCCCCAGGCCATGCTCACCCCAGAGATTCTCGTAGAAGAGATCGTGGATCAGATCATCGGGCGTGTCGTTGGTCAGCTTGATCTCCTCCAGAATCACGCCCCGCTCGCGCTCGATCTCCTCCTCGGCAAAGGCGGAGTCGTGAACCATCTCCGCGAGCAGCCGCATCGCCCGCTCCAGGTGCTCCCCGATCACACGCGCGTGGACACAGACGACCTCCTGGGTGGTGAAAGCGTTGAAGTGGCCACCGAGCGCATTCATGGCAAGCGCCAGCTCCTGAGCGCTCTGGGTCGATGTGCCCTTGAAGAGCATGTGCTCGAGCATGTGGGTGACGCCCTGGAGAGCAGTCGACTCATGCCGCGAACCCCGGGCCATCCAGATGCCGATGGACACCGTCTGCGCGCCGGGCACATGCTCTGTCAGGAGCCGGAGCCCGCTGGGCCAAGTGATGCGCTCGACATGCTTGGCGAGATTCTCGCGGATGCTCATGGCGGGAGTTATCGACCTCCGGCCGTGGGGAGTCAAGCGGGGGTCTCTGACAGCCGATGAGAGCATTCGGAGCGGATTGACTGAGTGAGCCCGCGATTCTCCACTTTTGAGAAACCACAAGGTGCAGACTGTACAAATGCGAACAGTCCGACCTGCGTCAACTCAAGGGGTGGCAGGCGCACTGCAGGGGGTTCATGGCTGAAACGACAGGGTTTGCATGTCACCTCAGGGGGCGGCGTCGACGGGAACGACACTTGATCCTGTCCCCCCGCGTCACCCAATCCCTCCCCGAAGCGAGGAGACCCACCATGAAAAAGACAGTGAGAAACCCAGGGAACCACCTTCATCTCCTCATCACTCTGGGGGTGCTCCTCGCTCTGATGAGCGTCCCCGCGGTGATGGCCCAGGACACAGAGGAGATCGAAGCGATCGCCGAGGAGGCCGCCCGCCAGGCGGTCTACGATGCAGCCTACGCAGCGGCGATGGCCGAGATCTCGGGCGAGACCGTGGAGGACGAAACCGCGGTCAGCGCGGAGGAGGCCTACTCGGACGGCTACGCCGACGGCTACGAGGACGGCTACGCCGAGGCGGTTGCCCAGGCCTATGAGGCCGAGCTGAGAGCCCTCTACGCCGAGCGCGAGGCTCTGGCCGCGAGCAATGCGGCGCAGAGTCAAATCGATCAGGCCGATGCGGAGCTCGTCGCCGCTCTTCTCGCCATCGAGAGCGACTACCAGGCGATGTACTTCGAGGCTCTGAGCGATCTCGAGGATCAGAACGAGGCCTACTGGGCCGCGCTCGAGGCGGCTGTCTACGACGCCCCCACCGCCTATCAGACGGAGGTCGTCTACACCTACGCCGGAGTCCCCGCGTATTGCGCCCCCTATGCGGGCTATTGGGCCAATGGTGTCTATGTGCCCTACGGATCGGCCAACTGGGTCGTCCCCAGGGCGCCGGTCACCACGGTCGAGATCGACGACATCGTGACCGAGATCAACGTGCATCATCACGAAGACGATCTCGCGGAGCTGCGCCGCCGGGCCGAGCAGCACCGCCGGGCGCAGGAGGATCGCCCCTACAACCTCTCGCAGCGCGCTCCCTGGGAGGAGCCCCCGGGCAACGGGGTGCCCAATCCCGAGGCCCTTCAGCGGCGCCTCCCGGAAGATCAGCGCGGCACACTGCCCAACACAGATGACGGACAGCCCCCGCGCCGGCGTGGCATCGAGGAGCTCCGGGACCGCAATCCCCAGGGGCAGCCCGGGATTCATCAGCCCCTGACGGATCACCCCCAGGGCCAGCCGGCTCTCTCGACGCCTCGCACCACCAATGCCACACCACACCCCAGCCAGGGTATCCAGCGTCCCCAGCAGAGCAGGATCGGCAGCCAGCCCGGACTCGGGACTTCAACAAGGATGAATCAGCGCTCCTCTGCCCCCGGAGGGCGCTCTGGTGGCAGCCGCGGCGGTCGCCGCTGACGCACACTCACTGAGCCATCAACAGAGAAGAGGCGAGGCCCGTGGCCTCGCCTCACTTTTTCAGGGGTGTGAATGGTCTCAGTCGCTGTACATGAAATCGGCGCGTGCGACATAGCCCGCGGTGACATTGACGGTCACAGTGACAGGATCGCCGGCGCCGTGGGTGACGGAGATCGTGTGCTCGCCGGGCATCAGTCGGAAGAAGCCGAAGAAGCCGGTGCCATCGGTCAACATGGTCTCGACTCCGTCCACCGTCACGACGGCGCCGTCGACCCACTCGTCGTGGTCGTACACCTGCCCGATCACCGTGCCGTAGATCGGGTCGTCGATCCAGGGGCGCGGCGGAACGGGGACCGCATCCGGCCAGAGCTCCTCGCGCAGGCGGCGGAAGTACTCCTCATCGGGGACGTCCTCGTTGTTCGTCGTCTGGTAGTCGTAGAGGTTGACGCCGTCCGCCCCCAGCTCCATCGCCATCCGGATCTGCTCGAACGAGTCCTCGATGGAGTTGAGGTAGACGCCAGGGCCGATGATCGCCCATCGATCGGCGCGGGTCCCGACAGCCAGCGCGGTGTAGTCGGGGTAGCGCTGACGCTGGGTCTGATGGCGCGAGTAGTTCATCACGACGTTCATGTCGAGGATGCCCTCGGACATGAAACTGACCCAGTCCTGGTGTGCCTGAGCCCGGGGCGGATTGGTGAACCACATCCACGGATCCACCTCCAGACCCCAGTTGAGCGTCGAGGCGCTGACGACGCAGTCGGGGTTGACCTCTTTCACCTCGCCGTAGACTCGCCGCACGGTCGCCCGCACCTGCTCGCGCCGCCAGGCACTCCAGGCCGGATTGCCCGGCTCGGGCGTCCCCTGGTGGCCGGTGCGTGCGCGGAAGCGCTCGAGGCTCACGGGATTGTGACCCCAGTCACCGGCGTACTCGGGGTAGCGCACGTAGTCGAAGTGGATGCCATCGATGTCGTAGCGCGCGGCCACGTCGCGGTAGACAGCCACCGTCCAGTCCTCGGTGATCGGATGCCCTGGATCGGCGAAGACCGAGCCATCGCCGTCCATCGCGCCATCGGCGTTGGACATGATCACCTCGGGGTGCTCATGCAGGAGATGCCCCGGAGGGGGATCGCCGAGGCTGTTGCGCCACACGCGGAAGGTGACGAGCCAGGCGTGGACCTCGATGCGATTCTGCCCGTTCGAGGTGTCGTGGCACAGGTCGATCAGGTGCTGCAGAGGGTCCCAGTCAGCCGGGCCCTGAATGTTCGAGGCGCGCGGCTCCAGCCCTCCGAGGTAGTACGCGTCGCCCACCTTGCGCACCTCGGGGAAGATCGCATTGATGTTCGCCTCGCGGATGGTGGCGACGAAATCCTCGACCTGCTCCGGTGAGAGCATTCCGGGATTCCATGACTCGATCCAGATGCCACGGAACCAGGGCTCCTGGCTCTGGGCGCCCACACCGGCGATGAGAAGGGTCAGCATGCTGACCAAGATCAGTTTTCGAAGCACGGGGGAGAACCTCCGGGGATGAGATCGGCGGAGAGGCTAATCCCTCGGTCATGGCTGCGCAAGCGAGACGATCGCCGGTGCATTGACGGACCGGTCCAAAAGTGGAAAGGTGAAGAGGTGAAGCGCAGAAGAAAAGCACGCTGCCTCTATTGCGTCCACTCCCAGACGAATCTGTTCACAGGCGAGATCACTTGCACCTGCGCAGAGGCGATCGAGGAGTTGGGAGAGGAGAGAATCGTGGAGTTCACCGCGGGCGGTGAACATGACTGCCCGCATTTCGAGGACGACCAGCTGCCCTGGTGACCGAATCAGATGTGGTCGCGCCCGCCAACCCAGGAGTTGATGCCCCCTGTCAGGTTCAGGACCTCTTCAAAGCCACTGTCCATGAGGTAGCAGCCGACGCTGTGGCTCCGGATGCCCGCGGCACAGACGATCACCAGGGGGCGATCGCGGGGCAGCTCGTCCTCACGCCCGGGGAATGTGCTCATCGGCATGTGCACGGCGCCGGAGATCGCTCCCGTCCTCTGCAGCTCGGAGGATTCGCGGACGTCGATGAGGAGCGGTGGATTGTCGCTTCTCATCCACTCCTGCAGTTCCGTGGAGGAGATCTCCCTGGGTTCAGGGAACGTCACCCTCTGCTGAGGTGGGGTGTGGGACGGCGCGCTGCGATGTGGGAGCGCAGGGCTCTTGCCGAGGAATCTGTTCAGAATGCTCATGCTGTCTCTCTCACCTCTGCACGATATCCCGCAGCGGAGCCCGCCGCGGGGGGGCTATCAGGAATCAGAGCAAATGGGGGGCCAGATCGCTCTCATTCGGATGCAAAGGTGGCGGTGACCTCGTCTGTGGCAGGTTCGGCGATGACCTCCGGTGTCACCGGAGCCGGTGCGGTCTCCGGCGGCTCAGGGGCTACGATCAGCTCGTCGAAATCCAACGTGATCTGTGCCACCCGCCACGACTCGAGAAAGAGCGCCGCGTCACGCCCGCTGCGCCGACCGGCGCAGCCCTGGACGCCGTCATGGTTGAACGACTCTCCCACCTCGATCAACTGTGGCTCATCGTCTGTCGTCTCGACGGTGAGGCGGATGGACGGAGAATCAAGACCCTCGACCTCGCCGCTCGCGAGCACACTGCGCCCACGCATCGCGCGGAGCGCGTTGACGAGGCGGCTCAGGGGCTCCTCGGCGGCCTCGGCGCTCCAGCCCTCAGGCGGATCGGCGGCCTGCCAGACGGTGCCGCCCTCCCCGCTCTCCACCCCCTCGATCACGATCTCATGCCCACCCTGCTCGGTGATCACGCGCGTGATCTCCTCAGGGGGCACACTGATGAGCGAGAGGCTCTGGAAGCGGAAGGGATCGTCGACGAGGCTGTCCACGGTGCTCGACGGCACCGTGAAGACGGCATCGCCGCCCTCGGCGCGCGCGACGACCGACTCGCCCTCTTTCACTCCGACGAGCAGTCGCTGAATCTCGCCGCTCGCCATGAGAGTGATCGTGACCTCGGGCGAGGCGATGTCCAGCGCGGCCAGATCATCATCGGTGGCACCCTCGACCAGATAGTCCTGCACCCGCAGGTTGCGGAGCTGTGAGAGGGAGCTGGTGACGCGCGATGTCTCGGCCTCGTCCTCGACGGGGACGACCAGTCTCCACTCCTCCTCTGGGCTCGCCCGCTCGACGAGAAGGGTCGTCTCGCCGCTGGCGTTCTCCACCGACAGTGAAGTGACATCGTCTGTCTCGAAGTGAAGAACACGGCGATCGCGCAGGTCGAAGAGCGAGCGATTCAGAGCGGATTCGCGATCCTGGATCACGAGGACGTCCCCCTCGCCCTCGATCATCGCATAGCGGAATTGCTGCGAGGGCTCTTTGTCGCCGATCAGAAGGCGCGCAGTGGTGTCATCCCCCTCGTAGCGCAGGCCGACGCTCAGAGTCGGCTCATCCAGGCCGTAGTGGACCAGGGATTCATCGGCAACGTCTGCGATCACGGACTCCTCGGGGGGACCCGCGAGCTGCAGTCCGACGAGCGTTGTGAGGAGCGACCGGACGGCGGTCTCATCGCTGGGCAGATCACGC
>JAFGKF010000275.1 GCA_016928695.1 Candidatus Sumerlaeota bacterium | reverse complement strand
TTCGACGAGCTCAGTCGAGTCGCGAGCTCAGTCGAGCCGCTTCAGCCAGTGGCCTGGAAAATGCCGGCGAGGGCGCCGGCGCTCCATCAAGGGATGTGGGGGCTTCACTTTTCACTGGCCAGGGGAATCGGCCCGTGATCCAATTGTTCACAGATAGACAGTCCAGGGGGATCCGCACCATGAGACACCTCGCCGCCGCCTCTCTCCTCGCGCTCCTCGCCACCGCCACCCCGGCGCTCGAGCTGAACATCGAGGGTTTGCCCTTCGTCTTCGAGCACCGCTGGGGCGTGCGCGACGACGGCACCCAGTTCGACCGCTGGAGCGCCGCGGCCCGCCTCTACAGCTCGGAGCGGATCACGGCGCCCGATGGCACCATCGGCCACCGCTGGTGGATCGCGCCGCTCTTCGAGTACACGGGCAACGTCAATGGCTTCACCGAGTGGTCGCTGCTCTGGCCCGCGCCGCTTCTGCGCCACCGGTGGAGGTCGATGGGCGAGCCCGAGCAGAGCGAGTGGATCGCCCTTGTGTGGCTCTATCGATGGAAAGGCGTCCACCGCGCCAGTGGGGTGCGCGACCTCGACTGGTGGCTGATCCCCCTCGTCTGGTACGAGACACAGGTCGACGGCGATTTCAAATGGTCGCTGCTCTGGCCCATCCCGCTGCTCAGCCGACGAGTCGACTCCCTCGAGGGCGGTGGCATCAACAGCGAGTGGAACGGCCCCCTCTGGCTCTGGCACTGGTGGCGGCGCTCCGGGACACCGGACCGCGATCGGCTGGAGTGGTGGCTCATGCCTCTTTTCCGCTGGGAGTCGACCCCGGGGGAAACAGGGCGGCGTGAGTGGTGGGCCCCCTTCCCGATCCCGCTGGCCTCGATGAAACGCGATCCCGAGAACCACCGCTTCCACACCTACATCTTCCCCTGGTTCACCCATCGCAGCGGCGAGAACCCCGAGATCGACGGGCGTCAGGGGCATGGGGTGATCCCCTTCTACGTCCGCAATGAGTATCACCAGAGCCATGGCGATGGCTCGACGCTCTGGGCCTTCCCTTACTTCGAGAACCGGAGCAGTGGCAGCGATGGCTCGGGAAAGCAGCGATTCCAATCACTCTTCCTCTGGTTCCACAACCGTTACGATTGGCGCGATCCCAAGCTCGGCCGGATGCACTCGGTGGACGACTGGGGCGTGCTGCCCGTCACCTGGGGATGGGAGGACGGCCGCTTCAGCCATCTCCATGTGTGGCCCCTCTTCTTCTGGCGACCCGACGAGCATCTCTTCGCCGCGCCCATCCTCTGGATGGGCCGGAGATACACCTTCATCGTGCCGGTCTATGGCCGCCTGGAGGATGACACCTCGCGCTGGGATCCCCTGACCGAGACATCCGTCCCCCAGATCGAGGAGATGGAGTTCCTTCTCTTTCCCCTCTGGCTGCGCTATCAGACATTCGAGGAGGGGGAGCGCGTCGGGGACCGTCGTCTGATTCTGTGGCCGCTGATCGGATGGAGCGAGGAGCCGCTTCAGAGTCGCCGGGTCTGGCGCTGGCGCGAGGAGGGCCGCTCGGGCCACCACCGGTTCCTCCCGCTCTGGCTCCACATTTGGCACGAGTCGGCGACGCACCGCGAGACGCGGACCTCGATTCTCCCGCCTCTCATCTGGCGCAACCGCGAATACCACGCAGACACGCTGCGCGAGGCGTTCGACATCGGCTTTCCCCTCTATTGGCGCCGCCGCGAGTTCTCCGACAGCGGCAGCCCCACCGAGGCCCTCGACATCCTCGCGCCGCTGTGGGGCCGGTATCGGGGATGGCAGGGCGAGGACCAACTCGATGAGCGTCTGGATGTCGTCTTCCCCCTCTGGCTGCGGTGGCGCGACTGGCTGGGCGAGGAGCTGACGCACGCCATCGACGTGGTCTTCCCCCTCTGGTGGGACTTCAACAACATCCGACACGAGCGCCGCCAGCGGGGTCTGGTTCCCCTCTTCTGGCAGGAACAGATCGGGGGGCAGACGCACCGTCTGTCGATCCTCTGGCCCCTCCTGCAGCTGCGCTGGCCCGATCCCAACGCCTCCGCGGAGGAGGACCCCGAGTTCGCCCTGCGGTTCGGCTGGGTGCTCGGGGGTTATGAGCGGTGGGCCGACGGCGACGTGCTGATCGACCTGCTCGGAGGGCCCCTGTGGCAGCGAGACGTCGAGGCGGAGCAGATCCACATTCGCCTGCTCTGGAAGCTCTACACTCGCGACACCGACGCCGCGGAGGAGACGAACCGCGTCGCGGTGCTCGGCGGGCTCTACGAGCGCACCCGCACCGAGGGCGATCACGGCCTGCGCCTCCTCTGGCTGCCCTGGCGAATCCCTCTCCCCTGAGAGGGTTCGGCCTTGACCGGCGAGGCCGTGGACGCTCAGATCACCGCTCATCTGCCCCACCGGAGAGACGAGCACCCATGGCCAAGAGCCGCCCCCGCATCGCAGTGACCTGTGGGTACACACCGAAGAAGCCCGACGGGATTGGGGACAACAACGTCTCCGTCGTCCGCACTGCCACGAACTACACCGACGCCGTGAACCGCGCAGGCGGGCTCCCCGTCCCCATGATTCCCCTCGTCGACGATGGCCAGCCGATGGCCTACGCGGAGATGTGCGACGGGCTGCTCCTCACGGGCGGCCCCGACATCCACCCGCGTCACTTCGGCGAGGAGACACCTCACGAGAAAAACAAACCGCTGCCCCCGGAGCGGGAGGATTTCGACTTCGCAGTGCTCCGCGCCTTCCTCGACCTCGGAAAGCCGGTGCTCGGGATCTGCCTCGGCCATCAGCAGATCAATGTCGCCCTGGGGGGCACCATCCACCAGCACCTGCCCGACGTGGTCGAGGGGTGGCCGATCGAGCACATCTGGAGGGACCGCGACACCACTCCCCTCCCGCGGCACGAGGTGGAGATCGTCGAGGGCACCCGTCTCGCCGAGGTCGTCGGCACATGCCGTCTCGTCACGAACTCCAGCCATCACCAGGGGGTGGACCGCATCGCGCCGGGTCTGCGCCAGACGGCCGTGGCTGCCGACGGCGTCCTCGAGGGGCTCGAGAGCATCGAGGGTGACCAGATCCTCACGGTTCAGTGGCATCCCGAGTACCTGATCGACGATCCGCCGCACCTGGCGCTGTTCCGGGACCTCGTGGAGCGATCCCGCCGCTTCGCGACCCGATGAGCCACGCGCCGCAGCCGCTGCGCGTGGTGGCCCTCTGGGCACCGCCACTCGTCTGGATGGCGCTGATCTTCGTCGGCTCCTCGCTCGACGCGGGCGACAAACCGGGACTGCTCGATTTCCCTCACGCCGACAAGCTCATGCACCTCGTCGAGTACGGCGTCCTCGGATTTCTCCTCGCACGCATCCTCGGGCGCGGGGAGTCAGCGCCCTCCACGGCGGTTCTCATCGCCTCCGCACTGATCACCCTCGCCTATGGCGTGACCGACGAGGTGCATCAGATCTGGGTGCCGACACGCACATTCTCGCTCTGCGATCTCACGGCCGACCTGATCGGCGGGGCGCTGGGCGCTGCCGCATGGCTGTGGGTCGCCGCGCGGCCCTGGCGTCCGCGCTGGTGGTGATCAGATCAGGAAGATCAGGAAAAAGATGATGAAGATCAGCACGTCGAACAGGTGATAGAGTCCCATCGGGGCGAAGCCGAAGAAGGCGATGGCGATGATGAACGGCGTGAACGGCATCATGCCGCGGATGATCGCCTTCATCTGGTGACGCGTCTGGTCGGCCATCAGGTCGGCCATGCGGGGAAGGACATCGCCGTGGCTCGACGTGAGATCGCTCGTCTCGAAGATGGCCAGCACGTCGGGAGTCAGGACCTGGGCGCGTCGCAGCGCCTCGTGGACGGGCTCGCCGTCGTCGACGAACCGCTGCCACCGCAGGATTCGCATCTCGAGCGGGATGTTCCCCATGGAGGTCGCGGCGTCGCGGTAGACGCCCGAGGGATGCATCCCCGACGCCGTCAGCGTGGCGTGCATGCGGCAGAAATTGGAGATGGAGTAGCGCCGGATCACACCGCCGATGCCGGGCAGTGACAGCCCGAGGAGATCGAGGGGGAACCGCAGCCTCCGATGCTCCTGCAGCAGCGAGGTCAGGAGATATGCGAGGATGATGGCGATGAGAACAGGTTTGAAAGTCAACCAGGTCATCAGGAGAAACGTCACGATGGGCTCGGCGGGCCAGGCGACCGTCTTGTCAGGGCTCTGCGCGATCCCGACGAGGATGAAATCGCGGATGAGAAAAACGACTTTCGCCAGAAGCAGGTTGGCGAGCAGGTAGGTCAGAGCGCGGATGATCTCGGCTTTGATCTCGAAGAGCCAGGCGTAGTGACGCTGCAGCGTCCGCAGCACCTCGCCATACGAGCCCGATCGCTCGGCGGCCGTCATCAGCCTGATGAAGAAGCGGGGCAGCTTGCCCTCGTGGCGCTGGAGGGCCTCCCGAAGGGGTTTGCCGTCGACGAGATCCGCATGGACCGCTCGGCAGAGGCGGCGCACCCGGGGATGATCGGTGGACATCGACATCATCCGCCAGGACTCGACGATGGGGAAACCGGCCTCGATGTAGCTCTGGAGCTGCAGGCACAGGAAATAGAGCTGGCGGACACCGAACCGCCAGCTGAGCCGCGCACGCCACCAGGGGAGCCGTGGGTCCCGGCGCCGCACGGAGCGCCGCGCGCCCCCCTCATCGGTGGGAGCGATCTTCCGTCTGTCGCGCCGCTTGGGGGGCAGCGGGTCGTAGCGGGGGATGATCGGTTCGCTCAAGTTCACTCCTCACTCCCCTGAGACGGGCGAAGGCCCCAGTGGAGGACACCACGCTGACGGCTTCTCCCCGACCGTGCAAGGGGAGGGATT
>JAFGKF010000274.1 GCA_016928695.1 Candidatus Sumerlaeota bacterium | reverse complement strand
CCTCGATGCCCACATCAGACACGATCCCAGGGGACACCACCTGGGTCAGTATCTACCTGTAGACACCATTTTGTGGCGGGTGATGGAACAGTGCAGGTAGATTGTGACCCACCCCTGGGGGCCGGGGGGCTGGATTCAGCGGATCGGTTGGCGATCAGCCCGGGTCCTGGAACCCGGGCGGCGGCTCACTCGATGGCGCCGAGAACGAGCGAGAGCAGAGCCATGCGTACGACGACGCCGCAGAAGGCCTCCTGCCAGTAGCGGGCATGGCGTGTCTCATCGACGTCGGCGGGCAGCTCGTCCATGCGCGGGAGCGAGTGCAGGATGATGGCATCGCGCTTGGCCTTGTCGCGGAGGAGCTCACGCGTCACCTGGTACTCGGGGGGCGTCAGCCCCTTGTCCTCTGTCGCCTCGACGCGCGCCTTGGTGTAGTCGGCCTGGACGACGGGCTCCATGTAGATGACATCGGCGTCGGCGATGGCCTCCTCCGTGCTCTTGCACTCGCGCAGTCGGAGGTTGCGGGCGCGGAGCTCCTCCTTGAACTCCTCGGTGACGTTCATGTCGGGCGGGAAGACGAGGGTGAGGTCGCAGTCGAACTGGGTGAGGGCGTAGCCGATGGAGTGCATGGTGCGCATGCGCCCGTCGCCGACGCACATGAAGTGGAGGCCGTCGATGGTGCCCAGCTCGTGGTGGAGCGTGTACAGGTCGGTCAGGACCTGGGTGGGATGCTCTCCCCAGCCGTCGCCGCAGTTGATGATGGGCACCGACGACCACTTGGCCGCCTCGTGGGGGGCGCCCTGCTGGTGGTGCCGAATGGCGATGACGTCGCCGTAGAACTCGAGCATGTGGAAGGTGTCCTTGATGGACTCCTGATAGAAATCGCCGGCGCGTGTCATCTTGGCATCGGAGAATCCGAGCACATGGCCGCCGAGGCGGTGCATGGCTGCCTCTGTCGAGAGTCTTGTCCGCGTGCTGGGCTGATAGAACGCCGTGAGGAGGGTCTTGTTGGCCAAGAGGTCAGTGTTCCGGCGGCTCTTCGCGATGGGGGCCAGCTCGTCTGCCACCTCGAAGAGGCGGAAAAAGTCCGACCGCTCCCAGTCTCTGAGCGAGAGGATATCGCGTCCAAGAAAGCTTCTCATCGTGTCTTCTCCTCCACGGTTTCGATGGATGGCACGCTGTGCCTCACGTCCTGAAGATCTCTCCGAGCCTCTCGGGATCGGGGGGAATCAGCCGGGGCTCGCCGGCAACTCGCATCACCGAGGCGATGTCCTTGAGACCACTGCCCGTCAGGAGCATCACCGTGGTCCCGTCGGGATCGATCCTCCCCTGCGCCACGGCCCTCTTCAGCCCCGCGAAGGAGGCCACGCCCGCCGGTTCGCCGAAGACGCCCGCTCCACGGGCGACGTCCAGAATGGCGGCGAGGATCTCATCGTCGGGGACCTTGACACCCAATCCGCCTGAGGCCTTCACCGCCTGGACAGCGGCCTCGCCGTCGCGCGGGAGGCAGACGGAGATCGAGTCAGCCACCGTCTCCCCGGAGACAGCATGGATCACCCCATCACCGTCAAGGGCGTTGACGATCGCAGCACTTCCCTCGGCCTGGACGGCGAGAAGCCGGGGCAGCCGGTCGATGAAGCCGATCCGATGCAGATCCTCGAATCCCTTCCACACGCCGCTGATGATGTTGCCGTCACCGACCGGGACGACCACGAGATCGGGCACGCTCCACCCGAGCTGCTCACAGATCTCGAAGGAGACGGATTTTTTTCCCTCGCGGGTGAAGGGATTGAACCCTGTGTTGCGGTTATACCACCCGAACTGATCAGTGGCGGCGAGGCAGAGGTCGAACGCGTCGTCGTAAGTGCCGTCGACGGCCAAGACGTCGGCCCCGAAGGCGAGGAGCTGGGCCACCTTGGCCGCCGGCGCGGCACGGGGGACGAAGATGCGCGTCTGGATCCCCATGGCGGCGCCGAGAACGGCGGTCGAGGATCCCGCGTTCCCGGTCGATGCCCCGACCACCAGATCACGCCCTGTGTCACGCGCACGGCACAGAGCGATGGCGGTCGCGCGATCTTTGAAGGAGGCGCTGGGATTGCAGCTGTCGTCCTTGATGAGAAGGGAGCGCAGTCCAAGACTCTCGGCCAGGCGGGGCACCGGGAACAGAGGGGTGCCGCCGATGAGCGGGGCTTCGATGGTCGACTCGACGGGGTAAAGGGGGGCGTAGCGCCAGATGGTGGGGTCCGGGTTCTTGGACAGGCTCTCGCGTGACCAGCCGCGCCGGATGGACTCCCAGTCATATTCGACCTGCAGGTTTCCCCCGCAGCTCCCACAGGTGTAGACAGGGTTGGCGAGGTCAGTGGCCTCACCACAGTGGACACAGCGGAGACCAGTGACGTTGGACAGACCACCCCTTGTCATGATCCAGATCTCAACCCACTCCTTTTCGGAGAATTGCAAGTCTCGAATCGTGCCCACAGGGCGGCAAATGTTCAAGGTGTTTTTCCGCGTGCCCGGTCCGTGATCCCGGCTTGACAGTCAACGCCTTCAACTGGAACGTGGCCGATTCGCTCCGACCCGGATGAGCTCACTGGAGAAGAGAATGATTGATCTGAGCACTCATGAGGATCGACTCGCACAGAACGTGGTGAGAGCGCGTGAGCGCGGCATCCTCATCCCGACTTTCGAGCAGATGATTGACCCCTCGAAGATCCCGGCGACCATCCGGGAGAAACTCAGAGAGGTGGGGCTGTGGGATGTGAATCCCCTCAACCTGTTCCGAGTGACCTGGCACAATGACCCGAAGGCCAAGGGCGGGGGCTTCGGAGGCGTCAATTTCATGGAGATCCCGCGGGAGATCACGGGCGTTCAGGCGCGGATCTTCGGCCTGGTGGGCAAGTGGTTTCCGACGGGGGCACACAAGGTCGGCGCCGCGATCGCCTGCCTCGCACCGCGGCTGGTGACAGGGCAGTTCGATGCGTCGCAGCAGCGGGCAGTGTGGCCGTCGACGGGCAACTACTGCCGCGGGGGAGCCTACGTCTCGGCGCTCCTGGCGTGTGAGTCGATCGCGATTCTGCCCGAGGAGATGAGCCGCGAACGCTTCGAGTGGCTTGCGACGGTCGCCGGCGAGGTGATCGCGACGCCGGGTTGCGAGTCGAACGTCAAGGAGATCTACGACAAGTGCTGGGAGCTGAGGAAGACGCGCGGCGACGACATCATGATCTTCAACCAGTTCGATGAGTTCGGCAACTACCTGTGGCACCACGAGGTCACGGGGCGCGCGATCGAGGAGGTGCTGGGGCAGGTCATGGGGCCCCGCGACCGCTTCGCGGGGGTGTTCTCGAGCACTGGCTCGGCGGGGACCATCGCCTGCGGCGATTATCTGAAGAGGATCTTCCCCGCCTCGAAAATCGCGGCGGGTGAGGCGCTGCAGTGCCCCACCCTGCTGGAGAACGGCTTCGGCGGCCACCGGATCGAGGGCATCGGCGACAAGCACGTGCCATGGATCCACAACGTGCGAAACACCGACCTCATCATCGCCATCGATGACGAGGCCACCGTGCGCGCCATGCGCGTGTTCAACGAACCTGTGGGCCGCGAGCATCTGAAAAAGTGCGGCGCCGATCCCGCCGTCGTCGACCAGCTCGGTCTCCTCGGAATCTCAGGCATCGGCAACCTGCTGGGTGCCGTCAAGATGGCGAAATGGTATGAGCTCGATGAGCGCGACGTGGTGGTGACGATCCTCACCGACTCGATGGAGCTCTACGGCTCGCGCATCGCGGAGCTGCGCGAGGAGCTCGGCGAGTACACCGCGACCGACGCCGCCGTGGATCACCAGCGCTGGCTGCTGGGCCAGGGCACGGACAACATGCTGGAGCTGCGGCACAGCGACCGGCGGCGGATCCACAATCTCAAGTACTTCACCTGGATCGAGCAGCAGGGCCGCGAGCTCGATGAGCTCAACGCCCAGTGGGAGGATCGCGACTATTGGGACAACATCGTGGCCCTGAGAGGGGAGCTCGACAGACGCATCGAGGAGTTCAACGCCAGGGTGAACGCCTGATTGGACGAAACATCGGCCCTCATCCCCGCGGGGGGCAGATCACCGCCTTGGGCACACGAAGTGCCTCGACGTCCTCGAGCGCCCGCTGGGCTTGGCTGAGCGGGTACTGTCTCTCGGCGAGCCGATGCCAGGCGAAGTCGCGGTGGTGCCGCCCGAGCATGAGAATCGAGCGGTGGAAGTGGGAGAAGTCCGACCCCCAGCACCCGCGAAGGTCGAGGTGCTTCCGGTTGATGTCGAGATGCGGGTTGATCTCGATCGAACCCGCATCGGTGTACTGGCCGCAGACCACGACGCGACCCTGATCCCGCGCGAAGCGCATCGCCTCGGCCACCGCACCGGGGTGACCCGTCGCCTCGATCACGACATCGGCGCCGCGGCCGTGGGTGAGACCGAGGATCTCGCGCCGCCGCGCCGACTCGTCACGCTTGGAGATGTCGATGGTCGCATCTGCTCCCATCTCGTCGGCGATCGCCAGGCGCTCGGCGGGAGCCCCGAGGCAGATCACGGAGCCGGCGCCGCGCAGTCTCGCGAATGCGACGCAGGAGAGGCCCACCGGCCCCGCGCCCTGAACCGCGACGGTGTCGCCCATCGCGATGTCTGCGCGCTCGACCGCGTGGAAGGCGGTGTTCAGACCGCAGCCGCCGCCGATGTAGACCGCGGGATCGAGCCCCTCGGGCAGGCGGAGCAGGCGCGTGCCCGGCTTGAGCCAGATGTGGGTCGCCCAGCCGCCGAGCAGCCCCTCGTCCGCCGAGAAGGTGATGCCGTAGACCCTCCGCTCAGGGCAGCGGGTCGTCGCCTTCGCGACGGTGCAATAGTAGCAATGGCCGCACGAGCCATGCACATCCATGAAGGCGACGATGTCGCCCTCGCGAAACGCCTCCCCCTCCACGTCCACGATCTCGCCACACATCCGCGTGATCCGCCCCACGGAGACATGGCCCGGGATGATCGGATAGGGAACGCCGGACAGCCGCCCGTGCCAGAGATGGACGTCGGTGCCGCAGACCTCGCTGAACATCGTCTCCAGGAGAGCGGCGCCATCCGTGAGCTCGGGCTCGGGGAACTCGCGGAGCTCCAGGGGAGCGCGCGGGGCGGGCATGACGGCGGCGGTCGGCATGGCCCGTGACACTGCGCCAGAGCGCACCGGAAGGCAACCCCCGAGGGGGAAATCACCCACTGTCCTCTGCAAGGACAATGGTCTGGGAGTTCCACTCCCGGACCTGACCTCATCAGCGCTGGGTGCGGGAATGGGAATTCCCGCACCGTCAGCGCAAAGTGCTTCGGCCATGTCGCGGTCAATAAACACTTGAGGTGCGAGCCTCTCTGGGCTGTCATCCCCCTGGATTCGCCCGCCATGTCTCCCCACCGCGCCCTCCAGCAACACGCCGCCGAAGTGCGTCGAGTCACATGGTGGGGTCTCATCATCAACCTGCTGCTCTCGGCTCTGAAGTTTGCCGGGGGCATTCTCGGCTCGAGCCAGGCCGTCGTCGCCGATGCCATCCACAGTCTCTCCGACAGCGTCACCGACGTCGCCGTCCTCGTCGGCCTGCGCTTCTGGTCGAAGCCCCCCGATGAGAGCCATCCCCATGGTCACCGACGCATCGAGACGCTGGTGACCGTCGCCATCGGTCTGCTGCTCGCCGCCGTGGCGGTGGGCTTGGCCGTGGGTGCGCTGAGGGGTCTGCGGAGGCTCGATCTGCCTTCCCCGGAGTGGATCGCCTTCGCGGCGGCCGTTGTCTCCATCGGCAGCAAGGAGTGGCTCTATCGCTGGACGGTCGCGGTGGGGCGCCGCGCACGCTCGTCCGCGGTCATCGCCAACGCGTGGCACCACCGCTCCGATGCGCTGAGCTCCATCCCCGCGGCGGTCGCCGTGGCCGGCGCCGCGTTTCACCCGGCCTGGTCATTTCTCGATCCCCTCGGCGCGCTCATCGTGACGCTTTTCATTCTCCAGGCGGCCTGGCGCATCGTGAAGCCCGCGCTCTGGGAGCTGGTCGACACCGGTGCCCCCCCTGAGGAGTGTGAAGAGATCCTCCGGCTCGCGGAGGAGACCGAGGGTGTGACCAACGCCCACGCGCTGCGGACCCGCTACGTCGGTCCCGGGATGCATGTCGACCTTCACATCGAGGTCGATCCCGAGATCACCGTGCGCGAGGGGCATGACATCTCCGAGAAGGTCAAGAGCCGCCTCATCGATCAGGGACCCAGCGTCATCGACGTCGTCGTCCACCTCGAGCCCGAGGGTGATGAGGGGGATTGATACGAGACGAAGAAATGCTCTCGGTGGGGCCTTCACTCATGAAGGCCAGTGGAGCAGTGGCCTTGATGAATCAAGGCCCCACCCCCAGCCCCCTCGGTGGTGTCGGCCTGAAAGACCGACTCGAAGAGGCGCTGCCTGAAGGGCAGCGAGATCAGAGCCCAGGGCAACGCCCTGGGAATCCGCAGTGCCCCCACAGATGAAGCCCTGAAAGGGCGGGAGACATCTCGCGCCCCTCCAGGGCGCTGATCATTTGGCCGACAGATCCGGGGGTTGCGCTTCGCTCCACCCCCGGCTATGACCGGACACCCCTCCGGGGTGTTCAGAGTGAGTTCGTCCCACTCTTTGATTTGAAAATAGCCTCCGGACAGGACGGACAAACCCCTATGGGGAGTGGTCCGTCCTGTCCGCTCCGCCGTGAGAGCTCATGACGTCACCGGCTCGGGGAAGATCAGGTCGCCCGTCCCGTCGCTCCGCGCCTCCAGCCGCGCGGGGGCGCCGAGCGGCACGCATGCGGCGGGGTCCTCATGGCCGAAGGGCAGGCCCATCACGACCGGCTTGCCCAGATCGCCGAGCCGATCCTCGAACACCGCCCGCAGAACTCGCTCGTCGTCCTCATCGAGACCCGTGAACTGCCCGAGCGCGATGCCCGCGACCGACTCGAGCTTGAGCGCCAGCCGGAGCTGAGTCAGGAGCCGGTCGATGCGATACGGCGCCTCGCCGACCTCCTCGAGGACCAGGATGCGCCCCGGCGTGTCATCGAGTCCGAACGGCGTGCCCAGCAGTGAGCCGACGAGCGAGAGGTTGCCACCGATCGTGACTCCCCGCGCCACGCCCTCGACGAGTGTGCTCCCCATGAACTCGGGGCGTCCCTGGCTGATCGGCCCCGGCGCGCCACGCCTCGCCATCACGCAGCGGAGCAGTGACTCGACAGCCCAGTCGCTCCCCTGCCACGTCTTCGTCCCCAGATTCGCGGAGATCATCGGACCGTGAAAGGTCACCCAGCCGAGTCGCTGGTTGAGCACCGAGTGCAGACCCGTGATGTCGCTGAATCCGATGAACACCTTCGGGTGAGCGGCGATGAGATCGAAGTCCAGGTCGGCGAGCAGGCGCGGCGAGCCCCACCCTCCGCGCATGCACCAGACCGCCCTGACCTCGGGATCGGCGAAGGCCTCATGGAGATCGGCCAGCCGGGCCTCGTCCTCTCCCGCCAGGAAGGGCAGCCTGGGATGGCGCGTCTCGGAGTGGGTCATCATCTTGGGAATCAGATCGTGGGCCTCGAGCCAGGCCCGCCCCTTCGCCCGCGCCTCCTCCTGGCCCGGTTTGATCTGGCTCGCCGGGGCGAGAACTGCCACTGTGTCCCCCGAGCGCAGCCCCGCCGGACGGATCGGGGCGTCGGAGTACGGATCACGCGAGACCATCAGGAGCACCTCATGCGACGAATGCTGAAGACCGGGCCAGAGGCTCGACGAGCGCGGAGATTTTGGCAATGCTCGATTGCTCTTCTCGGGACCCTGGCGCTCGCCCAGGGGATGCTTCTTCTCAGCCAGGGGCCGTTGAGGCTCACCCGCACT
>JAFGKF010000035.1 GCA_016928695.1 Candidatus Sumerlaeota bacterium | reverse complement strand
GGGGGGCACGCAGTATCGGCTCGAGGCGGTCTCCGAGCTCTCCACCCCCGTGGCCTACATCACCAATGTGGGCATCCGTGATCCCTTCAACATGTCGGGTGCCGGCATCATGGGCAACACCCTGACCTCTTTCCAGTATTTCAACTACAGCCCGGGGGGATCGGTGGAGAACTGGGGAGATGTCGCCCTGAGCACGGACTACCCTGAGTTCCAGACACGCGGCGCCTGTGTCAAGAGCTGGGGGCCGAATTTGGATGACGACGGCATCGAGTGGATGATCCTCGGTGTCGACGTGTTCCGCCCCACCGGCGATCCCAATGGGCGTGTCGGCATCAGCCGGCTGTACGACGCGACCAATGGGACCATCAGCGCCGGGGACATCGCCCGCTATGTCGGCGACACCCACGGCCTGCCCCAGCAGCCCTGATCTGAGAGAGCATCCCATGAGACCTGCACGCGCATTCACGCTGATCGAGCTGCTCATCGTGGTGGCGATCATCGCGATCCTGGCCGCCATCGCGGTCCCCAATTTCCTGGAGGCGCAGACACGGGCGAAGGTCAGCCGCGCGAAGGCCGACATGCGAAGCCTCGCCACGGCCATCGAGGCCTACCGCATCGATCACAACCGCTATCCCGTCGGATGGTGGACTCCGGCAACCGCCACCATCGAGGCCCGCTGGGCGCAGGTGACCACGCCTGTCGCCTTCATCACCGCCATTCCCCCTGATCCCTTCGGAGACATGGTCGATCTCTCGATCCCCGCGCCCCCCTGGGAGTACCGCACGTTCGATTTCCTGGTCGACAACCGCGACATCGCCGGACAGCACGCCTTCTTCGAGGACCTGTACAGCTTCGGTCACTCCACGGAGACTCAGTGGTACACGGCCAGCCAGGGGCCGGACACCGAGCCGGGGGCGACGCAGCAGCCCGGCCCCGCGCCGAACTCAAACTCCCATCTCGGCTTGATCTACGATCCGACCAATGGCACCGTGAGCCTGGGCGACATCATCCGCACCGGCCCGAGCGGAATCGCCGAATGAGTGATGGGATGAGCGACTGAGCCGTTGATCCGGGGAGAGAACAGCGGGGGCGGAGGGCCGAGGCTCTCCGCCGTTTTTTTTGATGCGGGCGGGACGCTGCTCGAGCCCCGCCCCTGCGTCGGTCACATCTACGCCGAGGTTGCGGGGCAGATGGGGCTCGCGCTCGATCCCGATGAGACCCACCGCGCGTTCGCCGAGGCCTTCGCCGAGATCAAGGCGCGTCGCCACGCGGAGCATGGCCATCTCTTCGGCTTTCGCCCGGAGGAGGCCTGGGCGATGTGGCGCGAGGTGCTCCAGCGGACGTTCGAGCGGCTGGGGTGCGATGGGCCGGAGCTGGATCCCATCTTCGATCAGCTCTACGAGGAGTTCGCCTCGGCGCGGCGCTTCGCACTGCTCGACGGGGCGCTGGAGACGCTCGACACCCTCCGCGGGCGAGGGCTCACCGTGGGGCTGATCTCGAACTGGGACCACCGGCTCCACGGCATTCTGCGAGGCCTCGATCTCATGGGGCGTCTCGACCCGATCATCATCTCCTGCGATGTGGGGGTGGAGAAGCCCGATCCCGCCATCTTTCGCGCCGCGCTGGAGACCGTGGGCGTCCGGCCCGACGAAGCGCTGATGGTCGGCGACTCGCCCGAGCCCGACATCGAGGGGGCCTGCGCGGCGGGTCTGTGGGCTCTGCTGCTCGACACGACGGGGTGGTATCGCGGCCCCGAGCGCCGCGTGGCGCATCTCACCGACATCCCCGCCTGGATCGAGGCCCACTTCGGTTGAGGCGCGGACCCAAGACGGGGCTTGTCGCCCGGATTCCCGATCACTAGCCTCTTCGACAATCCCCGGCACGGTGCTCCCATGACCTCATCCGAGTCGACCTCCTCGAGCATGCGCGTCCGCCCACTGACCGAGGCGGATGATGCGGCCTGGGAGACGGCCCTGGCCGAGAGCTGTCAGGCCTCGCCGCTCCAGTGGCTGCCGTGGCTGCGCTGCGTCGGACGGCACGTCGGCGAGGTCGAGATCATCGGTGTCGAGCGCGAGGGGAAACTGATCGCGGGGCTGGCGGGAATGGTGACCCCGCTGGGGGGGGCGCGCCGATTCAGCACGATCGGACTGACAGCCTACCATGGTCTCTGGATCCGCGACGCGGGGCTGCGGTCCTCGCGCGCCGAGAGCCTTCTGATCTCGGTGGTCGAGTGCCTGATCCCCTTCCTCAATGAGCGGTACGTCCACTGGGCCTTTGCCAATGCGCCGGAGCTCGGTGATCCGCGCCCCTTCAAGGATATCGGGTGTCAGATCGAGGTCCACTGCACCTACCGGGTGCCGCTCGGCACCGCCGATGAGATCATGGCGTTGATGGAGACCGAGGCGCGCCGCTGGGCGCGACGCGCCGAGCGTGAGGGCGCCACCTTCGAGGTGTGCGAGAGCACCGAGGAGACCTTCGCGATCCTCGAGCAGCACGCTCGGGCCACGGCCGAGCGCCACGGGATGGGGGAGGAGGTCCTGCCCGCGGGATTCATCGCCGAGGTGGCCCGCACTGCCACAGGGGCGGGAATCGGCCAAGTCTTCCTCGCCCGCAACAGCGCGGGTGAACCGGTCACCTCCTGCCTCTGCCTCTGGGATTCAAACCGCGCCTTCAGCTTCCTGGGAGGAAGCGCCACGGGGCAGGTCTCCCAGGGCGAGGTGCGGTTTCTCGATCACCGGGTCTTCAGCTGGCTCCATGAGAGGGGCCACCGCGAGGTCGACGTGCTCGGCGGCAACATCCCCGAGCTGAGGAATTACAAGAAGCGCTTCAATGGTCCGCCCGTCGCCTATTTCACCATCAGCCGTCCCGGCGCTCTCCCTCAGGGGCGAATGGCGCATCTGCGAGCCGCTGCCAAGCACCTGATCGCCGCCCTCCGGGGGCGTTGAGATCACAGAGGCTCGCCGAGCCCCCGCCCCACGACGAGTCGCCGCGTGGCGACGTCCCACTCCAGGCGATTGCGGTGCTGGTCGAACCACCGCCGCCATGTGCGCCGGTCGCTGTCGAATGACTGCCAATCGGGGTAGCGCTCCTCCCCATAGTTCCCCAGCCAAGAGGGGGCGAGGCCCGACATCGAGCCGATCGACTGGATCATCTCGCGCAGCTCTGACGAGAGGAGGAAGGGCGAGGTCCCCTCGAGCCGGGCGAAGAGATCGTCGTACACCTGGCGCTCGCGGGGGGTCAGGTCAGGGCGGTGCTCGACGTACCATTCGTGCCACTGCCGGGCGTTGTCGGAGAAGGCCAGGACGCTGGTCACCAGCTCCGGATCCTCGGGGAAACCCGTGATCTCCGCGATCTGCCGCGTGCCCTCCTCGAATTGCCGCGTGCCGGGGAACCACGCCGCGGGGAGCGTCTCGAGGAACCCCAGCCGCAGCTCGAAGAGCGAAAGGCGGTGCGCGGTGTAGGCCGCGCGGATGTGGCTTCGCCCCGCCAGGGCGATCCGCATCGGCTCATTGAGCTCGGTGGGGGCGTAGGCCTCAGGGGCTGTGCGGCAGGCCACGGTCGCCCAGGCGAGTGCGGCGGCGGCGATCAGGGCAAAGGGTCTCATCAATTCGTCTCCTCAGGTGATGTGGGAGTGGGAAGCTCCAAAGGCAGGTTGAGGGGAGCGGGGGGACGGTCGGTGACGTTCGCATCGAGGGACCCCCAGCGGATCGGGGCGGATCCGCGGCCACGGAGCCGAAGCGTCTCATCCGCGGCGAGTCCCCGGCTCAGCACGGGCTCGAGCGCCTCATTGAGAGCGGAGACGCTCACCGCCAGCGTCACGCTCCAACGGCCATCGCTGGGCTCGTCGAGGATCACCTCGGCGTCGCGCAGGGCCTGCTCCAGGAGCAGCGGGGGATCGCCCGGGTGCGCCTCCAGCCACTCGCCGAGCGTCTCCTCGCCGCGCACGAGCAGCGCACGCGCCTGGACGCGGAGATCCGCCACGGCGGCGTCGATCGCATGGCGGCGCGCCACCAGCTGCGCCTGCCCGCGCGTCTCGATCGACACCGTCGCCGCGGGCAGCGCCAGCGGGATCAGGGGGAGCAGGATCAGGGGAAAACGGATCACTCGACTGTCGGCTGCGAATCCGGGACGTCCGTCGTCTCCTCGGGGGAGACACTCATGGTCGCCACAGCCTCGGCCGAGGTGGGCAGCGGCAGGTCGGAGGCCATCTCCACGGGGCTCTCCCAGACGCCGGGCTGCGTCGTGGCCAGATAGCCGTGGGGGAGCTGAGTCAGGAAGCCCTGGAACTCGCCCATCCGCATCCGCAGGTCGACCTCGACGACCCCCTCGTCCCACTTCCAGCGGGGCGTCTCCATCGGCAGCGAGTCGACGAAGTCCTCGGTCAGAAGCCGCACCGACTCGTGCTGGAGCATCATGTCGCCCATCCGCACCTCTCCGTCGCGGATGGGCAAGTCGGCGATCGCCGTCACCATCTGGCTCTGCGCGTCTCTCAGCGCCCGCCCCAGCGCCCGCTGCCGCGCCTGGGGATAGATCTGGTCGGAGCGGATCGGATACTCCTGGCGGGCGTCGATCAGCCCGATGCCCGTCACCATGATCTCCTCCTCCGAGGCCTGAGAGGCCGTCGGGGGGATCGTGGGGTAGCGGCAGGCCGCGGCGAGCGCGGCGAGGACGAGGAGGGCGGTGAGGTGTCGCATGGCGCAGGTCTCCCTTCGAGAGGGGCCAGTCAACACGCGAAAGGTGGACAGGTCAATGGTGAGGTGATCGGGCGGGAGGGGGCGCGGGGGCCCGAAAAAGGGGTTGACAAGCCGGGATAAGTGTACTATTGTCCTAATACACTGATCAGAGACACCCCCCGTGATCCTCTCCGTCGATCCCGCCTCCGGACTGCCGATCTACCTCCAGATCGTTCAGCAGGTGAAGTGGCGCATCGCCACCGGTGCACTCCGTGCGGGCGAGCGCCTGCCCAGCGTCCGCGAGATCGCCGGGCAGGTGCGCGTCAACCCCAACACGGTGGCGAAGGCGATCACCGAGCTGGAGCGGGCGGGTGTCGTCGAGACACGCCGGGGCAGCGGGACCTTCGTCGCCGAGGGCTCGGTGACGCTGACGCGGGCCGAGCGCCGTCGCCTTGTCCGCGAGGCGTGCGACCGGGCCGTGACCGACGCCTTCCACCTGCAGTGGCCCCATGAGGATCTCCACGCGCTCTTCGAGGAGAGCGTCAACCGCATCTACAGGAGTGAGTGACATGAGCACCGGCACCGCGATCCACACCGAGCATCTGACCAAGCGCTACCGGCAGAGGCTCGCCGTCGACGACCTGAGCCTCGAGGTCCAGCGGGGTGAGATCTTCGGCTTCGTCGGCGAGAACGGCGCGGGCAAGACGACGACGATCCGCCTGCTGCTGGGGCTGGCCAAGCCGACCGACGGGCGCGTCGACGTCCTCGGATTCGACCCGCGGGACTCGCGCCGCGCGCACCTGCTGATGGCGAAGCTGGGCTACGTCTCGGAGACCCGTGCGATGTACGACTGGATGCGGGTGAGCGCGATCATCGACTTCTGCGCGGGGGTCCACGGCGAGACGTGGGACCACGACCAGGCCCGTGCGCTGGTCGAGCGCTTCGGGTTCGACCTCTCGCTGAAGGTCAAGGAGCTCTCCCGCGGCAAGCGCGCGCTTCTCATGCTGCTCCTCGCCGTGGCCCACTGGCCCGAGCTCCTGGTGCTCGACGAGCCGTCGTCGGGCCTCGATCCCGTCGCCCGCCGCGAGATCCTCGAGCAGGTGATCGAGACGATCCAGGCGGAGGGGCGGACGGTTTTCTTCTCCTCGCACCTGCTTGACGAGGTCGAGCGCGTCGCCGACCGCGTCGGCTTTCTCCATGAGGGCAAACTCGTGATGGTCGAGTCGCTCGACGCGCTCCACGCCCGGTGGCGCCGCGTGCGCCTCGTCTGGCCCGGTGAGCCGAAGGGGATCTCCCTGATCAAGGGCGTCAGCCGCGTCGTCGGCGACGGCCGCGAGCAGGCGGTCATCACCGACTCTTTCAGCGACGACCTCTGCCGTGCGCTGGGCGAATTCGGCGCGGAGCAGATCACGCCCGAGCCCCTGAGCCTGGAGGACATCTTCGTGGAGGTGGTGAGGAGGAACTGAGCCATGATGCGTGAGCTGCTGTGGAAGGAGTGGCGCGAGAGCCGGCCGGCGGTGATCGCGGGGGCGGTGTGGCTCGCGGCCACGGCACTATTTTTCGTCAAGGTTCAGGGGGACGTGGATCTGCCCCGTTCTCTGATGACGGGCGTGATGATCCTCTATGTCCTGGGCCCGTTCGTGACGCTGGTCCTGCTCGCGGGCAGCCGGCTCTGGGGCGAGCAGCACCGCGGCACGCGCGACTTCCTCCTGACCCAGCCCGTGCCGCTTCGGCGGATCATCATGGCCAAGTGGGCCATGACGCTGGCGATCGGGTTCGTGATCGTCTCTCTCTTCGCTCTTCTGCTCTATGCGATGCTGATCCGGCCCGAGTCCTCGCATGTGGAGGCGCCGGGATTCGGATGGCTCATGACGCTGGGGATCTTCGCACTGCTCCTCATGGCTCTGCTTCTGCTCCTCGACTCACTGGCCTGGCGGGGCTGGCCCACGCTGCGTGTGGCGCTGATGGTGGCGGTCACTGTCATCATGATCGTGGCTCTGACGCACGGCGCCGAGCCCACGCTGCGTGATGCTGTTGGTTGGCTGGTGGTGGCAGGCGTTCTCCTCGCGGTGGCGTGGCCCCTGGCGATGCGATTCCGCGGCGATCCTCTCTTGCCGGAGCTCTCTTGGCACGCGGGGGGAGAGAGCGCACTGAGCCATCAGCCCCTTGGCCCCACCCGCGCCGTGCTCGGCCTCGCGTGGCGCAGGCTCTTCCCCGTGGGAGTGGCCCTCCTGGTCTTGCCGCCCCTCGCTCTCGTGATCGATCACGCCATTCGCTGGATGCGGGAAGAGGAGTTCCCCCTCACGCGTGGCCTGTTCGACATCTATCTCCTTCTCTTCCTGCTCCCGCTGGCGGGGGCGGTGCTCGGTTGTCTGGGGCGGATTGTCGAGGAGGGAGAGGGCAGCGCCCCGCTCACGCGCACGCTGCCGCTGAGCATCGGTCGCGCGCAGCTCATCGAGCTCCTGACCGCCGTGGGGCTCTATGCCGCCCTGGTCGCGGTCGCTGTGATCTTCTCGCCGCTTCTCCTCATTGGCTTCGAGGATCTGCAGGGATTGAAGGAGGTGGCCATGCTCCTGGCGCGATCCGCCGTGCTGGGACTGCTGCTGCTCGGTGTGGGCTTCGTCCTCGTGCGCGTTCCGTTGATCACGCCGTGGGCCGGGCAGGTGGCGGTGGGCTTCGTCGCCCTCTGGGTGCTCACCTCGCGCATCATCCTCGGGGAGCGCGGCTTCATCGATCTGGGGGACTGGCGGTGGATCGTGCTCATCGCGGTCGCGATCGCGGCGCCGTGGCTCGGGGTGTGGCTGAGCTGGGGGAGAGAGGTGCGCTGAGGGCTTCCCTGTCTTTTGTCTCTGTGTAGGGGCGCAGCATGCTGCGCCCTCCCAAGGTTTGCGAATCGGCGGGCGCAGCATGCTGCGCCCCTACAGAGGTTCCATCCTATTCATCCCATCACTCATTCAGCAGCGTGACGAACTTGGTGTTCTGGCGGAAGAAGAGCAGCTGGATGGTGTCTGTCGGGCCGTTGCGGTGCTTGGCGATGATCAGGTCGGTCACCGAGGGCGCGGTCGAGTCGAAGTCGGGGTCGCGCTCCTTCTCGTAGTAGTCGTCGCGGTGCAAGAACATCACGATGTCGGCGTCCTGCTCGATGGCGCCCGACTCTCGCAGATCCGAGAGGATCGGTCGGCGGTCGCGGCCCTTGCGCTCCTCGACCTTGCGGCTCAGCTGGCTCAGGGCGATCACCGGGAGATGGAGGTCGCGCGCCAGGGCCTTGAGGGCGCGGGTGATGGCGCTGATCTGCTCCTGGCGGCTCTTGAGCTCGGCGGGGCCGGACATCAGCTGCAGGTAGTCGATGATGATCACGCCGACGTCGGGCTCGCGCATGCAGAGGCGGCGGGCCTTCGCGCGGATCTCGGAGGCCGTCTGCCCCGGCGTGTCGTCGATGAAGATCGGCAGCTGCGAGAGCTTGGCCGCCTCCTTGTCGAGGCGGGTCACGTCGGTGCGGCTCATCTTGCCCGAGCGCGTCTGCGTCGAGGGGATCTCCGCCAGGGTGCAGAGCATGCGGGTGGTCAGCTGCTCCGCGCTCATCTCAAGGCTGAAGAGCCCCACGCCCACGCCCGCCTTCATCGCCACCTTGAGCGCGATGTTGAGCGCGAAGGCCGTCTTGCCCATCGCGGGGCGCGCGGCCAGGATCAGCAGGTCGGAGGGGTGGAGGCCCAGCGTCAGCGCGTCGAGATCCTCGTAGCCCGTCGGCACGCCCGTCAGGGGCTTTCCCTCGCTCTGGGCGCGGTCGATCTCGTCCATCGTGCGGTGGACGACGTCGCCGATCGGCTGGAAGTCCCTCCGCGCGGTGTCGCGCTGGATCTCGAACAGCCTCTGCTCGGCCCTGTCGATGATCTCGTCGGCCTCCTCGCCCTCGCCCTCGCCGAGCGAGACGACGAGCCGCCCCATGGTGATGAGGTTTCGCAGCCGCCACTTGTCGCGGACGATCTTCGCGTGGAAGGCGATGTTCTCGGGGTGGACGACCGCCTGCTCGAGCGAGGCGAGATAGGCGGTGCCGCCGACAGCCTCGAGCAGACCGCGGCCCCTGAGCTCATTCGAGAGCGTGAGCAGGTCCACCGGCCGCCCGTGAGTGATCAGGTGCTCCAGCGCCGCGTAGATGTGGCGGTGGCGCTCGTGGTGGAAGTGGTCGGGTTCGAGAGTGCCCTCGACCGCCACGAGCGCCTGCTCGTCGAGCAGAATCGACCCCAGCACCGCCTGCTCAGACTCGAGACTGTGCGGCGGGGGAATCTCGGTGGGGGTCTGGGCCGATGTCTTGGCCATGGTGCCCCCCCCGGCGGTCAGCTCGGGTCCGCCTTCGCCTCAGGGGCTTCGGCGGCCTCGGCGGATGAATCCGCCTCCGACTCAGCAGTGTCGGCGGCGCTGCCCTCTGAAGCCTCGGTCTCGGCGGGGGCCTCCTCGTCCTCGGCCCTCTTCTCGACCTTCGGGGGTCCCTCGGAGATGACCACGACGCGCACCCGCCCGGCGATCTCGCCGTGGAGGCGCACGTCGACATAGTGTGTCCCGGTGCGCTTGATGTGCTCTTTCAGCTGAACGCGACGGCGCTCGACATCGACGCCCTGCTCCTCGAGAGCCTTGACGACGTCGGCCTGCGAGACGGAGCCATACAGATGCCCGTGCTCATCGGCCTTGAGGGTGAAGCGCAGCTCGAAGGTGGCGATCTTCTCGGCCAGCTCGGCGGCCCTCCGCCGATCCTCCTCGGCCAGCTCGGCGGCGCGCTCACGCACCTTCTCGTGCATCCGCATGTTGGACTCGGTCGCCTCGACCGCCAGTCCGCGCGGGAACAGGTAGTTTCGCATATAGCCGGGTGCCACGTTCTTGACGGTCCCCGCCCGGCCGACCTCGGGGACATCACGCGTGAGAATGACTTTCATGGATTTCAAGCTCCTTGACCACGGAGTGTGGGGGTCTCTCGAACCCGTGGGGCGGACTTTTCAATCAGACGACGCGGGGCCATGCAAGCTCAGAGAGCGGGGATCGGGACAAATGTGAGAGAGAGGGCTCTGTGCGAGGGGGGAGAGGGGAAATAACTCAGCTTTTCGAGGCCCCGGGGGGGACCAGGCGGGCCCCCACACGGCGAAAGTGGAACCAGTGATCGAACAGCCCCAGCGCGGCCAGGAACCCTCGCCCATACAGGAATCCGCTGAAGAGGATCAGGATCAGCCACCAGACCAGGCGGCTGAGGGGCGTGGCCTGCCGCTGGAGCATGAGACAGTGGCAGACGGCAAGCCCCGCGAGCCAATACAGATGGAACAGAAACCACAGGGCGTTGTCGGCCACGAGTCGCAGCGGCGCGATCTCCCACACGACCGCCGCGGCGTCAGCCAGGCAGAGCGCGATCACGGGGTAGATGTAGGCCTCGGAGATGGCGAAGGCCCAGAAGGGGGGCATCCGGCGGGCCAGCGGGCGAATCCAGCGGCGGATCGACCGTGTGGCGATGAACAGCATCAGGGTGAAGGCGAACAGCGCATTGGCGGGCATGAGCCAGATCCACAGCGGCGCCTGCTCCCAGAGGAGATTGAGCTCGCGCTGATCGCGCATCTCGAGGGGACCGTAGGGGTAGAGCGCCTCGCGGAGGAATCGCAGGGTGGTCTCGATGAGATACCCTGGGATCTGCACGAGTCGCTCCAGGGCATCGAAGCCGCGGACCACACCCGAGAGAGCGTAGAGCGCCACCACGGCGACCAGCATGGTGGACGCGGTGATGACCAGACCGTGGTCCTCGCGGAGGCTGGCCCGAGCGCTGAGAGAGAGCGCACTGCCCGCGACGAGAGCCGCCAGGAGAAGCACGCAGCCGGGGCCCATCGCGCCCACGAGCACGGTCCAAAAGGTGGCGGCGAAGAGAAACAGCCCCGCGGCGGCGGGGGTGAGCAGTGCGGAGACGGCGAATGCAACGGCGGCCGCCGCCAGGGCGCTGACCATCGCCAGGGCCGGGTCCGTGCTCGATGAGTAGATGGAGGGGATCGACGCGAGCCAGGGGAGAGGGGCGAGCAGCAGCAGGCCGATCGCGACCACCGCGAGCTGACGCGGCGGGGAGAGGGCGGGCGTTGGAGATGGACCCGGGGCGAGCATCGCCCGCCCCGAGTCCCCATTCACTCTGGGGCGCTCGCTGTCTGCGCCCTGATTCACATGCCCTTGTATGGCAAGAGGGCGATGGCGCGGGCGCGCTTGATCGCCGCGGTCAGCTGACGCTGGTACTTCGCGCTGACGCCGGTGATGCGGCGCGGCAGGATCTTGCCACGGTCGGTGACGAACTTGCGCAGCAGCACCACGTCTTTGTAGTCGATGTACTCGATCTTCTGGGCGCGGAAGGGACAGATCTTGCGCCGGGGGAAGCGGCCACGGCGGCGGCGGGGGCCGCCGGGTCCGCCGCGGCCCGGGCCACGGTCGCGATCGCCATCGCGATCATAGCCGCGATCACGGTCGCGATCTCGGCTCGGCGGTCCGCCGGCAGATCGGGGGGAATAGGTGTCGGCATCAGTCATGGGAAACTCTCTCTCCTCTTCTCAGAAAGGCAGGTCGTCGTCGACCTCGTCGGCGGGGCCGGAGTCGCTGGGGGAGGTGTCGTCGACCTCGGGCGCGGCGCGCCCGGCCCCTCGGCCCCTCGGCTCGCTCATGTGCTCGGCGTGGAAGGCGCGGATTTTGATCTTCGAGCGCTTGTTGCCCTCGCGGTCCTCCCACTTGTCCTCTCGCAGGCTGCCCTCGACGAGGACCTTCGAGCCCTTGTGGGCGCTCTCGGCGAGCCACTCGGCCTGCTTGCCCCAGACGTCGACGTCGATGAAGCAGGTGTCGTCCTGCCACTCGCCGCTCTTGTCCTTGTATCCGGTGTTCACCGCCACCCGCAGCTTGGCGACGGAGGTGCCGCTCGGGAGGCTCTTGAGATCGATGTCGCTCACCAGGTGACCGGTGACGATCACACGGTTGACACTTGCCATGGCTCAGCTCTCCTCTCCGGAGTCATCATCCTCATCGGAGGACGGGGAATCCATGCGCGGGGGGCGATCCCGGTCCCCGTGTTCGCGATCCATCGGGGGACGCGGGGGGCGCCATCCGCGGCGCGCACCGCCCCAATCGGGCCGGGCGTCCTTGGTCGGTTCAGGTTTGCCGACGATTGGCAGAGGCTTCTTCTTTTTGGGCAGGCGGGTCACCATGTGGCGCAGGAGCGCCTCATCGATGCGCACCAAGTGGTCGAGCTCGTCGACGATGGGCTTGACGGCCTTGCCCGGGACGAACTGCCGGATGGCATAGAAGCCATCGACCTTGCCGTCGATGGGGTAGGCGAGCCTCCGCTTGCCCCAGTTGTCGGTGTGGGTGATCTCGGCGCCGCCCTCGGAGATGAGGGTGTCGATCTTCGTCAGAAGGGCATCGATCTCCTCGTCGCTGCGCTGGCCGTCGATGACGGCCACCAGCTCATACGTGGCCATTGAGTTTTCCTCTCCTTCGGTCTCAGGCCCCCCCGCAGCTCATCTGGAGGCCGGGGGGCAGGGTTGCTCGCCCACTGTCTCAGAACAGCGGGGCGAAGACCAGTGAAATCACCGCCATCAGCTTGATGAGGATGTTGATCGAGGGGCCGACCGTGTCCTTGAGCGGGTCGCCCACGGTGTCGCCGACCACGGCGGCCTTGTGGGTCTCCGAGCCCTTGCCCTGGACCTCGCCGGTCTTCGGATCGGTGATCTTGCCCTCCTCGATGTACTTCTTGGCGTTGTCCATCGCGCCGCCGGAGTTGGCGCAGAAGATGCCCAGCATCAGGCCCGAGGCCAGTGCGCCGATCAGCAGCCCCGCCAGCGCGTCGGTGTACCCCGTCAGGCCGATGATGATCGGGACGGCGATGGCCATCGCACCCGGGAAGAGCATCCCCCTGATCGCGCCGTCGGTCGAGATCGCCACGCACTGCGCATAGTCCGGGCGGTCCTTGCCCTCCATGATCCCGGGCTTCTCGCGCAGCTGGCGCCGGACCTCGTCGATCATGTTGAAGGCCGCCTTGCCCACGGCCTTGAAGAGCATCGCGCTGAAGACGAACGGCAGCATCGCGCCGCCGAGCAGACCCGCGATCACCGCGGGATTGGTCAGCGTCAGCTCGCGCGTGATGTCGGCGGAGTGGACGAAGGCCACCAGCAGGCCCATCGCCGCGAACGCCGCCGAGCCGATGGCGAATCCCTTGCCGATCGCCGCCGTCGTGTTGCCCACCGCGTCGAGGTTGTCGGTGATCCCGCGCACCTCGGGCGGCATGTGGGCCATCTCGGCGATGCCGCCGGCGTTGTCGGCGATCGGGCCATAGGCGTCGACGGCCACGATCATGCCCGTCGTCGCCAGCATGCCGAAGGCTGCGATCGCAATGCCGTAGTATCCCGCCGAGAGGTAGGCGCCGAGCAGGCAGAAGATCAGCGCGAGCACGGCCCAGCCGGTCGACTTCATGCCCAGCCCGATGCCGCCGGTGACGGTGATCGCCGGTCCCATGCGGCACTCATCGGCCAGCTTGCGGACCCCCCCGAACTTCGCCGAGGTGTAGACCTCGCTGAGGAACCCGACGGCCACGCCGCCGATGACGCCGAGGACCAGCGCTTTGAAGATGCCCATCCAGGTGTGCAGGTTGGTGCTGGAGACCCCCTCGCTGCCGTACTGAAGCCCCGAGATCGCGCAGGCGATGAAGGCGAACACGATGAAGCTGATCGCCGCGACATAGGTGCCGTGCATCAGGGACTTCTGGGCGTCGCGCCCGGGGAAGAACTTCACATGGGCCACACCGAGGATCGAGGCGATGATGCCGAGCCCGGCCAGCGCGAGCGGCAGGATCATCAGCGACATCTTCACCGACGCCTCCTTCGCCGCGTCGACCGCGAAGGCGGTGACGGAGGCCAGCGCCATCGCGGCGATGATCGACTCGACGTAGGACTCCATGAGGTCGGAGCCGAGGCCCGCGACATCGCCCACGTTGTCGCCCACGTTGTCGGCGATCGTGGCGGGGTTGCGCGGGTCATCCTCCGGGATGCCCTGCTCGACCTTGCCGACGAGGTCGGCGCCCATGTCGGCGCCCTTCGTGTAGATGCCGCCGCCCGAGCGGGCGAACAGCGCCACGAGGGAGGCGCCCATGGCGTAGCCGTTCACGATGACCGGCTGGAAGTCGAAGATGAAGAGAACCGCGCACAGCCCGATGATGGAGAACCCGACGACCCCGAGCCCCATCACCGCGCCACCGCTGATCGCGACGCTCAGCGCGGGCTCCATCCCCCCCGTGTGCGCCGCCTGCGCCGTGCGGGCGTTCGAGCGCGTGGCGATGTACATGCCGTTGTAGCCGGCCAGCGCGCTCATCAGGGCGCCGACGAGGAAGGCGATGCCGGTCTTGCCGCTCAGGCCGTTGGCCGCCGCGGTGTCGGAGAACATCGGTGCGAGGAGGAGCAGCGCGAAGATGATCGCCACGAAGAGGGCGATCCACTTGTACTCGCGGCCGAGAAAGGCCGAGGCCCCCTCCTGAACAGCCTGGGAGATCTGCTTCATCTCCTCGGAGCCCTCGTCGCGGCTCAGGACGTCGCGCCGGAGCCACGTCACAGCCCACATGGCCCCCAGACCGCAGGCCAGAGCGAAGAGCCAGAGCAGCCAGGTGGAGCCGGACCACGGGGGAAGACCGGACTTGTCAGCGGCCAGTGTCAGGCAGGTCATCGCAGGTGTCATCGTCATGCGCTCCTTCGCGGCAGATCGGATTTCACACTCAGGCGCCCGGAGGGGCATCGGGGTCGGGGGCGCAGCGGCCATTGAAGGCCCCCATGGCGCGCTCGATCCCCTCGGACAGCATCATCTCGAGGCACTCGACCGCCTGGTCGATGGCGGCGTCGAACTGGCGCCGAAGCCTCGGCGACCACTTGCTCAGGACCCATCGCTCGGCCTCGCAGGGGAGGCCCTCCTCGCTGGGGGCGACGCCCAGCCTCAGGCGGCTGAACTGCGCGGTCCCCAGGTGGTCGATGATGCTCTGCAGTCCCTTTTGCCCTCCCGAGCTCCCCTCCGCCCGCAGGCGCGTGCGCCCCACAGGCAGAGCAATGTCGTCACAGACCACGGTCAGTTGGGTCTCGTCCAGACCGTGGTATGCGAGCAGCGGGGCCACGGCCTCGCCACTCAGGTTCATGTAGGTGGCCGGCTTGCCCAGCAGGATGGGCTCTCCATCCACCTGGGCCTCAGCCACCGCCGCCACGCGCTTCCACGGCTTCCAGGCGGTGGCTCCCCACCGCGCAGCCAGCGCATCGACGACCTCAAACCCCGCGCTGTGCGGAGTGTTCACATACCGGGGGCCAGGGTTGCCCAGCCCAGCAATGACCAGTGAGGGTGCCATGGGGCCTCAGCGTCGCCCGGGAGTGGTCACTCCTCCTCCTTCTTGCCCTTGCCGATGACCTCGGGCTCAGTCGCCTCGGCGGCCTCGGCCGATGCCTCAGCCTCGGTGGGCGCCTCACCCTCTCCGGCGGCCTCGGCCCCCGCGGCCACAGCGGCGCGGGGTTTGATCACGGCGAACAGGACGGCGGAGGAGTCGGTGACCACCTCCACGCCCTCGGGAAGAGTGATTTCGCCCAGGTGGATCGGCTGGTGAAAGTCGAGCCCGCTGATGTCCACGCTGATCGCCTCGGGCACATCCATCGGCTTGCAGCGGACCGTCACGGTGCGCTGAACGTGCTCGAGCAGTCCACCCGCCTTGATCGCCTCGCAATCACCCTTGGAGTGGACGGGGATCTCAAACTCCACCACCTGGTCCAGGCGCACACGCAGGAGGTCCACATGGCGCGGCCGATGCGAGACGGGATCGCGCTGGAGCTGGCGGAGAATCGCGATCTGCTTTCCGCTCTCGCCCTCGACCTCGAGGTTGATCAGCGTGTTCTGAGTCAGCCCGTGGTTGAGCATCTGCTCGAAGATGTGCTCGTCGAGAGAGATCGCGCAGGGCTGGGCGTCGCCTCCGTAGACGATCCCCGGGAAGCGCCCTGCCGCGCGCAGGCGGCGTGCCGGGCCTTTGCCTCGCCCACTGCGGGGCTGCACTTGAAGAGAGATCTGGGACATGGGTCAGTCGCCTGCTTTCCAAAACCTGTTGGCAGAGCCATCTCTGCGAAAAACGCCCCCCAGGGGGCAGGCCAAAGCCTCTCTCTCCGGTCGGGACCAGAGGAGCGCCCTGAGCTAGGAATTCACCCCTGCCCTGTCAAGCCCATTCTGTTTTCAGGGGGTCGCCATCAACAGATGGGATCATCGACCATTGGAGGGGGGTGATGGCTTTGCGGATTCCCTGCGGGAACGAATTCTCATCACATGACATCAGCCCCCCCCTGGGGGAACGGAAATGGGTCGGAGTCACAGGGCAATCATGCAGTACAAGCCCAGATGAAGAGAATCAGACGCCTTTCTCGTCAATAAGTGAAGATAACACTTGATTTCTGAAGAGAAAGTGTCGACATTCTCGTCATAAAATGAGGCGAAAAATGCACATCTGGGAGCGCCCGGACTGGCCCCATTTCCGGTGGGATGCACCTGCTCTGCTGGAACCGCTCGAGCAGGCATGTCACCGGCAGGGGCGATTGCTGGGCATGATGGATCGCCTTGGCTTCGAACTCCAGTGTGAGGCTCAGCTGGGGGCGTTGACCGAAGAGGCGATGAAGAGCTCGGAGATCGAGGGTGAAATTCTTGATCACCGCAGTGTGCGGTCATCCATTGCTCGTCGCCTCGGTGTCGCCTCGGCCGATGAGACGCCCTCCGATCAGCGCTCCGAGGGTTTCGCCGAGATGCTGCTCGACGCCACGCAGAGCTTCGATCAGCCACTGACGCAGGAGCGTCTGTGGAGCTGGCAGGCGGCGCTCTTTCCCACAGGTCGCTCCGGTCTTCGTCCGATCATCACCGGGGCGTGGCGCGATGACGCCGCAGGGCCCATGCAGGTCGTCGCAGGACCGATGGGGCGTGAGCGTGTGCACTTCGTGGCGCCCCCGGCCTCCAGGGTGGAGGCCGAGATGCACCGCTTTCTGAATTGGTTCAACCACAGGGAATCACCGGAGGGGCTCCTGCGCGCGGGGATCGCCCATCTCTGGTTTGTGACCATCCACCCTTTCGACGACGGCAATGGCCGCGTCGCGCGCGCGATCACGGATCTGGCCCTTGCTCAGCTGGAGCGCTCGGGACGACGATTCTACAGCATGTCGCGTCAGATGCGCAGGGAGC
>JAFGKF010000273.1 GCA_016928695.1 Candidatus Sumerlaeota bacterium | reverse complement strand
GTTCTCCCACACCCGGGTTTCGGGGCCACGCCCTGAGACGACCTCGACTGTGTCGGTGAGAGTTGCTTGTGAGACCTGCACACAGAGTGCCATGATGGCGCACGCCACCATGAGGAACCATCTTGTCGACATGATGCTTCTCCCTGGCCTGAGGCTGTGGCTTTTCAAAGAGGGGGGGGCGGTGAAGTTCCCCTGTCTGTTCACCTCACAGTCTGGAACCCAAATCGGCGCCTGTCACGAGAAATCATGCAAATTTCGTTTATTTTTTGGCCTATTCCATGCAGATTATCGTCTCAACTCGAGGGGCCCGAGTTGTCTCCTCCCGTGGCCCCCCCCGGCATTTTCTCTTGATACTGGTGGTCCTGCCGAGCAGCGCGCTCTGGAAGGGTGGTTCGCCGCCGTTGACAATGACTTCCCCAAAGAAAAACCCCCGCTCGAGCGGGGGCTCTGAGGTCCTTGGATGGTGGAGGCGAAGGGGATCGAACCCTCGACCTCGGCATTGCGAACGCCGCGCTCTCCCAGCTGAGCTACGCCCCCACCAGGGCAGCCCACCGTGCAAGACCCACCCCCACGGAATCAAGGGAAATGTGAAGACCGGCCACCCCATGGCGCGATGAGAAACAGTTCCCCACTCCCGCCGGGCGAAGTGCGCCAATCTGTCCCACTCCCCCGGCGAACTTCCAACGGATGACCCCGATTTCCAGGGTATGGGTGCCCCCTCGACGAATGGGTCTGCCATGGCATTTCCCTTGCATTTCGGCCAGCGAACTTTTTTTGTCTGAGGCTCGAATGCCCACCTTCCGACGGGAGGACCGCCGATGATCGAGGTGTCCCACCTCACCAAGCGCTACGGCGAGATCGCCGCCGTCAGCGACATCAGTTTCAGCGTGAAAAAAGGCGAGATCGTCGGCCTGCTCGGCCCCAACGGGGCAGGCAAGTCGACGACGATGCGCATCCTGACGGGCTTTTTGCCCGCGACGGGGGGAAGTGCCCGCGTGGCCGGATTCGACATGGCCAAGCAGTCGCTCCAGGCCCGCCGCCTCATCGGCTACATGCCCGAGAACACGCCTCTCTACCTCAACATGACCGTCATCAAATACCTGCGGTTCATGGCGGCGCTCAAGGGCGTGCCTGCGCGCGAGCGCGCCGCGGCGGTCGATCGGGCGATGGAATCGACGGCGGCCACCGACGTCGCCGGCCGCCTGATCCGCAATCTCTCGAAGGGCTACCGGCAGCGCGTGGGGCTGGCGCAGGCGATCGTGGCCGACCCGCAGATCCTGATCCTCGATGAGCCGACGATTGGTCTCGACCCGACGCAGATCATCGAGATCCGCCACCTGATCAGCGCGATGGCGAACGAGCGGACGGTGATCCTCTCGTCTCACATCCTGCACGAGGTCAGCGAGATCTGCGAGCGGGTGATGATCATGCACCGCGGTGAGATCATCGCCGACGAGCGAACGGGTGAGCTCTCCAAGCGGCTCCAGCACGGGCAGACCATCGACCTCGCGGCGCGCGGCGACGCGGGGGCGATCGAGAAACTCCTGCGCGGTCACCCGCGGATCAAAAAGGTCCAGCGTTTGAAATCCGAGGCGCCCGGTGGCGCGCCCCGCTTCCGCATCGAGGCGGGCGAGGAGGCGGACCTGATGCCCGACCTGGCCCGCGCGCTGGTCGGCGCGGGGGTCGACGTTCTCCACCTGGGCGAGCACCGGCTGTCGCTCGAGGAGATCTTCATCAACCTGGTCCGTGACCAGGGCGAGAGAGAGGTGGCGTGACGATGCGTGCGACCTGGCAGATCTTCCGCCGCGAGCTGGGGGCGTTCTTCACCTCCCCGATGGCGTACGTGGTGATGACCCTCTTCCTCATCATCATGGGCTTCTTCTTCTTCGTGCTCACCTCGCGGTTCACCCAGAGCTTCGGCGAGATGATGATGTGGGCCCAGATGCAGGGCATGCCGCCCGACTTCAACTTCAACGCCAACGAGATGATCCTCGAGCCGCTGTTCTATCAGGCAGCGGTCGTGCTGCTCTTTCTGGCTCCGATGTTGACGATGCGGCTCTTCGCCGAGGAGAACCAACTGGGCACGGTCGAGCTCCTGCTCACCTGCCCTGTGCGCGACATCGAGGTGATCCTGGGCAAGTTCCTCGCCTCGTTGACCGTCGTCGCCGTGATGTTCGCGCTGACGCTGGTCTACCCGATCTTCACGGCGTATCAGACGAGCCTGGAGATCGGCCCCATCCTGACGGGCTACATCGGGCTACTGCTGCTGGCGTCGGCCTTCCTGGCGGTGGGGATCTTCTACTCCTCTCTGACCGAGAATCAGATCGTCGCGGGGGCTCTGACCTTCGCGACGCTGCTGGCGCTGTGGCTGATCGCGGCGCTGGTCCAGACCGACGCGGTCACGGGGGGGCTCCAGTCCTTCTTGACCGAGACGTCGATCATCCTGCGCTACGAGGACTTCGCCCGCGGGGTGATCAACCTGGGCGACGGCCTCTACTACCTCACCATCACGGCGCTGGGGCTGTTCCTCACCGTCAACGTCCTCGACTCGAAGGTGCACTGAGGGAGATCGGACCATGTGGAAGTCGATTGTCGGAATCATCGCCGCCTTCGCCGCGCTCTTCGGACTCGCGGCCAAGTTCCTGGGCCTCGACCAGGCCGACTCCTCGCTGTGGGTCACGATCCCGCTGGGCATCGCCGTCGTCGGGGCCGTGCTCTGGCTCATCCTGAGCCACCGCGCCATCGGCCGCCTCGCCGCGAGCCGCTCGGCGCGCTACGGTGTGAACATGTTCGCGCTGAGCGTCATCGTGATCTTCATCGCCGTGATGCTCAACGTGATCGTCACGGGCAAACGGGTGCAGTGGGACACCACGAGCAATCAGCGCAACTCGATCGCGCCGCAGAGCCAGAGCGTCGTGGAGGCTCTCGGGGAGGAGATCCTCGTCACCGCCCACATCCCCCCGGAGATGGACCGCTCGCCGCTGGCGCCGATCAACTCGCAGATCTTCAACGGCCTGATGGAGATGTACCGCTCGCAGAGCAGCCTCGTGAGCTATCGCATCATCGACGCGCGGCGCAATCCGCAGGACGCCGAGGGGCTGCCCAGCCCGGTGCAGCCGGGCGACATCTTCGTCACGCTCGGCGACCGCACTGAGAAGGTGGAGCCCTACCGCGCCTCCAACCTCGAGGAGAAGATCACGCGCGCAATGATCGCCGTCACGCGCGAGGGCGAGAGCACCGTCTATTTCCTGACCCGCCGCGGCGAGGCGATCTTCGAGTCTGACCAGACAGGGCAGGGGCTCGATCAGCTGCGCGATGCGCTCGAGACCGAGCTCTACGGCGTCGAGACCATCGATCTCCTGGAGGCGGGCGAGGTGCCCGAGGACTGTTCGGTGCTCTTCATCGCCGACAGCTCGTATCAGTTCACCGATGCCGATCTCTCCGCGCTGACCGCCTATCTCAACCGCGGAGGCCAGGTGATCGCGTGCGTCGACATCGAGCCGCTGCTGATGGGGCTCGCCGATTCGGCGCTGGTCCCCTACCTCGAGCAGTTCGGCTGCGAGGTGGGCACCGACATCGCCATCGAGCAGAGCCTGGCCGACATCAGCCTGCGGGGAAACGTCTCCTTCTCCTACTCGCCTGACTTCAGCACGGGCCGATTCAGCCGCACAAACGACATCACGCGTGACCTCTTCGACCCCGTCGAGATCCGGATGGCGCGATCGGTCTCCGCCGATGATCTCCCCCGCGGTGTGGACGCCGACCTGCTTCTCTCCGCGAGTCCCTCGTCGTGGGCGGAGCAGGGTCTCGATATGTTCAAGCTCGGCCGCGTCTCCGTCGGAGACGATGCGATCCAGTCATCGGTGCCGATCGCGCAGATCTTCACGGTCGAGGTGGCGGATCACCCCGCGGTCTTCACCCCCGTGGCCCCCGAGGTGATGACCGAGGCCGCGCCGACCCAGCCGCTGACGCTCATCGAGACCTCGCCTGAGGAGGTGATCCAGGAGCCCACCGAGCCGCTCGAGATCTCACCGGTGGAGCCCGACCTGGGCCTGAGCCTCGACGACGTCCCGATGGATCCCGGCGGCTCGGTCGACGGCGGCCGGGAGCCTGAGGAGACCGAGGAGCCTGAGCCGGTCCCCCCGGCGCGCATCCTCGTCATCGGAGACTCGACGCTGCTGGCCGACGCGCTCATGGTGCCCGGCCTCACAGGCAATCGCGACTTCATCCTCAACGCCGTGGGCTATCTCGCCTCGGAGACCGATCTCATCGCGATCCGGCCCCGCGACACCATCAACACCGGCTTCACTCTGAGTCCGTTCCGCATGCGCGTGCTGGTGCTGATCCTGCTCGGGATGCCGCTGGTCATCGCGCTGATGGGCGCCGTCGTCCAGTCCCTGCGGAGGCGGGCGGCATGAAGACCGCGGTGACATACATCGCACTGATCGCCATCGCGGTGGGGCTTTATGTCTATTATCAGTCCACGCGCGAGGCCGAGCAGGAGCGGGAGAGGACCGAGCGCATCTCGATGCG
>JAFGKF010000272.1 GCA_016928695.1 Candidatus Sumerlaeota bacterium | reverse complement strand
TTGAGGGTGAATGTGATCGAGATCGGTGGCAGCATCGCGGTCTCTCCTCCGTCATCCCATCGCCGAGCTCATCGCCCGGGCGGCTCTGCAGTCGGGATTCGCCTCGATCGCCTCGACGACGCGCTCGGGCGTAACCGGGATGCGGAAGAAGCGGATGCCGATCGCGTCGAAGATCGCGTTGACGATCGCGGGGCAGATCGGAACCGTCACAGTCTCCCCGATCCCCTTCGATCCCCACTCGTGTGTCGGCTCGGGCACCTCGACCATCACGGTGTCGATCCGCCGCGGGCAGTCGACCGCCGTGGGCAGCGAGTAGTTCGTGAAGTTCGCGTTGATGAAGCGCCCGCCCTCCATGAGCACCTCCTCGAGCAGCGCGTAGGAGGCGCCCATCACGACGCCGCCCTCGCTCTGCCCCTCGACGCCCTGCGGGTTGATCACCCGGCCGCAGTCGGGGATCGAGAGCACCTCGTCGACGAAGACCTCGCCCGTCTCGCCATCGACGATCACCGACGCGATCTGCGTGCAGTACGCGTACATGATGTGCGGCAGCCCGTCGCCGAAGTCCCGGTCGGCCTCGGGGTGGACGGTGTGACCCTCGCCGCGGAGGCGCTGCCCCATCTCACTGGCCCTCGCCGCGATGTCGATGAGGCTCACCGACTGACCGTCGCGCACGAAGGCGCCGTCGCGCAGCGTGAAGCCCTCGCCCCAGTGGGAGGCGACGAACTCGCCCATCACCCTCGCCAGGTCGCGCGCGGCCAGCGTCGCCGCATTGCCCATCATGTAGATCGAGCGCGAGGCGGTGGTCGTGCCCGAGTCCGGCGTCTCCCCCGTGTCGCCCATCACGATGCGCATGCGGTCCATCGGCAGACCGAGGATCTCCGCGGCCATCTGGCAGTAGGCGGTGTTCACGCCCGTCCCCATCTCGATGCCGCCGATGCGTAGCTTCACGGCGCCGTCGGGCTCGAGGTCGCAGTGCGCCCCCGCGAAGTCGGGGATCCCCTTGCCGAGGCCCGTCGCCTGCATCTCGCAGGCCACCCCGGTGCCGAAGAAGAGCGGGGGCCGGTGCCGGGCCTGCCGCTCACGGCGCTCCCGCCAGATCCTCGAGTCGCGTGCGACGCGGAGCGTCTCCTCGATGCCGACCGCGGTCCAGATGCGGTGATCCATGGCCGAGAGATCGCCCGTGTGCAGGGCATTTTTCAGGCGGAGGTCGATCGGGTCCATGCCGAGCTCGAGCGCGAGCATGTCGATCATCTGCTCCTGCGCGAAGCACGACTGCGTCGTTCCGAAGCCGCGGAACGCGCCGGAGAACCCGTTGTTGGTGTAGGCCACCCGCCCGCCGATGCGAGTGTGGGGGAACACGTACGGGCCGCTCGCCCCCTCGATCGCCAGGTTCATCACCGGGCCTCCCAGCGACGCATAGGCGCCCGTGTCCGAGACCATCTCGAAGTCGAGCGCCATGAAGGTGCCGTCGCGCTTGGCTCCGAGCTTCACATCGAGCTCGAACGGGTGACGCTTCGTCCCCGCCTCCATCGACTCCTCGCGGCTCAGCGCCAGCTTCACGGGCCGCCCGGGGACCGCGATGGCCATCAGCGCGAGATAGATCTGGATGGTGATCTCGTCCTTGCCCCCGAACGCCCCCCCGATCGGCGAGGCGATCACATGGATCTTCTCGGGGTCCCAGCCGACCGCGCGGGCGATCTGCAGCTGATCACGGTACGGGTACTGGCCCGCGCACCAGATGGTGAGCACACCCGAGCCCGGATCGAGGAGCCCCGTTCCGGCGTCGAGCTCCAGGAAGGCGTGCGCATACATCTGGGTGCTGAAGTGGTGCTCGAGGATGACATCCGACTGCTCGAAGCCCTCGGCGATGTCGCCCTTCGAGACCTCGTTGCGGTGCATCAGATTGCCGTCGGTGTGGACCGCGGGTGCGCCGGGCTCGAGCGCTCTCAGGGGGTCGTCGACGACGGGGAGAACCCTGAAGTCGACCACGATCGCGGCGCAGGCACGCGTGGCGATCTCCTCGGTGTCGGCCACCACGAGGGCGACGGCGTCGCCGACGTAGCGGACCCTGTCCTCGCACAGCGCCGGCTGATCGGGCACGGCGATGCCGAATCGGTTGAGGCCTTTCACGTCGCGGTGGGTCAGCACCGCGTGGACGCCCTCGATCGCCTCGGCGGCGGACGTGTCGATTCCGCGGATCATCGCGTGGGGATGGGCCGCGCGCAGGACCTTGCCCCACAGGGTCCCCTCGAATCTCAGATCACTGAGGTACTTGAGAGCACCCGTGGCCTTGTCGAGCCCATCGATCCGCGGAATGGGCTTGCCGATGTGGCGTGTGCTCTCGGACATCTCAGCCTCCTGCGATGGGTTGGAACACGTCGACTCTGTCGCCATCGGAGATCGGTGTGTCGAGGGGGACACGCCGACCGTTGACCAGGCACATCGTGTAGACCAGATGCCCCTCGGGGACCCCCAGGTCCACGATGAGCTTTCGGATGCTCCGGCCCGCCGCGACGGTGTGCGTGGTCTCCTCGGCGCCGGCGAACTGACGCAGAGGCCCATAGAATCTCACGTGGATCGTCGCATCGGTGGAGGGGCTCTGGGCCATCACTGTCCGCTCAGAGGTCAAACATCGATGCCTAGCAGGGTCCACATCCGAGGGCAAAGGAATTGTGTTGAGAACCCCCTTCCCGGAGGGGGAGGGCCAGGGTCAAAGAGAGATCCGGGGCATCGCCCCGGATCCCACGGCAGAGCTCGGATTGAGCACCGACGCCCAGCGGTCATCCCGCGGCTTCGAGCTCGGTGATGCGGCGATTGATCTCGTCCATGAGATCCTCGAGCCCCCCGGTGTCTCCCCCGGAGAGCATCTCCCGGGCCTGGGCCACCTGGGCCGTCAGCTCGCTGGCGGACTCGCCCTTGGCCCTTGACAGCACCTTGTCGGCGCGGGCCAGCATCGTCTCCGCCTCGTCGACCATGGTGTCGGCGATGCGCTGGCGGAGCATGCGGGTGACGCGCTCCTTCGCCTCCTTGACCATGCGGGCCTTCTCCGTGTCGTTGAGCTTGGTGCCCGTCGACTCGATCGTGATCTTCTTTTCCACGCCGGTGGCGAGGTCCTCGGCGCGGGCCTCGAGGATGCGGTCCTGATTGAGGCGGAAGGTCACCTCGATGCGTGGCACGCCGCGCGGCGCGGGGGTGATGCCCTCGATGCGGAGCATGTCGAGGAAGGTGTTCTCGGAGGCGACGGGCTCCTCTCCCTCGTAGATGGGGAAGCTGATCGCCTCCTGGAAGTCTCGGGTCGTCGTGAAGATGTCCTTGGCCTCGGTCGGGTACGTCGAGTTGCGCTCGATCAGGACGCCGAACTGGTCGTTGAGCAGTCCCACGCCCAGGCTGAAGGGGGTCATGTGGATGATGACCGGCTTCTCCTTGCCGTAGCGCGTGGCCAGGGTGTCCTCGATCTCCCCCTCGATCGGGGCGACGACGAGCGTCTGGACGGCCGCGCCGAGCGCGACGACCTCCTCGGGGACGATGTCGCGGTGGGGCTGCTGGTTGGTGAACTCGCGCACGACGTTCTGCACCATCGGGATGCGCGTGCAGCCCCCGACGAGGAGGACGGTGTCGACCTTGTCGACGGTGAGGTTGGCATCCTCGATCGCCTGCTCCATCGGGGGGATGGTCATCTTGATCAGGTCGCCGATGAGGTCCTCGAGCTTGGCGCGTGTCAGCGAGGTCTCGAGCGTCAGGGGGCCCTTCTCCGTCATCGTCACGGCCTCGATGAGGATGTGGGTCTCCTTGACCTCGCTGAGCTCGATCTTCGCCTCCTCGGCGGCGTCGCGCAGGCGCTGCAGCGCGATCGGATCATCGCCCAGGTCGATGCCGTTCTTCTCCTTGAAGTCCTCGACCAGCCAGTTGACGATCCGCTTGTCCATGTCGTCGCCGCCCAGGTGCGTGTTGCCGTGGATCGCGAGCACCTGGAAGACGCCGGAGACCACCTCGATGATCGAGACGTCGAACGTCCCGCCGCCGAGGTCGTAGACCATGATGACCTGGTCCTCTTTCTTGTCGAGGCCGTAGGCCAGCGCCGCGGCGGTCGGCTCGTCGATGATGCGGCGCACCTTGAGGCCGGCGATCTCGCCGGCGTCCTTCGTCGCCTGGCGCTGCGCGTCGGTGAAGTAGGCGGGGACGGTGATGACCGCCTGCGTCACCTCCTCGCCGAAGTAGTCCTCGGTGTCCTGCTTCAGCTTCTGCAGGATCATCGAGGAGATCTCCTGGGGGGTGTACTCCTTGCCCTCGATGCGCACCCGGTAGTTGGTTCCCATGTGGCGCTTGATCGAGAAGACCGTGCGGCCGACGTTCATCACCGCGCCGCGCTTGGCCTTCTTCCCCACAAGAATCTCGCCGGCCTTTGTGAAGCCGACGACGCTGGGTGTGATGCGTTCGCCGAGTGAGTTGGGGACGATCATGGGACCGTCCTTCTCCATCACGGCCACGGCCGAGTTCGTGGTTCCCAAGTCGATGCCGATGAGGCGACCCATGGTCACACGCTCCTCTCGTTGTGGGCGACGACGACCTGCGCGTCGCGAATCATTTTGCCTCGAAACCGATAGCCCCGGCGCCGCACCTCCAGCACGGTGTCCCCGGGCTGTGCCTGTGTCCGGCGATACTCCACCACCTCGTCGCGGTTGAGATCAATCCCCTGACCCAGTGGATCGACCACCTCGAGCCCCTGGCGCTCGAGAGCGCTCAGCACCCGCTCCTGGATGCCCTCGACGCTCCGCAGCCAGTTGGCCAGCACATCGGTCATGTCAAAGCCTCTCGCCATCTCCAGGATGCGATCAAAGCTGTCAAGCGCTGGCAACAGAGAGCGCACCACGCGCAGGACCTCCTCATCTGCCCCCCGGCTCTGAGATTGCTCGAGGCGACCCGCCAGTGCGACCAGGCGCTCATTCTCGAGCATGGCCCGGGAGACGAGTTCCAGCAGATCCGCGCCACCCAGGGCCCCTGGCGCCCCGGCCTCCTGATCCAGAGCGTAGAGAGGCTCAGGTGTCTCGTCCACGACAAACTGACGCGCCGCGTCCGTCCAGGGCAGCCTCATCCGCAGTCCCATCAGCGCCCCATCTTCAGCTCACTGAGCAGCCGCTTCGCCTCGCGGTCCCTCGGATCCAGCTTGATGACGAGCTGCAGATGCCGGTAGGCCGAGGCGCGATCGCCCTTGCCCAGATAGGTCTTGGCCAGCTCCCGGTGCACCTCGGCGTTCTTCGGAAACAGTTTGAGCAGCGCCTTGAAGTGCACCAGGGCCGGGGTGAACTGCCCGGAGTCGCGGCACTTGCGACCCAGATCGAAGCGCGCTTTGACGATCGACTCGGTGATCGAGTAGTTCTTCGGATCGATCTTGAGGCACCGCTGCCAGTTGGTGAACGCGGCGTCGATCTCCCCGCTGTTGAGCAGTGCCCACGAGAACAGGTTGAGCACCTGCACATTGGTGGGCTGGCGCTGCACCATCTTGCGCAGCTCCGCCACCGCCTCGCCGAAGCGCTTCTCCTCCATGAGCGTCTCGGCGATCTTCATCTGGGCCTCGAAGTCGTCGGGGTTGATCTTGAGGACCTCTTTGTACTCCTCGATCGCCGCCTCGCCCTCATGGCGCGTGTCCAGGCGGCGCCCACCGAAGTGCTTGTGGATCTCGATGATCAGGTTCTTGATGTACTCGTTCTCGGGCTCCTCATCGAGCATCAGCTTCCAGCGCCGGAGCGTCTCCCCCCAGTAGCGCTCGGAGCGGTCGCGGTCGCCGTCGGACTCGGTGGCGATGGCCAGGTTGTGGATGATCGGGAGATTGTCGGGGTTCATCTGAAGCGAGAGCTCCCACAGCTCGATCGCCTCTTTGATCAGATTGTTCGTCGCGTACGACCACCCCAGGCGCATGTAGGCCAGGTTGAGATTGTTTTTCCCGCGCTGGTTCGTCGGGTCCATCTGCAGCGCATGGACCAGGTCGTCGATCGCCTCGCGCCACTGCTTGCGGCGAAAGTGCCGGAAGCTGAGTGTCAGCAGCAGAGTCACCGCCTCGCCGCGCGCCCCATTGGCCGCCTCACCCCCCTGCTCGACCTGCGCCTGCGCCGCCGTCAGGCGTTTCATCAGGTCGTCGGTCGTCGGCTCCTCGCCCCGCTCCGCCGCCGTGAAGTTGAACTCGCCGCGGACATAGTTGTAGGTGAACAGATCCTCCTTGGCCCGCTTCTGCGGGTCGCGGAGCTTCTCGTAGGCCTGCTGAATCACCATGAAGCGCTCGGTGTGGCGCTCCGGATCCCACTTCTTCACCATCTCGAAGTAGGCCTGCTTGATCTCCTCCTCTGAGGCCCCTTTGCGGAGATTCAGAACAGTGTAGGGATTCGTGCTCGTGGCCATTGTGTCGCGCGTGTGCTCGGTCGCTGCCTTCTTTTCCCACCCCAAAAAGCCCCGTCGCCCGCCCTTTTCAAGCGTTCACGGGGCTCCGGCGCGATCATGGAAACCCCCCACCACACTGGCAAGCTTTAAAGAGGCGCGCCCAGCGGGGCCTCACGCCGCCGCCGCCAGCACCTCCGCCACCAGATCGCGGAGATCGGCGAGCGTGTCGAGCGACGCCAGTCGGCTGCGCGCCTGACGCGCTCCGGGTTGGCCCCGCAGGTACCACCCGGTGTGCTTGCGCATCTCGCGGACCGCTCGGCGCTCGCCCAGCATCGACACCGCCAGCTCCCCATGCGCCAGAAGCGCCTCGCAGCGCCCACGCAGACCCGGCTCGGGGGGCGGTGGTCGCCCCTCCAGCGCCGCCTCGCACGCCGCGAGCAGCCAGGGATCGCCCTGGGCCGCCCGGGCGATCATCACCGCGTCGCAGCCGGTCTGCTCACGCATGCGCACCGCATCGGCGGGCTCGGTGACGTCGCCCGAGCCGATGACGGCGCAGCCGACCTCGCGTCTGACCTCGGCGATCAGACTCCAGTCGCAACGATGCGTGAACATCTGTGACCGCGTCCTCGGATGAAGCGACACTCCCGCGGCGCCCGCCGCGTCGAGCCGCCGGGCGAACTCGACGCAGTTGATCGTGTCCTCGGTCACCCCCGCGCGGAACTTCGCCGTCACCGGAACCGCGGGCCCCGCGGCCTCCACCATGGCCTCGATGATCGCCGCGGCGCGTCCGGGGTCGCGCATCAGCGCGACACCGCAGCCGCTCTTGAACACCTTCGGGACGGGACAGCCCATGTTCACGTCCACGCCCTCGGCCCCGGCGGCCACCACGATCCGCGCGGCCTCGGCCATGTGCGCCGGGTCACGTCCGAAGATCTGGACGATGACCGGTGGCTCCTCGCCCACGATGTCGAGATAGGTGTGGGTCTTGGGATCGTCGCGCACGAGACCCTCGGACGAGATCATCTCCGTCCAGGAGAGCTCCATGCCCACCAGGCGGCGGAAGAGTGTGCGCGTCGGGCGATCGCTGACCCCCGCCATCGGGGCGAGGATCACGCGGCTGCGGAGCGTGAGGGGGCCGAGATTCCACATGGTGAGCCCGGATTCCTACCTCAGCGCCTGTGCGCGGTTCAAGCCCTCAGGGGGATCACTCCGAGTACCATGTCGTCCCGTCCGATCCCATGAAGTAGGTGAACCCCTGGCCATCGCCCCCCACATAGTTGTTTCCCTGGGGATCGGAGGTGGAAGAGCCCCATGCCCCACCCTGCGATTGGCGCTGGGCCTGCTGCGCCAGGGTGACCAGATTGAATGACATCGGCTGCCCCTCGAGGCCTCCATTTCCCTGGGCGTCGAGCCAGTACCGCCCCGGATAGACCTGCGTGATCCGCTGAAGATGGGCGACTTCCGTCGGATGAAGCTCACGGCCGTTGATGAACACGCCCGTCAGTGCACCCTGACCCCCGCCCGAGGCGTTGGGGGGCAGCGGCCCTCCCAGGATCAAGCCCGCTGCGATCTGCCCCTGGGAGCCCTGTCCCCAGACTCCCCAGAGGCCGCTGAGACTGTCATACCAGTATTGACCGTCGGGGAGCGTCACCCCGTGCCAGCGCTCGATCTGCTCCAGTGGGGCAAGGGAGGGACCCGTGAGCATCACGCCGTTGAAGCTGATCTGCCGAGTGACTGGCTGAGCGGGGGGGAGAGGGGTTGTCTGCGGTGCCTGCCCCCAGACCGGCGAGGGGATCTGCTGGGGAGCGGTCTGTCCCCAGCCCTGTGGCGGCACGCTGGCGGGAGAGCCCGGCGCTGGAGCCGGCATGGCTGGCCGAGGTGGCTGGCCGAACGATGGAGTCCCCCCCACCGTGATGCACAGCGTGGCGATCAGGATCAGCAGCCTCATGGTTCCCCCTCCGGCCGTGTGTGTGTGAGCGCTCTCGGGAGTCCCCTCTCGATGTGACATCTCACCCCGGCATCGCGTTGCGCGTCAATCCCGACGGGGCTGGAAGGTCGACTCCTTCGCCAGCGCCTCGAAGAGCTCGCGCTCGCGTTCAGTGAGCTCAGTGGGCACCTCGATGCGCACGGAGACCAGGAGATCGCCCTTTCCACCCCCCTTTCGGCTGAGCCCCTGCCCCCCGAGGCGCAGTGTGCGCCCCGAGCGCGTTCCGGGGGGAATCGAGAGCGTCACCGATCCTGAGAGCGTCGGCACGGGGACCTTGGCGCCCAGCGCCGCCTCCCAGGGGGTGACGGGGACCTCAGTGCGGAGGTTGTCTCCCTCCACGCGGAAAAGCGGGTGCTCTCTGAGCCGGACGCGGACGATCAGGTCGCCCACCTCACCGCCCGCCACGGCCTCTCCCTGGCCACGCAGGCGGAGCTGGGCCCCGTCGCGCGTCCCGGGGGGAATCGTGATCTCGTAGCGCCTTTTGGCGCCCGACTGGTCGGGGCGGATCAGCTCGAAAGCCCTCTTGCCGCCCCGCTGGGCCTCCTCGAGCGAGAGCGTGATCTCCGTCTCGAAGTTGCGTGCCTGAGGCCTCACGTGGGCTCCGGCGCCGCCTCGGAATCCGCCGCCCATGCCCCCCATGCCGCCGAAGAGCATCTCGAAGAAGTCGCTGAACGCGAAGGCGCCCCCTCCCCCCCCGGGTTCGGTGAACTCGAAGGTGCTGAATCCGGGCGGGGGACGGAACTCCTGGCCCGCGTGAAAGCCCGATCCGAGCGCGTCGTAGCGCTGTCGCTTCTCCGGGTCTCCGAGAACCTCGTAGGCCTCGTTGACCTCCTTGAAGCGGGCCTCCGCCTCCGGATCCCTGTTGGTGTCGGGGTGATATTTGCGTGCGAGGCTGCGAAACGCCTTGCGGATCTCCTCCTTCGAGGCATCGCGGCTCACGCCCAGAATATTGTAGTAGTCGCGGTATTTCACAGCGCATCCTCAGCTCGCCTCAGTTTGCCACAGCCCCGCCCTGACGCTCAAGGGGTGGATTGAAGTTCCCTCGGG
>JAFGKF010000271.1 GCA_016928695.1 Candidatus Sumerlaeota bacterium | reverse complement strand
CGGCCCAGCGTTGCCGAGGCCACACCGCCAGGGGTGCCCATGAGGCTCAAGGTCACCTCGTCGCCGGGGATGGCGACGATCCGGTCCGCCGGTTGGATGCTCGACTCGATGATCCGCGCGGGATGGGGAGGCAGGGGCTGAGGGGGAGATTCGCGGATGACCGTGAGCTCCCTTCGCACGCGCTCCCCGGCGAGGTGCGCCTCGAAGGTGAATTCGTTCTCGCCCTCTCTCAGGTCGTCGAGAAGGCCCGCGAAAGCCCCTGTGCTCCAGACCTGCACATCCTCTCCATTGAGGGTCAGCGAGGCCTGGGGATCGGTGGTCCCATTGAAGCGCACCTGCTCGTGGTCGTTTGGGACACGGACCACGCCCGAGCCGCTCCCCTGGGGGAAGACCAGATCGATGGTCAGTTCCTGAGCCGGAGCGAGGGGTGGCAGCGCACAGAGAATTGCCGCGGTGATCAGAGTGGTCAGCCGCCGAGCAGAGCGCCGAGTCATGGGATGATCAGGTGATTCCCTCAGCGGGGCGGAGCGGCTTGGCCTTGCCGTCCTTCGCGGCCCCGCGGCGCTCCTCGGTCTCGGAGGTGGCCTCGGGCTCCTGGGGTGGCGGGATGACCGGCTCACGCTCGGGGAGCGGCTTGCCCTCGACCGCGAGGCGGAACTCCTCGGCATCGAGCGACTCGCGCTCCATCAGCGCCTGCGCCACCCGCTCGAGGGCGTCGCGGTGCTCGGTGAGGATCTGCGTCGCGTGGTCGTGACATCCGTCGAGGATCTCGCGGATCTCGGCGTCTATCTCCTGCGCCATCGACTCGGAGTAGTCGCGTTCGCGTCCGAGATCGCGTCCGAGGAAGACGTGTCCCTGGGCCTGGCCGAAGCTCCGGAGGCCGAGCCGATCGCTCATGCCCCACTCGCAGACCATCCGCTGAGTCAGCTTGGTCGCACGCTCGATGTCGTTCGAGGCGCCGTTCCAGACTTCGCCGAAGCGCATCTCCTCGGCCGTGCGTCCTCCGAAGAGCATGGTGATCATCGAGATCACACGGCTCCGATTGGTCAGGCGCTTGTCCTCGTCGGGCAGCGACGCGGTCAGGCCGAGCGCCATGCCGCGTGGGACGATGGTCACACGGTGGATCGGGTCGGCCTCGGGGAGCATGTGGCCCACGATCGCGTGGCCCGCCTCATGGTAGGCGATGACCTCTTTCTCGTCCTCGGAGATGACGAGGCTCCGGCGCTCCGGGCCCATGATCACCCGGTCCTTCGCCTCCTCGAGGCACTCGAGGTCCACCGAGTCGCGCTTCCTGCGCGCGGCCAGCAGGGCCGCCTCGTTGACAAGATTGGCCAGATCGGCACCCGAGAAGCCGGGGGTGCCCTTGGCCACTGTCGAGAGATTGACATCCGCCGCCATCTTCACCTTCTTGGCGTGGACGGCGAGGATCTTCTCGCGGCCGCTCAGGTCGGGGAAGTCCACCGCGATGCGGCGGTCGAAGCGCCCGGGTCGGAGCAGGGCGGGGTCGAGCACATCGGGACGGTTCGTCGCGGCGATCAGGATCACGCCCTCGTTCGCGTTGAACCCATCCATCTCGACCAGGAGCTGGTTGAGCGTCTGCTCGCGCTCATCGTGTCCGCCGCCGACCCCCGCGAATCGCTGACGCCCCACGGCGTCGATCTCGTCCATGAAGATCAGGCAGGGCTTGTGCTTCTTGCCCTGTTCGAAGAGGTCGCGGACGCGGCTCGCGCCCACGCCGACGAACATCTCGACGAAGTCCGAGCCCGAGATCGAGAAGAATGGGACATTCGCCTCACCGGCGACCGCCTTGGCAAGCAGCGTCTTGCCCGTTCCGGGGGGGCCGAAGAGCAGCACGCCCTTCGGGATCTTGCCACCCAGGCGCGAGTACTTGTGGGGGTCCTTGAGGAAGTCGACGATCTCCAGGAGATCGTCCTTCGCCTCCTCGATGCCCGCCACGTCGTCGAAGGTGATCTTGTTCTGCCCCTCGGTCAGAAGGCGCGCTTTGCTCTTGCCGAAGGTCATCGCCTTGTTCCCCGTCGACTGGAACTGCCGCATGATGAAGATCCAGATCACCACCAGGATCAGCAGGGGGAAGAAGAGCGAGAAGATGAACTGCTGCATCAGGCCGGAGTTGCGGTGGGCCCAGTAATCCACACCCGCCTGGGTCATGCGCTGAAGGATGAACTCGCCCTGGAAGGTCTGGTACTCGGCCCGGAAGCGGGTCACAGGCTCCAGCTCAGGGTGGGGGACCGGGGTCGCGAACTCCCCCTCCAACCGTCCGTCGTGGTCCTCGATTGGGCCATTGAAGAGCGCCGCGGCATTGTCGCCCACCTGGTCGATCTGGTGGAGCAGGAAGGCGATCGAGATCTCCTGCACCTCCTGCTGGTCATTGAACTTGACGAACAGCAGGACGCCGATGGCGATGACGACGGCCCAGAGGGTGATGGTTCTCATACCACTCATGACGATGCGAAACGGCTCCTCATGCGAGCTGGCGGCATTGGCTGTGTCGCGGCATCCTGTGCGAACAGGCTACCACCTTAGCTTCTCTTCGTCAGGTCAGGCAAGCAAATTGAGTGCCCCAAAGCGAAATGCGACAGTGCTTTTTCTCAATTGATCTGCTCACAGACCCGGGGACTCAGGTCTGTGGAAAGTCTATCACCCGGTGTGGCGATTTGACACAGAATTCCGTCGCCGGACCGGTCAATGGGGCGAGCCGGCGTCGGGTTTCCGCCGCGCAATCAGGACCAGGGAGACTCCAAAAGGCAGGTTGATGCGCCTGAGGAGCCAGGCCTCGACGTGGAGCAGCCACTTGAGGAATCCATTGACCCACCCAGGCAGGGGGATCAGGTGGGTCTTCGGCTCTCTGCGGCGTGGCAGCATCCGCTGGATCAGGCGGAAAACCACGATCGGGGGGAAGGTGAACGTGATCGCCCAGGTGCAGCGCCGCACCTCGAGCGGGGAATCCTCGAAGAGCCTCAGCAGACTCCGCTTCGAATACCGCCGCTGATGCCAGAGCGTCCGGTCGTGATCACTCCAAAGACACTGGTGCGCAGGGACCGTCAAGAGGGCATGCCCGCCGGGTTTCAGAATCCGGGCCACCTCTCTGATCAGGCCACGGTCGTCGGGCACATGCTCGGTGATGTCGAGCAGCGTGACGATGTCCGCCGAGGCGGTGCGGAGAGGGAGACTCGTCACATCGGCCTGCGCGAGGCTCCGGATCCCGCGATCGCGGCAGAAGCCCAGCGCCAGCTCGGAGAAGTCGACCCCCACGGCTCGACCCCGCTCGCCGAGGTCGTCGAGGATCAGCCCCGTCCCGCACCCGAGATCCACCAGCGTCTGGTCTCGGTCATCGCGCAGCAGCGGTGCGAGCAGCGTCATCACGATGCGCTTGCGACCCTGGAACCACCAGTAGGTCCGCTCCAGGCTGTACATCTTGGCGTATTCCCGCTTGTCCACGCACACGCTCCTCGGCGAGGCAGTCACGTTTCCCGCACCCGCGGGGGATGTCAATGAAGAGGAGGTGACTGGAGTTGATGGTGAGTTCCCAGTCTGATGTGGAGTGCAAAGGCTTGCCTGTGCCGCCGCGGCTCTTGTTTGGAGTCCTGCGGCTTGCCGCAGAATCATGGAACATGAGCAAGCTCATGGACTCCACATGGTTGGCCCCTGTGCTCAGGGCTGCCAAGAGGAGGGGCTCAGTCCCTCCGCTCGCAGACGAAGATGAGCTCGCGGGATTCGCCCGAGATCACCGACCCCCGCTCGAAGTCACCGAAGACATCGACCACTCCCAGACCGCACCGCTCCAGGAGGTGCTCCATCTCCCACCGGAAGATGTATCGCATCCCGAAGGGGTGCTCGGTGAATTCCACTCCACCGCTCTGGAGATGGCGCTCGTAGAGGAACTCGAGCGCGAGGATCTGGTTCGTGCGGTCCCAGGCCACGCGGCGGGTGCGCCGGACGATCCGCTCGCCCGTGGCCGGATCGGTGAACTCCTCGGGCTCGAGAACGCCCGACTCCTCGGGGTGGAGGAGGGCGTCGAGCCGGGGGTCGAAAATGTCGATGATGAACCGCCCCCCCGGTGCGAGGTGGCGGTGGACGTGGCGGAGCGCCTCGATCTGGTCCTCGGTCGAGAGGATATGCTGGAACGGCCGGAAGGGGCAGGTGATGAGGGCGAAGAGGCGCCCCAGGTCGAGGCGCTGCATCTCGCTCTCGACCAGCGTGATGCGTCCCTGCAACTCGGAGGGCTCCGCGGCGAGATTCGCGCGGCACCGCTCCAGCATCGCGGCGGAGGGGTCGACGCCGACACAGGTCAGCCCCTCGCGGGCGGTGGGGATCAGGACGCGGCCTGTCCCGCATCCGATCTCGAGCACCGGCCCCTCCGACGCCCGCGCCGCCTGGACGTAGAACTCCACGTCCTCCCGCCCCGTGTAGACTGGGAAGAGATCATAGAAGGGCGCTGAGGGGGCGTACTGATCCGGTGTGGTCATTGTCCTGTCGATGTCTTCTCAACGGCTCAGCCCATGATCGGGCTCTTCTGCGGGACGCCCTCGCGGCGGGGGTACTTGGAGGGCGTGGCCGAGGTCTTGTCCCAGCCGATGAAGAGGCGCGGGTGGTGCTCGATGGGGAGCTGGGCTCGGATCAGGGGCCGCACCGTGCCGCCGCACGCCTCGGCCGCGGCGGCCGACTCCGCCGCCTCGCGCTCGCCATCGGGCCCCTTGTAGGAGAACAGACGGCCGCCGACTTTGACGAACGGCAGTCCGAGCTCGCAGAGCGTGGCGCAGTGAGCGAGCCCACGGATCACGGCGAGGTCGTACGACTCGCGCTTGACCGCGTTGTGGGCGAGCTCCTCCGAGCGAGAGTTGGAGATCGAGACGTTCTCGAGCCCGAGCGAGAAGATCAGCTCCTCGAGGAAGCGGGCCTTCTTGCCCGTCGACTCGATGAGCAGCCACGTGATGTCTTGCCGCGCGATGGCGAGCGGGATGCCGGGGAATCCCGCCCCGGCGCCGATGTCGACCGCGTAGCGGACCCTGAGCCCCTCGAGCGCGTTGGTCGTCAGCAGCAGCAGCGAGTCAGCCATGTGCTTGATCGCCATCGTTGTCGGCGAGGCGTCAGCCACCAGGTTGAAGCGGCGATTGGACTCGGCGAGCATCTCGGCGAAGCTGCGCAGCTGATCGCGCGCCATCGGATCGAGCGGGAGGCCCATCTCGTCGAGGGCGAGCGCGAGCGTCTCCTCGAACGGTCTCTCCGGTGGGGTCTCGGTCATGGGGTTGTCTCCAATCGTCTCTCTCGGTGAGTGTGGGCGTGAACCATGATGGCGACCAGCGCCACGTCGGGGGGGCGGACGCCCGGCACACGCGCGGCCTGGCCGACGGTGGCGGGGCGGACGTCGCTGAGCCGCTCGGCGGCCTCATGGGAGATGCCGCGGACGGCGCGGAAGTCGAAGTCGTCGGGGATGGCACGCTCCTCCATGGCGCGGAGTCTCTCGGCCGCGCGTCGCTCGCGTCTGAGGTAACCCTCGTAGAGCCGCTCGACCCGGAGGCACTCCTCGGCGCGATGATGGACGCTCTGGATGGGCACAGGCAAGCCTGAGCTCCTCTCCTGTTTGGAGTCCTGCGGCTTGCCGCAGAGATTCACGGGCAAGCCCGTGGACTCCAGATCGGATGGCGGCTTGCCGCAGAGATTCACGGGCAAGCCCGTGG
>JAFGKF010000270.1 GCA_016928695.1 Candidatus Sumerlaeota bacterium | reverse complement strand
GATGGTGACTACGCCGTGGTCGCGGACGCGGATCTGCACCGGTTGATCGCAGTCGATCTGGATGACGGGGATCGCCTCGGGTTTGACGCCTTTGGAGATCCTCTCAACGAGCCTCGCACATTGGCTGTCGAGGATCATGACAATGTGCTGGTCAGTCTGCAGCGAGACGACCCCGATTTCCCATTCGCTGCCACTCAGCGTGTCTATTCGATCGATGGATACACGGAAACTCTTATCACCCATCCCACCTCGGGTGACCTGGAATCTGACAAGGGGCCTCTGGGACTCTTCGTTGAGTCAGATGATAACATCTTGACATATGATGACATCCTGGCCTGCTTCGGCGAGTTCCCGGCGATCCTCCGCTTCCAGGTCAACTCATTCGGTGCAGTGATCGATCACGAGGTTGTCTCGGCTGGGAGCAACTTCGACGGTGACGACAGGGGCAGCGGTCCGAATTTTCTCTCGCTCATCGATCTCGTGCTCTCCGAGGAGGATGAGATCTTCGCGCTGGACACCAATCTCCCGGGCGTGTTCGAGGTCGATCCCGACGATGGCGACCGCATCATCCGAGCGAGCAACACCGTCGGCGAGGGGCCGGCCTTCACCGAGCCGCGTGTGCTCTGCCTGGGGCGGGTGGTGCCCGACTTCACGCCGCTCGACGTCGCCCGCCACCTGACCGATGAGGTCCCGCTCTCCTCGGTCAAGGAGGAGCAGGCCGACATCAACGACGACGGCGTGGTCGACATCACCGACATCGTCTTCATGGTGAACCTGGGACTCTGACAGCCTCTCGGCTCTGACCCGCGTGGTCGCGCATCTCCCTCCGCGGCTGTGGGGTCAGCCGACCACCCGGATAATCCCCAGGGGTGTTTGCTCGGCCTTCTGGCCGAGGGGGTTGTCTCGCAGGATGGCGGCGACCCGCGCGCGGTCGAGTTTCTCGGTTGCCCCGAGGACGTTGGAGCCCAGGTCGTTCACGTCCACGATGCACGCCTCGATGCCGAGGGCGTCGCGCAGCCGGTTCGAAACACCGTCGGGGTCCTTCGGCCCCATGATCACGCGGTCGGGCTGGAGCGGGCTCGTTCCCGCCGCGTCGATGGCGGCGGCCTGCATCCCCGCGATGCGGTAGAACCAGCCTCGCCTGCCGAGCAGCTTGCCCAGCGCCCCCGCGAACGTCGCGCACCAGATCCGCAGCACGCCGCACTCGTTGACGGCGCACTGCATCGAGCTGGGCCGGCGGAGCCCGACGCCGTAGGGGCTGGCGTGCACGAAGCGCCACAGGAGCCGAGCGGTCAGCCCGATGCGCATGTCCGCCTCGCGCAGCGCGCGGCCCTGCGTGACAGCCACAACCTTCTCCGAGACGAACAGGATGTCCCCCTCGCGGATGTGCTCGCGGGCGTATCGCTCCGCCACGTCGACGATGTCGTCGGAGTCTGTGATCACGTGGGTCCGGATGGGGATTCGCTCGTAGATGATCCCCTCGACCTCGATGGTGGGTGACTTCTCTTTCTTCACCTGCTGCCCGCTCAATGGAATGTTCCCCCTTCTGTGTAGGGGCTCAGCATGCTGAGCCCGCGGGCGCAGCGTGCTGCGCCCCCCCAAAGACATCTTTCCTTGGCCTGAGCAGAGATGAGCAACATGGTGACTGGGTGACTCGCCGATGGGCTGATCGGGTTTGCCGGAGTCAAGCACTCAGGCGAGCAGCTGATCAACAGCCATCATCACTCTCCGGGTGCTGACCGCCGTCATGCACCGGTGGTCGATCGGGCAGTGGCGCCGCAGGCAGGGGGCGCAGTCAGTCGGCTCCCGGACGATCTTCGCCCGCGGGCTGAGAGGGGCGGTCGTCCGCCAGTTGGTCGATCCGAACACCGCCACCGTGGGCGTGCCCTGAGCGGCGGCGAGATGCATCGGCCCCGAGTCGTTGGTCAGGAAGAGGGCCACCTGCCCCAACAGGGCGTTCAGGTCGGCGATGCCGATCTCGCCCGCCAGGTCGATCACAGGGGGGGGGGCGATCAGCTCCGCGATCTCCGCTGTGGTTTCCCGCTCGGCCTCGGAGCCTATCAGGACGGGGATCATCCCATGGCGCTCCCGGATCGTCCGGGCGCACTCGGCGAAGCGCTCGGGGAGCCATCGCTTCGCCGTGCCATAGGCCGCCGCGGCCCCGATGGCCAGAAGAGGGGCGTTCTCTCTCATCCCAAGAGCCATGCGTCTCTCGGCCATCATCCCCCGCACACGCTCCACCGAGTCCGGATCGGGGGGGACGTGTGGCAAGCGCAGATCGGGTAGGGGCTCCACGAGTCCCTCGAGCAGATGCAGATAGTAGTCCACCTCATGGACGTGGAGGAGCGAGGGATCGAGCCGCACGGGCTCCGTGAGGAGCCAGCGCCGGGCGTCTCGAGCATAGCCCCGGCGTCGCCTGGCTCCCGCGCGCCACAGCAGCGAGGCCGCGGTGAAACTGTTGGGCAGCGCCAGACCCAGGTCCCATGCCCTCCGTCGGCGAAGCTCACGTCCGAGCGCGCGGCGCTCCGATCGCTCCGCCGGCTCGACGATCACCTCATCCACGTCCGGGTGGGTGGTGAAGAGCTCCGCGACCCAGGGGCGGGCGACGAGTGCGATGTGAGCCTCGGGAAAGCCGCGGCGCAGTGCCCGGATCGCGGGGCTCTGGAGCACCGCGTCGCCGATCCAGTTGGTGGATTTGATGAGGATGGATCTCATGGATCGTCATTCCCCCTGCGCCCTTTCACCGAGTGGAGAGAGGTGGGGGAGTGGCCCTATTTCTGAGCCTCATGCACGAGGTGTGCAAGCTCGGGGACGATCAGGCGCTCCATCGCCAGGCGCACCGCCGCTGTCGAGCCGGGAATGACGAGCACAGCGGTTCGCCCCATCACGCCACCCACTGCTCGCGACAGCATCGCCGCCGCTCCGATCTCCTCCCAGGAGAGCATGCGGAAGATCTCGCCGAATCCCGCGAGCCGCTTGGTCAGCAGGGGCTCGATCGCCTCCGGGGTGATGTCGCGCTCGGCGATGCCGGTTCCCCCCGTGACGATCACCGCATGGGCGTTCCCATCTCGGGCGATTCGCCTCATCGTGCTCTGGATTCGCCCGAGGTCGTCCGGGAGGATCTCCCGGGTCACCACCCGGTGCCCCGCCTCCTCCAGGTGCTGGATGATCAGCGCGCCTCCGCGGTCGCTCTCGAGCGTCCGCGTGTCCGAGATCGTCAAGACTGCGCAGGGGATGCCTCCCCGCTCGCGGGCGGCTTCGCGGTGCTGCTGTGTGGACTCACTCATGAGATTCGGAACAGGGAATCAATCTGTGCCCCCCTTTGTCAATTGACGTCCATCTGGCTTTCGCCACATATTCGCCCCATGGGCACGCGGACGATCATGCACGTCGACATGGATGCCTTCTTCGTGGCGTGCGAGGTGAGGCGCGATCCCTCGCTCGTTGGCAAGGCGGTGATCGTCGGAGGCAGCCCCGACGGGCGTGGGGTCGTCTGCTCGGCCTCGTATGAGGCCCGGCGCTTCGGTGTGCGCTCGGCGATGCCCTCGAGCCAGGCCAAGCGGCTTTGCCCCGAGGCGATCTTCCTGTGCGGGCACATGGAGGACTACGTCGAGACCTCTCGCCGTCTGCGGGCCCTCTTCGAGGAGGCGACGCCGGTTGTCGAGATGGCCTCGCTCGACGAGGCGTACCTTGATCTCACCGGCACCGAGCGACTGTGGGGATCGCCGCGGGCGGTCGCCGAGCGGCTCCGCGACCGCATCCGCGAGACCGAGGGTCTCCCCGCCTCATTCGGTGTGGGCACGACGAAGACCATCGCGAAGATCGCGAGCGACTGGAAAAAGCCCCAGGGGCTCGTCATTGTCGAGCCGGGGCGAGAGGCCGAGTTTCTGGCTCCGATGCCCCTCCGCCGTCTGCCCGGCATCGGGCCGAAAACGCATGAGCGTCTCGCGGGCTGGGGGCTGAAGGTCATCGGCGACCTGGCCGCGCTGGGGCCCGAGCGGCTCGCCCAGGTCTTCGGCGAGGGGGGGCGGGATCTCTGGGCGCGCGCGGTGGGCCAGGACACCGGGCGGGTCACTCCGAGCCGAGAGCGCAAGAGCATCGGGCGTGAGATGACGTTCGACACCGATGTGGACGACATGGAGACCGCCCTGGCCGAGCTCAGCCGCCTCGCCGAGGATGTCGCCTCGCGGCTGCGCGCCAAGGGATTCTCCGCGCAGCATCTGACGCTCAAGCTCCGCCACAGCGATTTCAAGACGCTGACGAGGGCAAGCACTTTTCCCACGCCGACAAATCTGGAGACAGATCTCTTTTCCACCGCGCGCGAGCTTCTGGGGCGCCACTGGACACGGCGGGTGCGCCTCCGCCTGCTGGGCCTCTCCTGCTCGGGGCTGGTCGAGGACGTCCCCCAGCTCGATCTGCTCGAGGGTCCCCACCGTGAGCGCCAGGCCCATCTCGCCTCGGCGATCGATGCCATCCGAAAGCGCCACGGGGCGGAGGCTATCCGCCGTGGATCCTCGGCCCCGCCGAAGACCTCGACAGCACTTCCGCCCTGGGAAACCGGGGGTCAGGAGCCTGATCCACACTGATTTTGCGGGTGGGAACGGATCGTGCATCCCTCCCTTGCGAGATCAAATCGGTGGTGGCAGCCTCCGGGCAGACAGGGCAGGTGAGCAGCCTGCCACTCGGGGTCCTCCCAGCAAGACCACACCGACGGAGGCCACACAGATGGCTCACACATTGCCCGATCTCCCCTACGCGTACGATGCACTCGAGCCGCACATCGACGCCCGGACCATGGAGATCCACCACACCAAGCACCACAATGCGTATGTGACAAACCTCAACAAGGCGCTCGAGGGCCATGCGGACTTCGCCGCCAAGTCGATCGAGGATCTTCTGCGCGGCATCGAGCAGGTGCCCGAGAGCATCCGCCAGACTGTGATCAACAACGGCGGGGGCGTCGCAAATCACAATCTCTTCTGGACCATCATGTCGCCCGGCGGCGGCGGCGAGCCCAAGGGCGCGCTCGCCGATGCGATCAACGGCGCCTTCGGCTCCTTCGCCGAGTTCAAGGAGCTCTTCTCCACGGCGGCCAAGACGCGGTTCGGGTCCGGCTGGGCCTGGCTCGGACTCGACGAGAGCGGCAAGCTGCACGTCGGCAGCACACCCAACCAGGACTCGCCGATCATGCACGTCCACACGCCGATCCTCGGACTCGACGTCTGGGAGCACGCCTACTACCTCAAGTACCAGAACCGCCGGCCCGACTACATCGAGGCCTGGTGGAATGTCGTCAACTGGCAGCAGGTGGCCGCCAATCTCGCGGCGGTGAAGTGACGCGCGAAATCACCTCACTCAGCATGAGAATCAATCGGCCCGGGAGCTCAGCTCCCGGGCCACTCTCTTTGGGAGATCTCTGAAGCAGGCTCAGGTCCCGGGGGAATGTCTGACAGGCCTCACTGATCTCTGCACATTGATTGCACTCCTCACAGAGCCCCGAAGGGGCCACCGGCCATAGCCGG
>JAFGKF010000269.1 GCA_016928695.1 Candidatus Sumerlaeota bacterium | reverse complement strand
GTGGCGGGCACGAAGTACCGCGGGCAGTTCGAGGAGCGGCTCAAGCAGATCATGCACGAGATCCGGCGGAGCCCGGATGTGCTGATCTTCATCGACGAGCTCCACACGCTGGTCGGCGCGGGCGCGGCCGAGGGGGCGATCGACGCCTCGAACATGCTGAAGCCGGCGCTGAGCCGTGGGGAGCTCCAGTGCATCGGGGCGACGACGCAGGAGGAGTACCGCAAGTACATCGAGAAGGACGGGGCGCTGGAGCGGCGCTTTCAGCCGATCCACATCGACCCGCCGACGGTGGAGCAGACGATCGACATTCTCAAGGGCCTGCGCTCGCGCTACGAGGAGCACCACGGCGTGATCATCAGCGACGAGGCGCTCGACGCCGCGGCGCACCTGACGGACCGGTACGTCTCCGAGCGTCAGCTGCCGGACAAGGCGATCGACGTGATGGACGAGGCGGGGTCGCGGGCCCGGCTTCAGGCGGACACGAAGCCGCAGCACCTGCGCGACCTGGAGAAGCGCATCCGCGAGCTGGACGAGGAGATCCGGCGCCACAAGCACGACGAGGAGTTCGAGGAGTGCCAGGCGCTCAAGGAGGAGAAGGACAAAGCGATCGCGGAGAAGGAGAAGCTCTTCCGCGAGTGGAAGCAGAGGCGCGAGTCCAAGGAGTTCACGCGGGTCATCAGCGAGCAGGACATCGCCCACATCATCTCGAAGTGGACGGGCGTGCCGCTGGTGAGGATCGAGGAGGAGGAGTCGATGAAGCTCCTCCGGATGGAGGAGGAGGTCGGCAAGCGGGTGGTCTCGCAGCGCGCGGCGATCACGGCGATCGCGAAGGCGATCCGGCGCGCCCGGTCAGGGCTCAAGGACCCGACGCGGCCGACGGGGTCGTTCATCTTCCTCGGCCCGACGGGCGTGGGCAAGACGGAGCTGGCGAAGGCGCTGGCCGAGTACCTGTTCGGCGACGAGAACGCGCTGATCCGCATCGACATGAGCGAGTACATGGAGAAGTACTCGGTCTCGCGCCTGCTCGGCGCGCCCCCCGGCTACGTGGGGTACGAGGAGGGCGGCCAGCTGACCGAGAAGGTGCGGACCAAGCCGTACAGCGTGGTGCTCCTCGACGAGATCGAGAAGGCGCACCCGGACGTGTTCTCGATCCTGCTGCAGGTGTTCGACGACGGTCGGCTCACCGACTCGCTGGGCCACGTGGTCGACTTCCGCAACACGATCGTGATCCTGACGTCGAACGCGGGGACGAAGCGGCTGCGCCGCGGCGGCGGACTGGGCTTCGCCAGCACCGACGAGATGGAGGACTACGAGAGGATCAAGGAGAAGATCAACGCGGAGATCAAAAAGATCTTCAACCCGGAGTTCCTCAACCGCCTCGACGACATCATCGTCTTCAACCCGCTGAGCGAGGGCGACATCGGCGAGATCGTGGACATCATGATCCACGACCTCAACCGCCGCCTCGCGGAGAAGCGGATCGTTCTGACACTGGCCGAGGAGGCGAAGACCTTCCTGGTCAAGCGCGGCTACGACCCCGAGTACGGCGCCCGCCCGCTGCGCCGGGCGATCCAGCGCCACCTGGAGGACCCGCTGAGCCAGGAGCTGATCAGCGGCGCGATTCAGGACGGCGACAAGGTGAGCGCGAATCTCGTGGAGGAGACGATCACCTTCGAGGTGACCGAGCGCGAGGAGAAGAAGCCGGACGGGGACGAGAAAAAGAAAAAGCGCCCGGTCAAGGTCGGCGCCAAGAGCTGAGCGAGGCAGTCACCGGTCTGGGACTGCGCGGCCCCGGGCGGAGACGCCCGGGGCATGTTTTTATAGGTCCTCTGGGACTTATGGGACTCATGGGTCCTACGCAAAGTTCGCCGACTCCCATTGACCCCGATGCACTCTGAGCTCTAGGCTCCGCGCGGAAGTGGGCCCGGCGGTCGCTGCCGCGATACCATCCGCCGAAGCCTCGGCGGAGGCGGACAGGTCGCGGTGGAGGAAAGTCCGGACACCACAGGGCAGGGTGCTTGGCAACACCAAGGCGGGGCGACCCGACGGAAAGTGCCACAGAAAACACACGGCCGATGGTTCCCCTCGGGGAGCACAGGCAAAGGTGAAAAGGTGCGGCAAGAGCGCACCGGTCCCCCGGTGACGGGGGGCGTCATGGCAAACCCCACCCGGTGCAAGGCCAAATAGGGGGAGAGCGGTGGCCCGCCGCGATGCCCGCCGAAGCCTTGGCGAAGGCGGGTGAGATCCCCGGGTGGGCCGCTCGAGGCGCGCGGTGACGTGCGTCCCAGAGGAATGACCGCCCTCGACAGAATCCGGCTTATGGGCTCACTTCCATTTCGCATACAGAATGGAGAATGAAGAATTCCTGATTCTCCATTCATCGCATCATCAGCCCCTGGGGGGTGGCGGGCTGGATCGAGGAGAGGTCCTGGCCGAAGTTGGGCGCGCCGGGGGTGAGGATGTTCGACCCGCCGGTGTCATCGCCGGTGTAGTTCGCGGGGGGATCGACGATCCAGCCGCCCGGCCCGGGGAGGTTGTCCTTCACCGCGTCGGCGCCGTTGTCGTTGTTGAATCCGCCGCCCGCGCTGTTGGTGAAGACCGCCCCGTCGTCGCTGCCGATGCCGCTGAAGGCGGGCGCAAAAACCACGCCGTCGACGGCCACGCCGAAGGTGGCGGGGGTGACGACGGCGTTCTCGGCGATGAAGTCGACGCCGATGTCGTCGGCGAACGCCGGGGTCGCCCCGGGGGCGAGGAGCACGAGGGCCTCGTCACTGGTCCGCATCGAGAAGCCCGGGTCGGTCGTGGTGTCGAGATTGTCGTTGGTCACCGAGAGGATCATCTGGCCGTCGGAGGGGTCGAGGTCATCCGCGGGGAACGTGGCCTCGTTGGTCGCGTTGTCGCTCGCGATGATCAGAATGCAGGTCGTCGAGGGGATGTTGGCGAGCGCGGGGTTGTCGGGGAAGATCAGCGAGCCGTCGCCGTCGTCGATCACGCCCTGCTGCGTCTTCGTCTGGTTGTTGGTGAGGCGCCACCCGCGCAGGTCGACGCCGCTGGGGTCGATGACGAGCAGCTCGACCCAGTCGTTCCAGATCTCGCGCCCCCCGATGCTCGCGTAGGCGGTGTCGTCGTTGATCCAGTGCTCGTTGAAGATCACGCCCCCGGTGGTGTTGGCCGCCGGGGCGGCGAGGGGCAGGCCCATCGCGAGGAGGAGTGTGAGAAGAGGGAGCGAGCGGGTCATCGGTTGTCCTCAGGGCGGGGGTGGAGATGCCGATTCTGGGCAGCAGGAAAACAATTCTGGGATGCGATGTCATCAAGGAATCCGCCCGGGGAGCAATCCCCCTGGGGCCCTGAGTTGTCTTTGGTTGGAGCCTGCGAACGGGAAAAATCCGATTGGGATTTTCCGAGCTCGACTGGCCATATTCAATTCGGAGACCCGGTGGGTGAGGGGATCGCGGGTGGATGGGTGAATCGGAGATTTTGCCGGAACACAGATCATTGATAACAAAAGTCTTGACCGAAAGCGCCCGGGCGAGGATGCGAGGGGCCCCGGGACGGGCTTGGCACGCCAGCTGCCCTTGCACATGTGAAATGCGGGCTGGACCACGCCCTGGACCCGCTGGAGAGGACGCCGCCGATGGTGGAACAGACGAAAGCGCTGGGTGAGCTTCTGGTCGAGGCGGATGCGCTGAGCCGTGACGACCTGGAGCTGGCCCTGCGTGAGCATCACAAGACGGGTGAGCGGCTGGGCGACCTGCTCCTGAAGATGGGTTTCGTGGCGGAGGAGCCGCTCCAGCGGGCCCTGGCCCAGCAGCTGGGTCTGCCGTTCGTCAAGCTGAGCGAGCGGGATATCCCCGATGAGGTGATCGCGCTGGTCCCGGCGCGGGCGGTGAGCCACTACCGGGTGGTGCCCGTGGAGCTGCTCGACGGTTCGCTGCGGGTGGCGATGACCGATCCGCTGGATGTTCACACGCTCGATGACCTGCAGATGATGCTGAGGATCGGGGTCGAGCCGGTGGTGACGACGGCGAAGGAGGTCGACGAGGCGATCAAGCGGCACTACGGGATCGGCGCGGAGACGGTGGAGGGTCTGATCAGCGACGCGGAGGCGGAGGGCAAGAGCCTGGAGGTCGAGGCGGAGGTGGCGGACCTCGACGAGATGGCCGAGGACGCGTCGATCGTCCGGTTCGTCAACCAGATCATCCAGGAGGCGATGCGCGACCGGGCGACGGACATCCACATCGAGCCTCTG
>JAFGKF010000268.1 GCA_016928695.1 Candidatus Sumerlaeota bacterium | reverse complement strand
TGGACATGACCCGCAAACCTCCGGTGAGAGATGGTCTTGTCGGGTCCCTGCTCTCTCACAGACCGCCTCCGCCGCGGGGCGGTTTATCCGGTGGGAAAAAAAGGGCCCGGGAGGACAACTCCCGGGCCCACGGGGAATGACTCTGGGGGGAGGTCAGCTCTCCCGCCTTCGCCTGAGGGCGGCGAGGCCGAGCAGCGCCAGTGCGGGCAGGGCCAAGGGCACGGCACCGTGGGACATGAAGGCGCCGAGGGTCGCGGCCTGGGTGTTCAGGGGCCGCCCGCTGGAGTCGAGGCGAACCTCGAAGACCTGCTGGAGGTGGATGACCTGCCCCTCGATGCCGGTCACGCGGAAGGTCGAGACGATCCGGCGGGTGGGGTCACTGTCCGGGGCCGAGCTGACGCACGTGAAGGGGCGCTCCGTGCGGGGGAGCGCCGGGTCCTCGAGCAGCGCCCCGATGTCGGTCGCCTGGATCGCCGCGCTCGCGGGCACGGCGATGAGGTGCGGACTGGCGAATTTGTAGAAGCTGAAGGCCTCGCCCTCGCTCAGCTGCTCCACGCCGCCGCCCATCCAGAGGGGGTGGACGTAGAACGTGAGGCCGGGGAACTGGTCGATCCCCTCGATCACGAAGTCGTGGCTCACGCCGTGGTACCCGTCGGGGATGATGTCGGCCTGGGCCAGGGGCGCGGCCAGCGCAAGGATCGCGGCCAGCGCCAGGGTGGCTGCAGAGTGCTGTCTCATGGTCTGGGTCCTCCTGGGGGAGATGTCCGGCGATGCGGGTGGGACAGGGTGGGGTGGGGAATGTTCCGCCGCCCCGGGGGAAAAGCTCATCAATAAATTGTTGCCATGTGAATCATATTTCGGGCGGGGCGATCAGTCCTCACGGCTGGGGATCCAGCCGCGCGGCGTCAGCCGCCCCACGAGGAAAGGGTCCCCCATGTGGCCCATGACGGCGATCTGGAGCTCGTCGACGTTGTCGAGGAGGAAATCCGCGTCCATCCGTCGGCAGATGTGTGAGATCGCCGCGGCCATGAAGCGCAGGTTCAGGGGTCTCTCGAGGAGGTCGAAGATCGCCTCGCGGCGATAGAACTCCGCCTGCTCGGGGCTCTCGTCCTCCCGGATCTCCGCCAGCTCCCCGTTGGGGTTGAAATCGAGCTCCTCGAGCAGCCGCTGCGTCTCGAGGAAGAACTCGGGTGTGATCTGCCCCACGACGACTCCCCGCGGGGGGAAGATGAACGGCTCATCGGTGATCGTGATGAAGCGATCGGCGCCGTGGATCGTGATGTGCGGTGGATCGGCGTCCTCATTCAGGCGAAGCACCAGGCAGCCGACCTCGGATGAGAGCGGGGTCATCGAGAGAGCGTCGGCCAGGGCGTCGTGCATGGCCTCCACATCGGCGTTGAAGTCGAATCGGCTCAGCTCGGTCAGCGGCCGGTGGCCCAGGCGCTTGCCGTGATCACGCAGCACATGGCCCATCGCCTTGGCGGCGCTCCTCCCCTGGAACAGGCTCTCCTCGGGCTGCTCTTTGATCTGGTGGTCCAACTGGGGATCTCCCTCACTGCGTGCTTTTCACACCCGCACTTCGCATGGCCAGTGGAAAATGAGGTCTCTTGTCACTCTGTTCGGAACTTCACAGCCGGAGCTTGATCTGAGGAGGATTGCCCGTCGGGACCGAGGCAGATGGGGGAGCACTCGGACTCATCAGTCGTGGAAGAGAAGCATCACCAAAAACGCGAAAAAACCCATCCAGCGCATCATCACCTTTGCGAACACATGGGGCATGAAGAACGATCCGACGAGGAGCGCGACGCCGAGAAAGAGAAACAGTGTCCGGCCAAAGTGAGTCATGGTGACTCATTGATCGGCGAATGGGGTCCGCCCGCAAGAGAAAGGGGGAGTGGATGACGGATTTTCAGGCCCCAGCTGTTCATCGGCGCGCCGCCGCGAAACGCTCATCCCCCCTCGACCCGCCTTGACAGATCATCGCTCCCGGGAGACCCTGGGGTCCAAGAGGTGCCTCCATGCCGAGACAGCTGACTTTTGCCCTGCTTCTGCCCCTGGCGCTGACCGCCTGCATCACGTCTCCCTCTCCCACCAGCGACATTCCAACCGACCTTCTCTATGGACGCGACTGTCTGCTGATCCCCCTCCCGACCGCCGGTGAGGGGGTGGCGATCAGTGAGGGGACGCTGGAGCGCTTCCAGCAGACCCTGATCAACCGCCTCACGACCCTGACGATGCGCTACGACCTCCCCCCCGTTCTCCCCGCCGATGCCGACTTCAGAGGTGAGCCCGCGGAGATCCGAGTCCGTGTCGACTCGCTCGAGCGCACCCAGCGGGAGCGTCCCCTGGGGCTGGGGCCACCGATCGATGTGGTCGAGGTGGGGGTCTCCGTTCAGTTCGCCGAGCCCAATGGGGGTGAGCCACTGGGCGATTGGGTGGATCTGGCCGAGATCCATGAGCCCGCTGAGGGAGCGACCCAGGCCGATGCTCTGGAGCAGGCTGCGCGCCAGATCATGGCCCATGTTCTGCGCGACATTCAGGGGTTCTGAGGCCCCCGGGAGTATTCATGACAAAGCCATCGCAAGCCGACGAGGCGCTCGATGCGCCGCCGGAGACATTTGAGGATCTCGGTCTTGGCCGAGGGCTGCTGAGGACAATCCAGGGGCTCGGGTGGAAGCAGCCGACCCCCATCCAGACACAGGCGATTCCCCTGATCCTGGGGGGGCACGACCTGATCGGCGTTGCCCAGACGGGCACGGGGAAGACGGGCGCGTTTCTGCTGCCGATCATCGAGCAGCTGGGCGAGCCGATCCCGCACATCCGTGCGCTGGTGCTCGAGCCGACGCGTGAGCTGGCGCTTCAGGTGGACAAGGCGCTCGGCGAGATGCTCGCCGACTCCCCCCTGACCCACGCGATCGTCTACGGCGGGGCACCGATCGGTCCCCAGCGGCTCGCGCTCAAGCATGGCGTCGATCTCCTCGTGGCCACGCCGGGCCGCCTGCTCGACCTGATGGGGCAGATGATGATCTACTGGCGCGACCTGCGCTTTCTCGTCCTCGACGAGGCCGACCGGATGCTCGACATGGGATTCATGCCCGACATCGAGCGCATCCTGCGGCGGCTGCCCATGGCGCGGCAGACGCTTCTCTTCACGGCGACGATGCCGCCCGAGATCGCCCGCATCGGCCGCGACCACATGCTCGAGCCCGAGGAGGTGACGATCGGTTTCAACCGCTCGATCGCCGAGGGCATCACCGAGTGGCTCTACCCGGTGCGCGCGGATCAGAAGACGGCGCTGCTGCTCGCTCTCCTCGACGAGCTGCACATCGAGTCGGGGATCATCTTCTGCGCCATGAAGACAGGGGCGGACCGCGTCGGCGAGGCGCTGCGCAAGCGCGGCCACACCGTGGGCATCCTCCACTCCGACCGCTCGCAGGAGGAGCGTGAGCGGACGCTTCAGCGGTTCCGCGATGGGGAGATCCCGCTGCTCGTGGCCACGGACGTCGCATCGCGCGGGCTCGACATCACCAGCATCACGCACATCATCAACCATGACGTGCCCCGGGCACCGGACGACTACATCCACCGCGCGGGGCGGACCGCGCGCGCGGACGCGAAGGGCGATGCGATCACCCTTGTCTCGCCGGAGGAGGAGCGATCGCTCGCCGCGGTGGAGAGGCTTCTGGAGCGGCGATTCGAGCGCTCCGTCTTGGCCGACTTCCCCTATCGCGGCGACCCGCTCGGGCGGCCCTCACGCGGCGCGGCGCGAAAGCCCCCCCCCTCGCGGCGCGGCGGGGGCAAGAGGCGGGGCCGCCACCACGGCCCCGGTCACACCCGCAACCGGTGATTCCCACACACCCGGAGGAGTTCAACGATGCGATCCCTGACCCTGCTGACCCTGACCCTCACGGCGGCGGCGCTCGGCGCGCAGCCCAGCGTGGTTCTGGTCGATGACTTCGCGAGCGCGTTCGACTGGGAGTCGGTCTGGCTCGCCGATCTCGCGGCGATGGGCATCACGCCCACCGTCGTCACCCAGGCCGCGCTGACGGCCGGTGACCTCGAGGGCGCCGATGCCGTGCTCTGGAACTGCGGCAGCGACACCTCGGACACGCTGACGGCCTCGGACCGCGCCCTGCTCGACGGGTACCTGGACGGCGGCGGCAATCTGCTGGTCGTCGCCCCGTCGGGCCCCGCCGATCTGCGGAGCCAGGGTGCGAGCGACTGGATGCGGGATCGGCTGGGATGCGACTATGTGATGCCGAACTCGACGATCACCTGGAGCTCGATCTGGCGCGGCCATCCGGTCGAGGGGATTGCCGGAACGTCCTTCGAGGGGATCACCTTCGATCTCACCTTCGGCCCCGGGGCCGATGTCCCGGCCGATGATCTCAACGTCATCCACACGGTGGATGAACGCGCGGAGCACGTCCTGGCCTTCTCCGACATGGCGGGGCACCTCGGTGTCGCCCGAGAGACGCCGACGGATCGGACGATCCTGCTCACCACACCCCTGGGGAGCATCGAGGAGGACGGCGACCGCCGCGCGCTGCTGGGTGCCTGTGTGGACTGGCTCACCGCGACGCGGTTCGAGGGTCGAGGCATCTGGGTCGTGCGCAACCAGCTCGCCGATCCCGCGAATCTCCCTGTGATTGTCAACTCCTGCGCGGATGCTGGGTTCAACGCCCTCTTCGTCCAGGTGCGCGGGAGTGGCGATGCCTACTACGACTCGGCGACTGAGCCGCGCGCCTCCGCGCTCTCAGGCCAGCCGCCGACTTACGATCCCCTCGCCGAGATCATCACCCTGGCGCATGCGCGGAGCCTCGAGGTCCACGCCTGGCTCAACACCGGGTACGTGTGGGGCACGGGGTCGCTCCCCACCGATCCCGATCACATTCTCGTCCGCCACCCCGAGTACGCGATGGTCAACCGCGCGGGCAAGTCGATGATCGACTACACGCCCTCGGAGTTCACCGACTATTACTCGGAGGGGCGATACCTGTCGCTCGCCGCCCCGGCGGTGCAGGATTATCTGACAGATGTGTTCATGGAGGTCGTCAACAACTACGACGTCGACGGCGTGCACTTCGACTTCATACGGTACTGCGCGCGGGGGGTGGCGGAGGACTACGATCTCGACTACAATCCGCTCACCACCGCGGCGTTCGCCGACGAGACGGGGCTCGATCCTCTGGCGATGGCGATAGACTCCGAGCTCTACGAGCAGTGGCAGGTCTGGCAGCGCGACCGCATCGGGGAGCTCGTGGGCCGCATCCGCGAGGCCGCCCACGCCGCGCGCCCGGGCATCCGCGTCTCCGCCGCCGTTCTCTCACGCTATCACCTGGCGCGGGTGCAGGCGACACAGGACTGGATCGAGTGGCTGCAACGGGGCCAGCTCGACACCGCGTGCATCATGTCCTACGGCTCAGACAACGACCTCGTTGTCCAGGAGGCGCTCCTGGCCCACGAGAGCCGCGGGCCGGGGACAGTCTGGGTCGGCATGGGGGCGAATCACGACATCGAGCTGATCATCGATCGGATCA
>JAFGKF010000034.1 GCA_016928695.1 Candidatus Sumerlaeota bacterium | reverse complement strand
GCGGGCCAGAAACCGATCGAAGTGACCCCCGCCCTGGCCCAGCCGATGGCCCTGGGGGTCGACCGCGACGCAGGGGATCAGAAGGAGCACGATCCCGGCGGGATCGACCACCTCGCCATGGCCCGGTGGGGGCTCGCGCAGTCCCCTCGGGGTGCGCTCCACATCCTCCAGCGACCGGATCGCCACCGCCTCGATCTCATCCGTCTCCGTCACACGGGGCACGCACAGCCTCTTGCCCTGGGCCAGCGCCGCGCCCGCCAGCGCGTCGGTCTCCACCTCCCCGGGCACCGCGAGATAGAGCATCACCGACGAGGCCTCGGTCCACGGGGGAAGCGCCAGGACATGCCGTGCGATCTCGGCCGAGAGCCGCTCTCGTTCCTCCGGCGACATCGCGCGCCGGCGCCCGCGCAGCTCAGAGCGCAGCCGCCGCTTGGCGTCGAACGCCGGTGTCATGAGCAGAGCCCGCGGGGCAGCGAGAGGTGGGCCGAGCAATTCATGATCTGATCGGGGCGAGACCGCGAGGTCATCATCTGGCTCTGCGAGAGCCGGGATCAATCAGTTTTCTCTGGGTCTTGGATCAGAGGGGGAGTGGGGTCCCGTGGAGACACCGAGATTCCATAAGAGAGTGGATCGAGGGTCTCTCTGGGTCTGGGCGTCTCCACGGGCTCCTGACGAGGGATCCCCTCATCGGAAGTCATCGGGGTTGATCTGGTGATCGTTGATCTTCTTGTAGAGGTAGGGTCGCCCCACGCGCGACCGTCGGCTGGCCAGGCTCATGTTGCCCTTGGACCGCCGCAGCAGATCGCAGAAGTACTCGCGCTCGAAGCGCCGCTTGGCCTCCTTGAGCGGCACATTGGCCGCGCTGACGCCGTTGTTGCGGGGCTCGGCCTCGCGCTGCAGCCGCCCCGGCAGATCGCGCAGGCGAATCGTGCCGTCGAAGCCGTTCTCAGCGATCTTCCTCAGCGTCTCCTCGAGCTCGGTGACGTTGCCCGGCCAGGCGTGCGACATCAGCGCCATCACCGCGTCGTGGTCGATCCGCTCCGCGGGCTGATCCAGCGCACGCGCGATCTTCTCGAGGAAGAAGTGGGCCAGCAGAGGGATGTCCTCACGGCGCTCCCGCAGGGGGGGCATCGAAACCGTCACCACGCTCAGCCGGTAATACAGATCGCGGCGGAACTCATCGCGCTCGGCCAGCGCCAGCAGCTGCGCGGAGCTGGAGGTGACCACCCGCGCCCTGAGCGACACCGTCTCGGAGGCCCCCACACGCAGGATCTCCTGGCTCTGCAGCGCCGACTGCAGCCGACTCTGGATCAGGGGCGGAAGCGCCTCGACCGATTTCAGGTGGAGCGTGCCCTCACCCGCTCGCTCGAGGGCGCCCACCGACGCGAAGCCGTCGCCCTCTCCCTCGACCCCGAAGAGAGCGATCTCGAGGTCCTCTCGGGGAACCGAGCTGCAATCGAGAACCTCCAGGGGCAGACCCGAGTGCCCCGAGGCGCGGTGGATCGCCGCCGCCACCAGCGATTTGCCTGTCCCCGGCTCGCCGGTGATCAGAACGGGCGTCTGGCTGGGAGCCACCTGCTCGATCAGCTTGTAGATCGCCTGCATCGCAGGCGCGCCACCCACGAGCTGGTCGAAGCACGAGCGCCCCTCGAGCAGCTGGCGAAGACGCTCATTCTCGTTGATCAGGCGCCGGTGCTCGATCACCCGGTGGATCACCAGGTGCAGCTGCTTCGTGCTGAAGGGCTTGGTCAGATAGTCGTCCGCCCCGGCCTCATACGCCTCGAGCGCCGATTCGCTCGTGGGGTAACCGGTCATCAGAATGATGATCGGATCGAGATTCTGCTCGCGCACCGCCCGGCACACCTGCATCCCGTCGATATCGGGCAGACGCAGGTCGATCAGCACCACATCGACGGGACGCTCGCGATACGCCTCGATTCCCGGCCGCCCCGCAGCCGTGCTGCGGCAGTCATAGCCCAGCCCGGAGAGGAACTCCTCGAGAAACTGGCGCATCGGGCGCTCGTCCTCGATGATGAGAATCGATGTGCGTGGTGTGGACAATGGCACAGCTCCATCCGGATGGCCGGAATTCGTGACTGTCTCCTTATCGACACACCCACTGGAACGTCTTGAGCGCAAAGTGGCGAATTCCCCACGGAGTCAAAAGCCCTTGCAGCCCTCGCCCCCGGGTCGCATGATCCGCTGAATTCACAGCGATTGAGCTTCACCTCGCCCTCCCCCTGGGAGACTCCCTCCATGGCCACCAAATGGACCATCCCCACTCCTGACGAAGATCGCTGGACGCTCCTCCAGGCGGGACCCTGGAGGGGTGTGGGTGAGAGTGAACTGGTCGAGATGGCGGGGGAAGACCTGCTCGCCGATCCCCTGAGATGGTTGCAACTCGAACATTCCCAGACTCTCAAGGAGTCCCGAAACACTCTGGCCCGCGTGCCGTGGCCTGACGGGAGAGGAGAACTCCTTCTCAAGGTGTTCCCTTTGAGAGTTCCCCTGGGGACGGTCCAGAGTGGATGGCGCAAGTCCAAAGCCCAAAAGGCCTGGGACAAAGCCTGGACGCTCATCGCCCGGGGGATCGAAACCCCGCGCCCCCGTCTTGCGCTCGAGCGGCGCGTCGGAGGAGTGCTCGTCGCCAGCGCCCTCTGGGTTGACTGGGTCGAGGGGCGCCAGCTGCGCGAGATCCTCAAGCCTTGGCGCAGGCGACCCCGTGCCCCGGAGGAGACCGCGGCCTGTCAGGAGTTCCTCCGCACCCTGGCTCTTCACCTGAGGCGCATGCACGACGCGGGAGTGGTCCACCGGGACTTCGGTGGAGGCAACGTTCTGCTTCCCCCCGTGCCGGGCGAGCAGCCCTGGTCGCTCGTCGACATCAATCGCGCGCAGCTGTTCAAAGGCCCCGCGCCATGGCCCGCGCGGATGCTCGACCTCGAGCGCGTCCACCTGCATCCCGAGGATCGCCCTCTTCTCTTCCGGGCCTATGTGCGCGATGAGGCGGAGCGGGCCCGGTGGGAACCGGTCTATCTTCGCCGGGCGGAATCCTATCGCCCAACGCAGGGCGGAGACCGATGATCCGCCTGACCGGAGGGGACTGGCGCGGGCGCTCCATCGCCGCTCCCCGTGGGGACACCACGCGACCGACCGGCTCGAAGGTGCGCGGGGCGGTCTTCGACATGCTGGCCTCCGCTGTGCCTGGTTGCCGCTTTGTCGACCTCTGCTGCGGCGCGGGCACGATGGGACTCGAGGCGCTGAGCCGCGGAGCGGCGCACGCGGTCTTCGTCGACTCCGGCCGACGCGCCCTCGCCGCGCTGCGCGACAATCTCCTCCGCTTGCAGATCGATCGCGATCGTGTGACGCTCTGTGCCACCGACGCGCTGCGCTGGGCTCGGGGACCGGAGGAGGGGGGGGACATCGTGTTCTGCGATCCCCCTTATCGGTCGCCCGTGCTGCGCGGATTGCTCCCCGCACTCGCCGAGGCGGGCAAGGTCCGGCCCGGCGGCTGGCTGGTGGCCGAGACGTCGAAGACCACCGACCTGGGGGAGCTCGGCCTGACGGGGCTGAGGCTCGAGCGCATGCGGCAGCACGGCGACACACGCCTCTGGCTGTGGCGTCACGACCCGCCGCCCATGGAGGAGACCTGATGGACCGATCGACTGTGACCGCCCTCTACCCAGGGACGTTCGACGTTCTCACCCACGGGCATCTGGACATCATCCGCCGCGCAGCGGGGCTGTTCGGCCAGCTGATCGTGGGCGTCGCCGACGACGGGCAGAAGAGCCCGCTCTTCAGCGTCGAGGAGCGCGTCGAGCTGCTGCGCGAGTCGGTGATCGACCTGCCCGACATCGTGGTCAAACCGTTCTCCGGGCTGACGGTTGAGTTCGCCCAGAGCATCGGCGCGAAGGTGCTGGTCCGGGGGCTGCGCGCGGGCAGCGATTTCGAGTACGAGCTGATGATGGCGCTGATGAACCGCCAGCTGGCACCGGGGGTCGAGACGGTTTTTCTCGCCGCCGCGCACGATCAGATCTTCGTCTCCTCCAGCCTCGTGCGAGAGGTGGGCCGACTCGGGGGTGACATCGAGTCGTTCGTCCCACGCCCCGTCGCCCAGCGCCTTCTCCAGAAGCTCAGCGGCGGCGAGTGACGCAGGTGGCGGGCCGCATTCTGCTGGGGACCTCGGGCTGGTCCTACGAGGACTGGGTGGGATCCTTTTATCCCGCAGGACTCCCCGCGCGGGAGATGCTCCCCTTCGTCGCCGCCCGCTTCACGACCGTCGAGGTCGACAGCTCGTTCCACCGCGTGCCGACCGAGGCGATGATCGCCCGCTGGCGCGAGGTGGCCCCGCCGGGATTCGAGATCGCGCTCAAGGTTCCCCGCACCGTCACACACGCCCCCCATGGCCCCGAGGCGAACGAGGACTTCGATCTGCTCTGCCGCCGCGCCCGGGGTCTCGGCGAGCACCTCGGCCCCCTTCTGATGCAGTTCCCCCCGAGCTTTCGCGGGGACGCCGCGCGAAAGGCTCTCGCCGAATTCCTGCCACGCCTCGCCCCCGATCTGCGATGGGCGTTCGAGGCGCGCAGCCGCACGCTGATGGTCCCCGAGCTCTTCAATCTGCTGCGGCGCTGGGAGGTGGGGCTGTGCATCACCGACCGCGTGCGCCTGCCCCGCGCCACCGTGGTCACAGCGAACTTCGCCTATGTCCGCCTCCTCGGCGATCGGGGGGGGATCGGCGATGCCCCGTTCGACCGGGTGCGCATCGATCGCGCGGAGGACAATGCCCGCTGGGCCAAGACACTCCAGTCACTCGCCGGGGAGGTCGAGCGCGTCTACGCGTATTTCAACAACCATTGGTCGGGTCACTCCCCCGCCGACGTTCAGGCGATGATGGCGTTGCTGGGACAGCGCCCACGGAACCCCGGGGGCCAGGCGGAGCTCTTCTGACCGGGGGGACGGCGGGAATCAGACCGTTTTGAGCCTGTCGGGCATGAACTCGGGATGTCGCTCGAGAAACGCGGGGGGCAGATGCATGAGATCGTCGGGGCGATCGATGTCGTGCATGGGGGGGAAGGTGTGAACCCGCAGCCTCAGCTCCTTGGCCCGGGAGAGCGTCGCGGCGAGCACCTGATCCGTGCTCCAGGGGATCCGCTGGAAAAGCTTCGGCTGATAGGACCGGAGGCCGAACAGCGTGTAGCCGCCATCCTGTGCGGGGACAATGGCGATGTCGTGGTCGTCGAGCGCCGCAAAGGTCGCCTCGATCACCGCCTGGTCGATCTCCAGGCAGTCGGTGCCAATCACCGCCACACGGCTCGCCTTCGCATGAAAAGCCGCCCCTGTGGCGGCCATCAGGCGGACGCCGAGATCCCCCGGCGCCTGGGGCAGGTGGTGATCGATGCCGTGATTCTTGAGCCACGTGGTGATCGCGATGAGAGCCGCCCGGGGCGAGAAGCACGCCCAGCGCCGCCAGATCCCCGGGGCGGGAGGCTTTGTCCGCGCGAGAACCCACTCCGCCATCGCGCGGTAGAGCTCGGAGGCGGGCACCGGCCCGATGCGCTTGGCCAGACGCGTCTTGACCTCGCCGGGCACCGGCAGACGCACAAAGGTGAGCAGAATATCCCCCACTGCCTGATCGGGCACAGGTGTGCGATTGTGCGCCATGTCTCAATGACCTCTGCGGGGGGAGGGGAACGCCCCACCGCCTCTCACTGAGAATTGATGTTCCAATCGTAGTCGAGAAAGTCAATCTCGGCGTTGTCGGGGATCGACAACCCGGAGTGCTCTGAGATGAAGGCGGCGACAGACCCCGCCGCCCCGGCGAAGTCGTCGCCATACCAATCGAAGAGCGCACTCAGGCGGGGATGCGCCGGATCGGACAGGTCGTTCGAAGCGGGGTCGGCGAGGAAGGCGCGGGTCGCCTCCTCGAGATCGGCGTCCAGCGTCTCCCCCACCCAGGCGCGCGGCCGCAGCGGCGGGCAGCTCACCGCGGCGCAGACGAGGGCGAAGTGGACCCGCGGCTCGTGGAACACCGGGCGAATCATCCGATGCTCGATCCCGTTGAGCGTCACCTCCTCCCCGAGCAGAGGGAATGTGAAATGATCCCACGGATTGCCCAGGGCGTCGGTGTCACGGATCGAGTCGACGGGCCAGTGATCAATCACCAGCTGCAGGGTGCGGGCATTGTAGGCATTGATCAGGAACGCGAGCCGATCGCTCTCGGACCAGGTCTCGAAGGTCCCACGCGGCACGGCGACGGCCTCGGCGAGATACCCGTCGAGGGCTTCGCGGTCCTCAGCCAAGCCACTGTAGTCCACCTGGCCCGCGTGCACTCGCGCGCGGAGGATCGCATCGAGCGCAGCGTGGCTCAGATCGAAGAGATCCCCGGAGGGAGCGGGCTGAGAAGCCAGGGGGCTCTGCCCTGCGCCGCAGGCCAGCAGAGCCAGCAGAGGAACCAGGGCAGCCGGAGCCGCCCTCACAGATCGAGACTCTGACCCGGAGGTCTCAGCGTGCAGCGTGGGACCTCGATGCGAACGGTGATCTTCCGCATGAAGCCGGTCGCCGACATGAGGTTGAGGATGATCCCCACCATGACAATCAGCGAGACGAGCATCCCCAGAACGATCATCGGGATCATCGCCAGCCAGACAATGAGGCCACCGACCACGGGCAGCGCCGGCCCCATCATGCCGTAGCCCTCGCCGTGGGTGGAGACCGCGTGCCACAGCCCGAGGGCAAGGGCATCGACCAGCTCCTCGGTCTCCTCACCGGTGAGCTCCGCCGAGGGCGGCGTCTCCGCCGGGGTTGGGAGGGTGACCGTGTCGCTGGGAGGCTGGGGGAGCTCCATGGACGGCTGCGGCTCCGCGGGAGGAGGCGTGGTCGGGAAAGGAGGGGCGGGCGTGGCCGGGGAAGGAGAGGGGGGCGTGGCCGGGGGCACTCCGAACTGCTTCGCGCCTCCGCCCTGCGTCTCGGGGGAGATCACGCTGTAGGGCGACCGGGGCCCCCTGGGCAGAGCGAAGGGAGAAGGGGCAGGGGCAGGGGCAGGGGCGGGCCCGACTTCCTCAGGGGTGGCCTCGGTGGGCTGTGTCTCCGGGGCCGGGGGGGTGGTGCGCTCGAGCGGTGGCGGGGCGACGGCGGACGTCTGGGGCAGCTCGCTGAGAAGCATCTCAGCAGTCCCCTCCGGGGCGCGGTCGACGAGGAATCGGGCCACCCTCTCGAAATCCGAGGGCTGCAGGCGGTCCTCCACCCCCTCGAGCGCCTGGCTGGTCACAAAGGCTGAGGCGAACCACGTGAGCACCAGCACCCAGAGGGTGTTGCTCAGGATCACGGACGACGGACGCCACCCCGCGCGCCCCCCCGCCTCGCCGGCGATACCGCAGAAGCTGATCAGAACCAGGGCGGCCAGTGGCCCCAGGATCCACCAGATCCAGAGCGGCTGCCAGAGATCGAAGAGCGCCATGGGGGCGAAGAGCAGCACCGTGCAGGGGATGGCCATCAGGGCTCCCGAGGTCATGACCGAGACGGCTGCGAAACCCATGGCGAGCACCAGCCCGCAGATCGCCCAGGTCAGCGCCCACCAGGGGGCCACCGTCCAGCCCCACCCGGCGAGGAGATCGCTTCCAAGCCCCGCGAGGCGATCGATCTCCCACCAGAGGAGGGTGGCGGCACTGAAGATCAGCACCCACAGAATCAGCTGCTTGAACGCGGCGGGGGCTGTCCCCCCGCTCTGCTCCCGGATCTGCTCCGCGACGGACTTCATCGGCTCCATGGCGATATCCCTCCCGAAGGATGTGGGGTGATGATCAACCGACCTCAGGGCAGCTGACAAGCGAAAGCCGAGAGAGTTTCCCCCGGCGGTGGAAGACGT
>JAFGKF010000267.1 GCA_016928695.1 Candidatus Sumerlaeota bacterium | reverse complement strand
TCCCCAGCCCTTCTCCCGCGAGGCCCCCTCATCCCCAGCCCTTCTCCCGCGAGGCCCCCTCATCCCCAGCCCTTCTCCCGCGAGGCCCCCTCATCCCCAGCCCTTCTCCCGCGAGGGGAGAAGGGAGAAGAGGAGTGCCGGAATGGGAATTCCGGCACGATACAGAGAGGGAATACGGCGCCTTCAGCATGCATGGTAGAGCGGGGTGACTTGCTCAGGGTCGGTCCACGCCTCTGACTCGATCTCTCTGAGTCCGGCGGCGATCAATCCCTCGAGGGTGGGCTGGTGCGCGTGCTCCTGCGTGGGGACTGAACCCTCCCAGATCGCATCGAGCACTGTCGCCACGGGCAGCGCCGCCGGACCGACGATCAGCGGACGCGGTCCATCGGACAGTCTCTCTCTGAGCTCATCGATCAGCGCATCGTGGCGCAGAGTGAACAGGGGCGTCTCGGTCTCCCACTGTCCCCGCTCGGCTCGAAACAGGGAGCCCAGGACGACATCGCGCCCTCCGTCCAGAAGTGTGACCAGGCGTCGGTTCGAGTCCACGGGATGGGCGGTGGCCAGGGCCTGGAACTGAGAGACCGCGACCAGATGAGTCCCACACGCCATGCACACTGTCTTGGCCACCGCGAGTCCCACTCTCAGGCCTGTGAGACGTCCGGGACCACACGAGACGATCACCGCGTCGAGATCTTTCAGGGCGAGCGCCTCCTCCTCCAGGAGGGCCATGATCGAAGGCCAGAGCACCTCGGAGTGCCTCTGAGCGCCTGTCCATTCACGGGTTGCCACACTTCGCCTCTCACGGATGAGAGCCACACCGCCTGCGGTCCGTGCTGTGTCGAGCGCAAGAGCGATCACAGAGCCGTCACCCCCTGAATGAATCCCGCCTCCTCGATCACCTCGTGGGTCAGGTTGTCGTGCGACAGCACACGGCACTCGATGGCCACATGGCGGACATGATCCTCCTCGCCGAACTCGAAGGAGAGATCGATGGCATCCCAGCCATGAAAGTTCGGATCGCGCTCGGCCCATTCGATCGCCATCACGGCGTCCGGGGCGATCAGATCCTCGAGCGCGAGATCCTCGCACTCCCTGGGGTTGGTCAGGCGATAGAAGTCCACATGGTGAAGCGCCAGGCGTCCCTGATGGGGCTTGATGAGGGCGAAGCTGGGGCTGTTGATCACCTCCGGGACGCCGAGCCCCTGCCCCAGACCTTTGACCCACTGTGTCTTGCCGGCGCCCAGATTGCCGTGGAGGCGAAACACCTCGCCCCCGCGGACATGGCGGCCGAAGGCGTCGCCCAGGGCGGCCATGGCCTCGGGGCTCTCGATGCGCCAGCGGAACCGGGTCATCGCATCACTTGCCCATCATCATGCGGAGCCAGGCCTCCATGAAGAGGGTGATCTCACCATCGAGGACTGCCTGGATGTTGCCGGTCTCGACGCCTGTGCGGACGTCCTTGACCAGCTGGTAGGGCTGGAGGACGTACGATCGGATCTGACTTCCCCACCCGATCTCTCGCTTCTCGCCCTCTTTGACCGCCAGCTCCTGCTGCTGCAGCTCCCAGAAGTGCTGATAGAGGCGGGACCGGAGCACCTTCATGGCTGACGCCTTGTTCTTGTGTTGGGAGCGCTCGTTCTGGCAGGAGACGACGATGCCGGTGGGGATGTGGGTGATGCGGACGGCGGAGTCGGTGACGTTGACGTGCTGGCCGCCAGCTCCCCCGGATCGGAATGTGTCGATTTTCAGGTCCGCCTCTTTGAGATCGATGTCGATCGTGTCATCGATCTCCGGGGAGGCGTAGACCGAGGCGAAGGAGGTGTGGCGGCGCTTCTGACTGTCGAAGGGCGAGATGCGGACGAGGCGGTGGACGCCCGTCTCCGCCTTGAGGTGGCCGTAGGCAAAGGGTCCCTCGACCAGGATGTAGGCCGACTTGATCCCCGCCTCCTCGCCCGGCAGGAGGTCGATGGTCTTGACCTCGAATCCCATCCGCTCGGCCCAGCGCGTGTACATTCTCAGGAGCATCTCGGCCCAGTCGCAGGACTCGGTGCCCCCCGCGCCCGGCTTGATGTAGAGGTAGCTGTTGAGCGAGTCGTGCTCCTCGCCGAGCATGGCCTGGACCTCGAGCTGATCGAGGCGCTCGGAGAGAGCCTCGGCGGTGCGCACGAAGTCGTCGAGGGTGGCCTGGGTCTCGGTCGCGGTGTCGATGAGCTCAGCCAGCTCGAGAGTGTCGTCGACCTCCTGGCGAATCTCCCCCCAGGGTTCGACGATGTGCTTGAGGCGCTTCAGCAGCCTGAGGTGCTCCTGCGCCTTGCCCTGGTCGTTCCAGAAGTTGGCCTCCTGGGTGCGGGCTTCGAGGTCGGCGAGCTCCTTGGACTTGGCCTCCCAGTCAAAGGCAGTCCATTGCGGTGGTGATGCGCTCTTGGAGGTCCTGGAGTGTCGCCAGGCTCTCTTGGAATGTCAGCGTCATTGCGTTCTCTCGGTTCGTCGGAGGCGTCGGTCTCTGGCGATGGCGATCACTGTGGCCAGAGCGCTCAGAGCCAGGAAACATTGCGCAAGCCAGTCACCGTGTCGAGTGTAAAGCGTCTGGCCGTCGAGCGGCTCGACGCGCTGGCGCATCACGGTGCACTCGCCCAGATCGGTGCGGGCGATGACGACTCCGGCGGGGTCGACCACGCTCGAGATGCCGGTGTTCGCCGCCTGGATGACCCAGCGGCGATTCTCGACGGCGCGGAAGGGCTGCACGATCCAGTGCTGCCAGGGGCCGGAGGTCTCGAGGAACCAGGCGTCATTGGTCACGGTCACGAGCAGCTGAGCCCCCTTGAGGGTGAAGCGCCGGACAAGGTCGGCGAAGGTGGACTCGAAGCAGACGTGGGCGCCGACGGGGATGGTCTTGTCGTCCCTCCTCACGGGGAGCAGCGCGTGCTCCTCGCCGGGGACGAAGAGGGCGATGTTGCCCAGCGTGAGCTCCATGAGCCCCGGGATGAGCGAGATGAGGGGGGCGCTCTCGCTGAAGGGGACGAGCCGGATCTTGTCGTAGACGCCCGCGACCTCCCCGTCGGGATCGAGAGCCCAGACGCTGTTCGCGATCTCCAGATCACCGTAGGAGTAGATCATGTCGAGGGACATTCCCTCGGGGACTGTGGCGCGGTTCGCGCCGAAGATGATCGTGGCGCCGAGGCGCTCCGCCTCGTGGGCGAGGGCGTCACGCCAGTGCCTCCCCTCGAGGGGGAAGGCGAAGTCCATGATGACCGACTCGGGGAGGATGACGAGGTCGACTTCGCCGGGCTGGAGGGCGCGCAGCTGCTCGATCATCACGCGGTAGAGGTCGAGGCTGAAGGCGGGCTGCTCCATGGCCTCCAGCTTGTCGCGCTGCTCCCAGGCCGGCTGAACGATGGCGACGCGGATGGCCTCCTCGCCCGGGGGGCGATGCCATCGCGCGAGGGCATGGGCGCCGAGGAGGGTGTTGAGGACCATCAGCGCTCCCCAGGCGAGCGCGGCGACGCCGACCCAGCTGAATTCGCGCTCGCCCTGCCGGACGCGGACGGCGAGGGCGACGACCTCGACCAGAATCAGATTGCCCGCGACGATGAGGAAGCTGAGCCCATGCGTTCCGAAAAGCGAGGCGGACTGGATGAGGGTGGGGCGATCCCACTGGGTGTGGGCGAGGAAGAGCCAGGGGAAGGAGAGGTCGCTGAAATTGTGCAGCCACTCGATGGCGACCCAGGCCATGGGGATCAGGGCGAGCGAGAGGGGCCCGAGCCGCCTCAGCCAGATCGCGCACCATCCGAAGAGAAGCACCAAGAGCCCGAGGATCAGTGCCATGAGGATGATGCCACCGATGATGAGGGCGTTGACGTAGATCGTGACGTTGAACCAGCAGATCGAGGCGTAGATCCAGGCGACGCCGAAGAGGTACCAGAGCCACTTGGCGGCGCGGGGCGGGCGGCTGCGCGTCGCGGCGAAGATGGGTGCGAGTCCGACCCAGGCGAGCCAACCGATGCCCCAGCGCGGGAAGGCGAGCGTCATCATCGCGGCGCTGAGCAGTGCGCAGCACACGCCTCCCCATCCCATCGCGCGCCAGTCGGCGCGGTGGGGGATCAGGGTGGCGAGGGCGCGGAGCAGGCGGCGCATGGGGGGAGAGTACGCGGCGACGCGGCGGAGGCAAGCCTCACAGGCGATGGAGTCGCTCGAATTCGGCGAGGAACATCGCACGCGCCTCCTCGGGGGGGACGGGCTCGACGCGGCGGGCGAGCGGGGTGAGATGGTCCTCCAGGCCCCAGCGCATCTCGACGGCCATGAGATCGCGCTTCTCGGTGATGAGCGCGGTGTCGTCGCCACACCTCACCAGATCGACGTCGTAGAGCGGCTCGCCCGACTCGGGGTCGGCGAGCCCCCACTTGCGGGCGCAGACGTCCCACAGGCGGGCCTCGATCTCGTGAAACGGGGGGAGATGATTTTTCACCGGCCGGGGGACGTCGGCGATGAAGGCCTCCGGGGCATCGTGGAGCAGACCGGCAAGGGTGTTGAGCCGCTGGGCCTCGGGGTCGAGGTCACGGGCGAGCTCGGCGCAGATCTCGGCGACGAAGACGGAGTGCTGAGCGACGGAGTAGAAGACACGGCACTGACCGCCGAAGCGGCAGAGGTGCGAGAGCCCCTGCGCGACGTCGCCGATGCGGATCTCCTCGGGCCGTGGGTCGAGGGGCCAGAGGGCGTGGCCGGAGTGGACCTGGAGCCAGTCGCCGATGCGTGTCTCGTCGCTCATCGCAGATGATGTCTCAGAGGCGGGGAGGGAGGTCAAGCCCTTGCCTCAGGGCCTCAGGAGCGATCCGACGGCGTTCTCGCCCCCCAGCCAATCAACGGCGTCGAGAACGTCTGAGCCGCGGCGGACCTCGAAGTGGAGTCCGGGCAGACCGGACTCGCGCAGCACACCTGCGGTGGCGACCGCCTGGCCCGCGGCGACGCGATCGCCGACGTCGACAGCCACCCCGTCGAGGGAGGCGGCGACCGAGAGGAGTCCCTCCCCGTGGTCGAGGATGACGACTTGCCCGAAGCCCTCGAGGGCCCCTGCGTAGATCACCTCGCCGGGTCGGGGCGCGCGGACGACGGCACCGGGATGTGTCTCGATGTCGATCGTGTCGCCGCGGCGCGTGACGACAACGGGGGGGGGAATATCCTCGGTG
>JAFGKF010000266.1 GCA_016928695.1 Candidatus Sumerlaeota bacterium | reverse complement strand
TTCACTCGGATGCCACCCGAGGGCGAGGCCACGACGCCCTGACTCTCAGGGCAGTTGACAGCACCCCCCCCGATCCTGGACACTCGCTCTCTTTGAAACTGAGTGAGAGAGGTTTCCCATGTCCCTGAGCATCCCTGACACCCTGCGTGGGCGCGACTACATCGAGACACGCGACTGGAGCGTGGACGAGATCCAGCTGGCGATCGACGTCGCGGGCGACCTGAAACAGCGCTTCAAGCGGGGCGAGGCCACACTGGTGCTCCAGAACAAGACGATCTTTCTCTTCTTCTACGACAAGTCGACGAGGACGCGGAACTCCTTCGAGGCGGGCGCAACGCAGCTCGGCGCCCACGCCCACTTCATCGCCGCGGAGACGAGCCAGGCAGCCCACGGCGAGAGCCCGAAGGACATGGGGATCATTCTCTCAAGCTATGGCCACGGGATCGCCATCCGGCACGACCTGGTGCCCGGTGAGGGCAACACGCTGATGCGAGCCGTCGCCGAGCACGCCACGATCCCTGTGATCAACATGCAGTGCGACGTGGATCACCCCTGCCAGGCGATCGCCGACCTGATGACCGTTCAGGAGCACTTCGGCAAGGACAACATCCGGGGGCGCAAGATCGCTGTCTCCTGGGCCCACGCACCCTCCTACGCCAAGCCCATGAGCGCCCCACAGGGCCTCATGATGCTCATGCCGCGCTTCGGCCTCGACGTGGTCGTCGCCCACCCCCCGGGCTGGGACCTGATGCCCGACACTGTTGAGTACGCGAAAAAGGTCGCCGCCGAGGCCGGCACGAAACTCGAGTTCACCGGCGACATGGATGCCGCCTTCGAGGGCGCGGACATCGTCTACCCCAAGTCGTGGGGCATCATGGATCTGTTCGGGGAGCCCGAGGAGTCGCTCAGACGCTCGAAGAAACACCGCGACTGGATCTGCGACGAGCGCCGGATGAAGCTCCTGAAAAAAGACGGAGTCTACATGCACCCGCTGCCCGCCGACCGGGGCAACGAGGTGACGGACGACGTGATCGACGGCCCGCAGTCCATCGTCTACCCGGAGGCGGAGAACCGCCTCCACACCTGCAAGGCCCTGATGGCCCTGACCATGTGAATCAGGGGGGTGACGTGATCACCACAGTCGCGGGAAGAGGTGATTGAGAGTCTGCCGAAGAGACTCCCAGTCATCGCCCTCCGTCGCCTCTCCGAGACACGAGCAGCAGCGGTGCAGATGCCTGAGGAGATCGGGATCGCATGTGCCGTCGGGCTCGAGGAGGGCCAGCGCCTGCATGTTGACGATCGCCAAGTGGACATGCCGCTCCCATGAGGTCGCGCGGCTTCGTCGCAGAAGTCGCAGCTGGTCCACGAGCGACTGATTCTCATAGCGAAGCGACTCCGAGAGCGCGCTCCAGTCGCGGGAGCTCCCCTCGGCCATCGCCTGGGCCTCCGCGCGCAGCCGCTGAAGATTCGCCCGGATCCACTTCACCGATCGGAGCGCCCGGAGAGCCATCACCCCCGCGTGGCGGAAGACCTCGGCCTGATGCAGATCGCGCGCCTTGAACCAGAGGGCGTTGAGATCCTCGGGGATGGGGGCTGAGTCCGGGCGCAGCTTGACCTCGGTCGCCCAGCGCACAGCCTCGATCAGCTCCTCCCCCGGCGAGAGAGCTTCCATTCGCCGGAGGCGCTCGGCATAGCTGGGGTGGTACTGGTGCGTCCGGATGAGCCAGGCGTCCATGATGGCGAGCAGTGCCTTTGAGATCTGACCCGCCAGGGCATCGCGATCCTCCCGCGGTGCCCTCGCCCAGTCTCTTCCCCATTCGAAGTGCCACAGCAGCGCCGAGGAGCGCGTGAAGAGCGTCATCAGGGCATCGCGGAGGGGAATGCGATCCGGTCGGCAGCGGCGCAGTCGGCGCCGCATGTCATGCGGATCGTGAAGCGCGAGGCTCCCGAGGCGCAGGTCCACCGTGTACTCCGAGGCGCCACGGAATCTCTGCCGCGACACCGAGGAGCTCTCGACGTGGACAAAGGGAATGCCCAGCTCGCCCGCCAGCCGCTCTCCGAGCGCATGGAGAGTCGCATGATCCACCGCGCGCCGCGTGATGAGCTCGAAATCGTAGTCGTTGGCGGGGCGCCATCGTCCCCCGCGATGGACCACTCCACCCTCTCCCCGCCCGAAGCCGCCGACGAGAAAGAGCGCCCTCGCATCGGGAAAGGCCGCGAGAATCTCGCCACGGAGAAACTCCACATCCTCTCGGATCTGAGAGTCGATCTCCGGATCCCGGTGAACCGTGAAGTGGTGACCCTCTGGCTCACTCATGGACCTGGGTCCTCCCCGGCCGCTCGAGGCCCCGCAGGATCGGATCAAAGCGCCTCAGCCACCGGGGAATCTCGAGCCCGGCGTATCTCGACCGCATGTCGATCTTGCCCGCCATGCGGGCGCCGCGGAAGCGCCCGCCCTGGCGCACGATCTCGTAGAACGGCGCACGCCAGAACGACCAGGGACGCCCCGCACGCGTCAGGGAGACCAGGTCCTTCCACAGGTACTTCGCCATGCGGTAGAGGAGATAGAGCCACTGCCCATCTCGGCAGCCCGGATAGAGCTGAACGCCGGTCAGGGCGCGCCAGAAGAGACGCTTGTAGACCACATCGACGCACGGGGGGTGGCTGTGGACCACACGGCTGGCCGGGCAGTAGACCAGTGTGTGACCCGCCGCGCGCACACGGGACGCCCACTCACCGTCCTCGTTGCTCACCAGGCCCGGGTCGAAGCGGATTGTCTCCCAGACCGAGCGCCGCAGCGCACCCGAGGCGTTGGAGAAGGCCCCCCCCTCCACCGGCTCGTTCCCCCCGGGGTAGTCCTCCAGGAGCTCGACGGCCTCGAGGGGATCGATGGCGAGATCAGGGACGTGGCGGCTCGCCGTCGCGGCGACGCGTGGATTCTCCAGCGGGGCGAGAAGATCGGTCAACCACCGCTCACCCACAGGGATGCAGTGGCCTGAGAGAAGGACCACGATCTCTCCCGACGCCGCCTCGATCCCTGTGTTGATCGCCCCTCCCCAGGTGAAGTCCTCCGGGCGGATGTGCACGATCTTGGCGCCGTGGCGCTCGGCGATGGCCAAAGTGTCGTCAGTGGAGCCCGAGTCGACAACAACAAGCTCGGGGGGATCCACGCCGATCTGATTCGCGACACCCCTGAGCACGGCGTCCATTGTTCGCCCCTCGTTCTTCACGCGGAGAACAACTGAGATCCGCATCAGAGGCCCATCCGATCATGGGGATTGATCCCCTGGCACTGCGCGGGCACGGGCACCTCGAGCATCTCCGCGATCAGCGGGCAGATGTCGATGCCCTCGATCTCGTCGAGCGTGACGCGGGTGCGTTCGGGGTGATGCCAGACGGCGTACCCCTTCTGCCCTGGCACGTGGGTCTCATAGCCGTGCATCCCCCGGTACTTCACGTGGTGATGATAATAGTCAGGCCAGAGGAGCACACCGGGGTGAGCGAGCCAATAGAGATCGCCATAGTCGCCCCCCGGTGCCGGGACGTGCAGATCCACGCATCGCTCGGCGGTCAGGATCTGGCCGTGCGTGTTCATCGTCTCATCCTCGGCGATCCAGCGCCCCAGGCGCTCGCGCACGCGCTCCGAGCGAAACCACAGGCGGACCAGCGTGGAGTCGAGCCAGACGTCGAAGTCACGTCCACTTCGCAGGCCCGCCCCACGGGCGGCGCGCCGCAACATCGGCATCACGCTGACTGTGCGCTCGACGTCGAGCATCCCGTGATCGCCGAAGACGACAAATCGACCCTCGGGATGGGCGCGCTGAAAAGCCGTGACGACACGCTCGACCACGGCGTCGACCCCGCGGACCATCCGGCGCCGCTCCTCGCTCGTGGGGCCGTGGATGTGCCCGATGTGATCCCCCACCCCCTGATAGAAGGGGTAGAAGTGGTGCGGCCGCTCGATGCCCGGCAGGAAAATCTCGACCCGCTCGTGATCCCAATACGCCGGGGTGCGAAGAGAGGGGAAGGCGTCGAAGAATGTGGACCGCCCCTCGCGCGCCAGAACGTCGAGGATCGTCTCGACAGAGAACTTGCCCAGATCCCCATGGTAGTCGAAGAGATCCTCGGTCAGCACGACGCGGGGCAGAAGCCGCATCGGGATCTCACAGATCGGCTGAGTGATCCCGCGGATGCGCCGAAACCACTCGCGCATCGCCCGGCGGATGACCCTCCGCCCGAGGTGAGTCTCCCAGTCCAGCAGTCCCCAGAGCGCGGTGTCCCACCGCGAGAAGTCCGAACCCTCCCCGAGGGTGATGGCACAGAAATAGCCGTTCACGTCGGGGCGCGTGCCCGTGAACATCTCGGCCCGCTCGCAGAAGCCGAAGTTGGGGCGCAGGCGTCGCGCGTGCGAGCAGGTCTGCATGAGACCGTGGATGAACGGGGCGTCCTCGGCCGTGATGTAGTCGTGGCGGATGGCATCCGTCACAAACATCAGCGTCGGTGGGGGGGTGAGAGTCATGGCGCGGGCGGGATTGTTCCCCGCGGGGGATGAATCGTCAACGGCGGGCCTGCGCCGCCTCACGCAGGGCCTCGAGCACCTCGCCGGTCAGGCGGATCTGGCCGCGGGCGACCCCGATCCGGATGTCCGGTTTCACGCCCCCGTGGAAATCCGAGCCCCCCGAGCGGAGAAGCCCATGGCGCTCGGCGAGTCGCTCCGCCTCCTCCATCTCCTCGGCGGTGGCCGTCGACCACTGTGTCTCGATCCCGTCGAGCCCCAGGTCCCTCAGCTCAGTCACCATCCCCTCCAGCTCCGCCGCGGTGTCGCAGAGCAGCTGGGAGGGGTGGGCCAGGATCGCGACACCTCCGGCGTCGTGGATCATCTCGATCGACTCCGCGGGGTCGAACAGCGCCTTCGGGAAATAGGCGGGGCGACCCTTCGCAATCCACCTGTCGAACGCCTCATCGAGCGACGTGACATGCCCCTTCTCGAGCATGACCGCCGCGAAGTGGGGCCGGCCCAGCACACCGCCGCCGCTCTTCGCCCGGACCTCCTCGATGCTCACCGGCATCCCCAGCTCCGTCAGGCGCTCCGCCATGCGGCCGTTGCGCGCGGCGCGCTCCGCGCGGAGCCGCACGCATCTCTCCTGAAGGCGGCGATTTGCCGGGTCGATGAAGAGTCCCACGATGTGAAGCGTGCCGCGCTCGCGCTTGGCGCTGATCTCGATCCCGGGGACCACCTCGAGACCGAGCCGCTCGCCGGCGGCGATCGCCTCCGCGACCCCATCCGTGGTGTCGTGGTCGGTCAGAGCAATGGCCGCGAGCCCCACCTCGAGGGCGTGGGCGACGAGCTCAGACGGGGTCAGGCTTCCGTCCGAGGCGGTCGAGTGCATGTGGAGATCAACCAGGCGCTCGCTCATCGTGGTCCTCGGCGATCAGATCTCCGCCGCAAACGAGGCATCGATATAGCCGAGCTCGACCAGGCGGTTGAGAATTCTCTGGGCACTCTGCTGAGCACTCTCCTTGTCGGTCTCGCAGACCACCTCGGGGTGCAGCGGCTCCTCGTAGGGGTCGCTGACCCCTGTGAACTCCTTGATCTCACCGGCGCGGGCCTTTCTGTAAAGCCCTTTGACGTCGCGCTCCTCGCAGACCTCGAGGGGGCACTTCACATAGACCTCGACGAAATCGCCGATCAGCTCGCGGTTCTCATCGCGGATGGCGCGGTAGGGGCTGATCGCCGCCGTGATGACGATGACGCCGTTGCGGGTCAGGAGATGGGCCACAAATCCGATGCGGCGGATGTTGGTGTCGCGGTCCTCCTTGCTGAACCCGAGCCCCTTCGAGAGATTGGTGCGGACCACATCCCCGTCGAGGATCTCGAAGCGCAGACCGGCCTCGTGAAAGCGGTTCTCCAGGACGTGGGCGATCGTGGACTTGCCAGACCCACTGAGGCCGGTGAACCAGATGGTGACGCCTTTTTGACTCATGAGATTCTCCTCTGTCTCTGCAAAAGGGCGACAGCCGACCAGACACCCGATGGCGCGTCAAGCTCGGAGGGGGGGGGTCAGAAGACGAGAAACTGAATGTAGTAGATGTCGAGGACAGCGTCGGTGCCCAGGACCTCGTTGAAGCCCATGATCATCTCCTCGCGGAGATCGCGCTTCTGCGAGGGGTGCCGAACATCGTTGAACGACAGGGGCCCAAAGATGTGGTCGACGACGTCGTTGAGCGGAGCATTGTCCACGTCGCTCAGAGCCTCGGGCATCCCCGTGTTCGTGCCGAAGTTGATGTAGATGTCGAGCTTGAGGAAGCGGGGGATGTGTCCCCCCCGGAGATTCACGCGGTTGTTGAGGTAGCGGTAGAGCACATCACCCGAGGAGAACTCCTGGGGCAGACGGACCTCCGCCGGGGGGCGGTTCGGGCGGCTCGCCATCGGCACACGCTCGACCGCGCTCTGGGCATCCCCATCGACCATCTCCCGGGCGGGATTGGCCAGGTGGATGAAGCTCTGCGCGTCGAGTCCACGGAACTCCCCGAGGCTGGGGGGCGTGTTGATCCTCTCATGCGAGCGCACCTGCGACGGCGCGGCGCCCAGCGGGCCACACATCAGCAGCAGCGCAGAGAGAGCGATGATCGAACGCACTGATCTCAGGTCTCTCACCGGTGGAGAGCCTCCACGGGTCTCATCGTCATCGGGGGCCGCGAACTTGAAAGGCGTTGACGGTCAGCGGCTGAGCGAGACAATGGCGCCAGAGGACGGAGGGAGGTCCGATGAAAAGCAAAATCATCGGCGGCGCTGTCGTGATCACTCTGGTGATCGCCTACTTTGTCAGCCCCTGGTTCCAGGCGAAGGTCCGAAACGTCTGGGATTCCATCGGCAACATGCGCTACGGCACCGCCCAGAGGCAGCAGCAGGGGCAGAGCGTGGGCAACGCCGATGCCCTGGCGCAGCAGTGCCGCAACAACATGGCGGCGATCGAGGCGGCCAAGCAGGCCATTCTCGACACGCGGATCGTCGAGAATCCGGGCGCGGGGGTCACCTTTGAAGAGATTCGGCAGCGGCTGGGGCCGCGCGCCCAGCTGACCTGCCCCCAGACGGGCGAGGCCTACATGCTCGGCTCGCGCACCGACAATGTCTCATGCAGCGTGGGGAACAACGGAACCCCGACCTACACGGCCGACGACCACATCATTCACCGCTGAGCAGCCTCAGCCCCGCAGCCTCTCATCGATCAGCTGATTGACCAGCTGAGGATTGGCCTTGCCTCTCGAGGCCTTCATGACCTGACCGACCAAACGCCCCTTCGCCTTGTCTTTGCCGCTGCGGTACTGCTCGGCGACCTCGGCGTTGGACGCGATCACCCGGTCGACCAGCTCCTCGATCGCCCCCGTGTCGGTGATCTGCATCAGCCCCTTCGCCTCCACGATGCGGCGGGGGTCCTCCCCTGTGGCCACCATCTCCTCGAAGACCGTCTTCGCGATCTTGCTGTTGATCACACCCTCGTCGATCAGACCGATCAGCTGCGCCAGGGCGGCGGCGGGCACTCGGAACTCATCGATGTCGATTCCCCGCTCGTTGAGATGGCTCAGCACGCTCGTCATGATCCAGTTCGAGGCGAGCTTGGGCTGACCACAGCCCGCCACGACCGCCTCGAAGTAGTCGGCGAGAGCCCGATCGATCGTCAGAATGCCCGCGTCGTACTCGGGCAGGCCGTGTTCGCGGATGAATCGCTCGCGCCGGACGGCGGGGAGCTCGGGAAGCGCAGCCCGCACCTCCTCGCGCCACGCCACGGGGATGCGAATCGGCACGAGGTCGGGCTCGGGGAAGTAGCGATAGTCGTTCGCGACCTCCTTGGAGCGCATGGCCACCGTCTGCTCCCGCACATCGTCCCACAGGCGCGTCTCCTGGAGCACGCGTTCCCCCGTCTCCAGCATCTCGCTCTGGCGGGCGAACTCGTGCTCGATGCAGCGGAGCACCGTCTTGGTCGAGTTGAGATTTTTGATCTCCACCTTCGGGCCGAGCGTCTCCGAGCCCCGGGGGCGAACGCTGATGTTGGCCTCGAAGCGCAGGCTCCCCTCCTGCATCTTGCAGTCGGAGACGTCGATGCAGCGCAGGAGGCTGCGCATCGTCTGCATGAACGCCTGGGCCTCCTCGAGGCTTCGCAGATCGGGCTCGGTGACAATCTCGATCAGAGGCGTGCCCGCGCGGTTGAGGTCCACGACGCTGTGATTGGAGCCGGGTTCCTCGGCGTGCATCAGCTTGCCCGCATCCTCCTCGAGGTGGATGTTGTTGATGCGGATGCGCTTCGTCGAGCCGTCGGGGAGCGCAATGTCGATGTGGCCGCCACGCCCGAGGCAGGCGTATTGCTGGCTGATCTGGTAGTTCTTCGGGAGGTCGGGGTAGTAGTAGTTCTTCCGGTCCATGGCCGTGCGCTCGGGGATCTCGCACTCCAGCGCGATCGCCGTCCGGATCCCGAACTCCAGCGCCTGGCGATTGAGGACGGGCAGCGATCCCGGCAGCCCCAGGCAGACAGGGCAGACCTGCGTGTTGGGGGGGGAGCCGAACGCCGTCGAACAGCCACAGAAGATCTTGGTCCGAGTCTTCAGCTCCGTGTGAATCTCGAAACCGATGATCAGCTCACAGTCCACAGGGACGCATTGACCCCTTTCCAGAGGAAAATCGGGGCATCGTTGACCTGTGAGTGCGGGGTGTCAAGGGGGGAGCCATAGGGGGCTCCCCCAGCGCGCTCGGCGCCAAGGTGAAAACGCGAGTCGTCCGGGCGTCGGCCAGGCGAATGTCGTCCACCCGCTGATCGCCCGTGTGCACGTAGAAGGAGTCGATGTCGGTCAGCGTCAGGCCCAGCACGTCGCTCATGTCCTGGGCGACGTCGCGGGAGAAGACCGCCCAGTCGCCCGGAGCCGACGAGCCCCACAGGTCCCCCACGCTCATCCAGCCCATGGTCGAATTCCAGGTGCCCGAGCCCGAGCCCCAGCTGAGGTAGCTCATCGAGGCCGTCCCCGCGCCCGTCAACCATCTGCTATTCTCCGTTTCCAACAGTTGCCTTGTCCATACGCTCTTTATAGTTGTCCCCCCTCTGTGACGTATGCCCACCAGATCTACCAGAAATGGTCAGTAATAGCCCTGTTGTAGCCACATATACAAACACCACAACAACTGGAACCACACGAAACCATCTGGACAGAATAAATTCATCGGAAAGCCGGGATGTCATTGCCTGATGCTTTGAAAGCAGAGCTGTTAGAATCAGAACAGCAAATGATAGAAGCACCGAAAACGCGACTGCGTTAAGTACGCGATGCCTCTTTGCCCCAGAAGCCTTCAAGCGCAAATCAATGTAATAGTGCAATGCACAGCCACAGACAAAGCACAGACAGATAACAAAAACAGCACTGTGCACGCGGATAAACGACGATACTGGATCAATATTTATAGAAGACATAATCGCAATAACTACTACCACAGCCGCAAATACTGCGTATCTATGCCTATACAATACAGATACGGGGAAGACTGGCACACTTCACCTCCAATATCACCATAAACCCATGTCCTGTGCTTCAGTCCAGTTCACCAGGGCAACCAGGGGGTGTCTGTGTTGCCCTCGGGGATGCCGACAGGACGGCTGCCCCAGGGGCTCTGAAAATAGGGAATCTGCGCCCCGGGGCCTGCACAGTATGTATTCCAGTACTGGATGTAGCTATTGGCAATTCCGACATCCCGATTTGGCGACTCAGCATCATTTGGCGTTCCGTAATAAACCGTCAATGCTCTACACAATACATTCGCACATCTTGCCGGAGCCCCTGGCCTTGGTGTGTATAGAGGGTTGGATCCTGCACCTGCTGTGCCTGCAGAGTTGTTTATACAGCCACTATTGCACTGGACAATCACTTGGCTATTGTTGCCGATCCCCAGAATTAATATGACGACAAGGGATCCAATTGTGACTACGACAATGGCGCCGACGAAGGCGGCAGCGTTGCCGTCAATGTCAACGTAGCTATTCGGATTTGCATGGGCATAGAGATAAGGATTGACATGAGGGTGTGACAGGGAGTCGTCATGGAGACGACTTGGTATAAAGTCTGGGTAATCTGGATCAAAGGAAGACGCGCGATCGCGTGATATGTATCGACCCAGTTGTGGATCATACCAACGGTGATGGCCATATGTAAACTCTATGTCGCCATCGAATGGTTTGCTTATAAAGCCCGCGGAAGTGCCAGAGACCGGCGCGCTGGCCCAGGAGCCGTCGGTGAGCGACGCGAGCTGATTCCCATACGCGTCCTGCCACCGGAGGCCGTTCGAGTCGCCGTCGCTGTCGGTGGTCAGCATGAGGTTGCCCAAGCGGTCATAGTGATACCAGGTGTCGGTGTTGGGACCGGTCAGGGTGACATCACGCACAGAGATTATCCCAGCGAGCGCCGAGGGCGCAAGCGTGAAAACGCGTGTCGTCCGGGCGTCGGCCAGCCGGATGTCGTCCAGTCTCAGGTCGTTGCGCGACAGACGGAAGGAGTCGATGTTGACCAGCGTCACCGTC
>JAFGKF010000265.1 GCA_016928695.1 Candidatus Sumerlaeota bacterium | reverse complement strand
GCGGCGGCTGAATGCTGTGCCCGCGGGCGCAGCGTGCTGCGCCCCTACAGAAGAAACGAGACCAGCACACCATCACACGAGCACACCACGCCACGCCCCTCATCGGATGACCACGATCTGCCCGGCGAGGGAGGTGGCGCCCTCAAGTGGTCGGAAAACCTGATCGGCGGGGAGATCCTCATAGGTCTCCATGAGGCCCCGTGGCCAGCGGAGCACCAGCTCGTCGACGACCTCGTTTGAAGCCAGGCCGAAGTGCAGGCGCGTGGGCTGTGTGGTGGTTGAGTAGAGCTCCTGGACCTGGGTCACTCCCCCCGCGGTGAGCCAGACCTTCAGTCCGATGGCATCCCGGTTCGACATCGATCCCACAGGGTCGATCTCGAACCAGTGGTTGGAATTCCCGTCGTTGAGGTAGAGCGTGTCGCGGGTGCCAAATCCATTGTTGTTGACGACATAGATATCGAGGAAGCCATCGCCGTTGAGGTCACCAGCCGAACAGTGTATTGAATTGACCTCCTCTGTGAATCCTGCGGAAGCTCCCACTTCCACATAGGTACCCCCTTCATTGATCCAGAGCTGGTTCGGAGGCTCACCCCCGACTGTCAGATCGCGCCACGTCACAAAAACATCTGGGTCCATGTCGTTGTCGAAGTCTGCTACAACAGCATCTGTCTTTAACTCTGGATTCCCTCCCGGTGTTGGAGGATCCATCTCGAGATTCAACGCCGGGGCGATGTTGGTGAACGTCCCATCTCCGTTGTCACGCCAGAGAACGTTGACTGTATCCTCTTGAATGACAAGGATTTCCAAAAGACCGTCACTATCAAAATCTGCCAGCTGGGTTTCCACCGCCTTTTCTGGACTCGAGTTGATTGCGGCCGCTTCCCACGTGAAATGTCCTGTTCCATCATTCCGATAGATCCTGTCGCGCATTCTGTCCGTAGGTGAATCGAAATAAACCCCAATGTACAGATCTTGATCCCCATCATCCTCCCAGTCCCACCAAAGATGTGCCTGACCATTACCGTCGAAAGCAACACCGGCACTTGATGCTTGTTCTATGAAAGTGAGGCCATCAACGTTTATGAACAAAAGTGCCGTGCCTGGAATTCCAGTAAACACTTCTGGAATAACACCAACATAGATATCTGAAAAACCATCCTCATCAACGTCAGACCACACAGGACCAAGATGCTGAGTGTCAGACCGAATACCAACAGAACTGCCGATTTCACTAAACGTATAGTCCGAATTTGATTCAAAAAACACATTGGTTTCATCTGTCGCAACGTGCAATGCCGACACAAAAACATCGCCACGCTGATCATTGTTATAGTCAGCAAAGCCAGACCCGCGCTCCTCATGGAAAGATACTGCACCAAGGATGCCAAATGTACTGGCAACATCCACAAATGTCGAATTGCCCATGTTTTCATAGAGCTGGTCATCTTGATTTAGGGCATTCCAAACCATGATGTCCAGATCACGATCGAGATCGAAGTCCACCATGGTGCATTCACGGCCCCGTCTCGACTCCGTGATTCCCGCCCCTACCGAAACATCTGTGAACGTTATCACGCCGGCGTACACACCGGGAGACCCGAGAGCGACAAGAGCTGCGAGGATGGCAAGTGACTTTCTCATGAGGTAAGTGTCGCTCACTCTGAGCTCTTCGTCAACTCGCGCCCTCACTCTGCCAAGTTCAGGGGCAGGACGGCCAGGCCTCTGGGCTCGTCCAGCCCCACGACCTGGATCCAGCCACGATCGTACCACGTCTCGCCGCTATCAACAGGCACAAGATACTCCAGGATGTTGTCGGGCACACTCGGGATGATCGACTCGCGCGTGGACACCACGTATCCATGCCGGTCAGGGTACAGGGTGGAGGGGGTGCTGCTCATCGCCACAATGTCAACAGGACTCCCATGGAGCGGGAAAATGTCCATGGCCTGGTCGGTGCTTGGGCTGTCGAGAAGCACCATGCGCGAGCCGGCGTAGGTGGACTCGGTGCCCAGCAGAAGGAATGACTGGGTGGTGCCGGAGATCGTCTGCTCCTCGTGGCGGAGCCTCACCACCTTGCCCGCCCCCGTCATCGTCTCAATGGCGAAGTAGGCCTCATCCTCTCCCAGGCTGTCTTCACAGCATCATTGATTAATGAATGCACTCATCACTGAGCCCCGGAGGGGCAAAACAGCCATAGCCAGGGGCAAGCCCGCCGAAGCGCAGCGCAGGCTGGGCAGCGCCCCTGGAAAGCGATCACCCAAGAACTCCCAAAGCCCCGGGAGGGGCGAGACAATGACCTCTGTCTCGCCCCATCCAGGGCTTCTGACAGGGGGAGGAATCACACCCCAGGGGCTTCGCCCCTGGCTAAAATTGTGATGCCCCTCCGGGGCTCGGTGATGAGGGCAATCAATTTGCATGAATCAGGGGGCTCGGCGGCGGGGGGATGAGGGTGCCGGAGCCGCCTGCGAACTTCAGGCGCTGTGGCGCCGATGCATGGGAATTCCCGCACGATACAAAAGGGGGTTGAGGGGAAACCGGTGAGGGATCAGGTGACGAGATCCAGCATGGCGCCGATCTCCATCACTGGTGCGTAGCGCGGGCGGCCGTCGGCGCCATAGCCCACGGGGCCGGAGATCTGAATCAGGCGGGGAACCGACGAGTCTCGGATCGAGAGGAGAAGCCCCGTTGATGTCTGGGGGTATTCCCCCTGGGGCAGGTCGCTCTCGATGACCTCGGCCTCGATGATCGGCGCCGCGGTTTCGCGGGGGCGTCCACGCAGTCCATCGAACCGGGGATTGATCGGGGAGACCGATCCCGACAGGGAGGAAGGGGCGACGCTCAGAATCATGTGCAGGCTGCCACCTGACACTCACTCCATGTGAACCGACCAGGGTGTGTCCAGACATTGACACCGTCAATAAAAAAGTCGGGACATGCCATGGTTTGGAACGCTGTCATTTTTTGAATCACTGTTGCGAAAGATCTTGTGCCCCGGATCTGCCAACAGACAGTTTTTTGTCATTCTCTTTCGGAAAGAGGAGAATCGTCCGTCTCGGCCCTGTGGCGCAGCTGGCCCAGGTGCAATCCCTCGGCCCAGGCATAGATGAGCCCCACAGCCACCGTGACGACGATCTGCCAGAGGTGAATGACCACGCTGTAGGCCAGCGCCACCTCCGTCGCCGTCGTCAGTCCCAGCGTGGCGCAGGCGAAGATGACACCGAGCTCATAGAAGCCCCAGTAACCCGGCGCGGCGGGGAGCAGAATGAAGATGCAGACGAAGACGGTGATGGCCCATGCCTCGAGGAAGCTCATCTCGGCGAGGTCCTCGAATCCCCACGCCCCGATCTGACAGCTGAGTGCGACCGTTGCCCACACCGCGAGCGTCCAGAGGATGATGATCACGATGGCCAGCGGGCTGTGGAGCGAGCGGAAGCCGCTGACGAGCTTCTCCATCTGGTCGACGACGGTGTTGCCCCACCGCTGGGGCAGAGTGGCGTGGGCGATGGACTCGAAGATCCGGCGGACGGCGGGGATGAGGAGTCCGATGATGCCCGCCAAAACGATGATCACCCCGATGGTCGCCCCGCGCACCGCGACCTGAAGGTCCTCGCTCGTGATGCTCTTGTCGCCGAAGCTGATCTCGGGGGGGAGGACGGTGCCGAGGATGGCGAGCACGATGGCGAAGCTGGCGAGCAGCACGACGCCGTCGAAGATCCGCTCGAGCAGCACCGATCCCAGCACGGAGGTGAAGGGGATTTTCTCCTTGCGGCCGAGGACGACCGATCGCGCGAACTCCCCCGCGCGGGCGGGGAAGAGGGCGTTCATCATGAATCCGATCATCAGTGGTCCGAAGCATTTCCGCGTGGTCAGGGGAAAATCTGGCAGCAGCGCGCGCCAGCGGATGGCCCGCAGCCACATGGAGATCAGCGTGACGAGCACGAAGAGGACGTGAACGTGCCAGGGCACCGCGGCGATGTAACCGGGGATTCTCCGGCGGTTCTCGGGCTCGATGAGGCTGAAGGCCAGGGCGAGGAGACCGACGGTGATGGCCAGGGGAATGACCCAGTGGAGCAGGATCTTTTTCACGCGTGGTCTCCGAATCGGGCGTGGATGGCCGCCTGGGCCGCGGCGAAGACATCGGGCAGCGGCACGCCGCTGGTCTCGGCCAAGCGGCGGCAGTCCTCGAACTCCGGTGTGGCGCGGAGGACGTCCTCGCCCCAGAGACCGACCTTGACCGCGACCTCGCCCCAGGGGGTCGTGACGCTCTCGAAGCGCCGGTGCAGGCAGACCCGTTCGACCTCCTGAACGCGGAAGCCGAATGACGAGGTCTCGCGGAAGAGGAGCTCGAGCACCGCGCCGCGCGACTCGGGGGCGACGAGAGCCGTGAGCCGCCAGCCGGGGCGGCCCTTCTTCATCTGGATCGGGGCGATGTTCACATCGAGTGCCCCGGCGCCCAGGCCGCGCTCGATCACGGGCGCGAGCATCTCGGGTGTCATGTCGTCGATCTCCGCGGTGATCACCAGGAGCGTGCGCGATTCGACGGGCAGCGACTCGGCCGCGCCCTCGCGCTCGCCGAGGAAAACGCGGAGCAGGTTGGCCCGATGCGGGAACTCCTTCGTCCCCGCGCCGCATCCGATGGCCTCGACGCGCATCCGTGGCTGCGTGCCGAACTGGGTGGCCAGCGTGCGGACGATCGCGGCGCCGGTGGGCGTGGCGAGCTCGACGGCCGGCCCGTCGGAGTGGGTGGGGACGCCTCGCAGCAGCTCCGCCGTCGCGGGGGCGGGGACGGGGATCGTGCCGTGCTCGCACTCGACCGTCCCGCTGCCGACGTTGATCGAGGAGGCGCTGGCCGTCTCCACGCCCATCTCCGTGGCGAGATGCATGGCGCCGCAGATGTCGATGATGGCGTCGACGGCCCCGACCTCGTGGAAGTGGACGCGCTCGGGGGCGGTGCGGTGCACCGCACCCTCCGCCTCGGCCAGGAGGCGGAAGGCGGCGATGGCGCGCTCCCTGGCCCGGGGCGCGAGGCCGCTCTCTCCGATGCTCCTCTCGATCTGGGGGAGATGGCGATGGGGTGGCTCGCCGTCACCCGCGATCACGCGGATCAGCGTGCCGGCGATGCCGCCTCGCCTGACCTCTTCACGCTCGATCCGCCATCCGCTGAGCGCGAGGGTCTTCAGCGCGGCGGTGAGCCCCTCGAAGTCTCCCCCGGCATCGACGAGCCCGCCGAGGATCATGTCGCCGGCGACGCCCGAGGCACAGTCGAAGTGGAGGTGGGTCATGCGCTCTTCCGCGGATCCGTTGGTCTGAGGGGGCGGGTTATAGACGGGGTGGGGAGGCGCTGGCCAGCTGTTATTTCGCCCTTCCCCGCGCCGGGGCGATGGAGGCCAGCGAGAGCGTGGGGAAGGCGAGGATCATCAGCCACAGCCCGACATGGGAGCCCCAGAGCAGAAGGGAGAGCATCCCGATGAAACCTGAGGCCGGTGGGCCCAGGGTCGCCACCTCGCTGTCGATGACGGCGGATGAGATCTGCTGGGAGAGCTGGGTGTGGATCTCGCTCAGCCCGACCCCGTGGACGAGCATCTGCCACCCCAGCGCGGAGCGGTCGATCCACACACTGAAGAGGACCAGGGCCACGCCGAGCCAGGTGGCGAGCAGCAGGACGCGGAGCAGACGCAGCAGCAGGCGCATCCCCATCCTGTGCTCAGTGCTGCCCCAGCGGGCGATGCCCACCAGGATGCCGAGGACACCGCAGACCGGCAGGGCACAGGCGGCGAGGATCTCGAGCACGGCCAGCGTCCCTGTGGCGGTGTATCCCTCGTCGATTGACGCTCGGACGAGTCGCATCATGTCGCCCAGGTTCCGCGCGCCGAAGCCGTCGGCGGGCATGCTCGGCAGGGGAGAGACCGCGAGTCCCCGCTGCCAGGGGAGGAGGAATCCGACCACCAGCGCCACCCCCGCGAGGATCAGGGTCAGGTCACGCCAGGGGAGTCGTTTCCCTGCGTCGGGGAGGGGCTGTCCGCTCTCTGGGGAGAGCAGAGCCCTCCCCGGCTCCTCACGCGCCTCCCCCTGGAGCGCCAGAGCGCAGCGTCCTCGGAGCTCGGCCACCGCGCTGCGGAGGAGATCGTGCTCCGTGCCGCCGACGTCGAAGGTGTGATACTCGGCGTGCTCGAGCCATCCCAGCGCGCTGCGGGGGGCCCCTCTCTCCAGGTGCCTGCGGGCGAAGTCGAGCGCGTCGCGCGCCCTGTCCAGCGCCTCATGGACTGCCTCTTTCGCCTCGGGGGAAAGGAGGGTCTCGTCGCTCTGAGGAGTGGGTTGGGTCACCGCCTCGGCCGCTGCCACGGCGGAGCGGTGCGCCTCGGTCATGGCCTCGCGGGCGCGGCTCTGGACGGCCGCGGCGCGGCGGTGAAGACCCTCGAGGGGAGCGGGGGGCACCCCCTCGCCGATCTGGAGCAGCGCCTCGTCCGCCTGCTGCAATGCCTGGGCGGCGGGGGCCTCCTCCAGCAACGCCTCGGCCCGTGTGACGAGCGGCTCGATGGCCGCGCGTCGCTCCGCCCAGTGATGGGCATTGGCCTGTTCGATCTCGACCCGGAGCGTGGCCAGTCGCTCGGGTGTGATCTGAAGGAAGTGGAGAAGCGCCTCGAGCGCGGCGTTCATCGCCGTCCACCGGCCGAGAATTCCCAGGGCCTCCTCGCCGCGCCCCTGCTCGGCGAGACCGTGGAGGTGAGTCACTGCGTGATCGCGCAGGCCGACGAGGATCGGGCGGGCCCTTGCCTCGACGGCATCGCCGTCTGCGCGCCCGACGCGGGCGGTGGCGTGGCGCAGGTCCTCGAAGAGCCGCGCGACGGGCAGGGGGTCCTCGAGATTCCCCACGCGCTGAATGCGCTCGAGCACACGCCAGGGATTGCCCTGGAGATGGCGGCTGCGGACGACGACGCCATGGCCCACCACCGCCCCGATCACCCCCAGCGACACTGCCGCGGTCCCGAGGGCGAGCCGCGGGATCTCCATCTCCATGTAACCCTGCAGTGACTCCCATGCCCCCGCGGCGATCAGGCCAAGGCCGAGGCCGCGCACGAGGCAAGCGACCCGGGCGAGACGCAGGGGGGCGACGGGGTCTCCCAATCTCCGCCGGAGATGGCGGTGCAGGAAGCCCAGACCCAGGGCGGCGGGGGCCCATCCGAGCGCGATCGCACCCACCGCAGGGGCGCTCCCCCACACGAGGGGATCGAGGGTGTTCAGAGAGACGAGAGCGAACCACAGCCCCACGGCCCAGATGGCGATCTCGAGTCCCAGGAGAACCCAGAGCAGGGAAGAGGCGCGTGTGGGATCACGGTGAGGCATCCGGGGATCAGTCAACCACTACCCGAATCCCCCGTTCAACGCTCATGTGAGGTTGCACTCCCCGCCTGGGGGCGCCAGAGTCTCGACCATGGCGCGTGAGCCCGCGATCCGCCTGCAAAACGCCGGGAAGTCCTACGATCTGGTCACGGCCGCGGGCAACGTCTTCACGCGCTTCATCCTCAGCCGCGCGCACTCGGTGATCCGCAGCCAGGAGTTCTGGGCCGTGCGCGGGCTCACCCTCGACATCGCGCCGGGCTCGATGATCGGCATCATCGGGGCCAACGGCTCGGGCAAGTCGACGCTGCTGCGGATGATCGCGGGCATCACCCCGCCGAGCGAGGGGACCGTCAAGGTGCGCGGCCGGGTCATCGCCATGCTCGAGGTGGGGCTGGGTTTCCATGAGGACCTGACGGGCTACGAGAACATCTATCTCCACGGCGCTCTGCTGGGCATGACCCACCGCGAGATCGACGAGCGCGTCGGCGCCATCGTCGCGTATGCCGAGATCGCCGAGTTCATGGACATGCCCGTCAAACACTTCTCGACGGGCATGAGGGCGAGGCTGGGCTTCGCCGTCGCGGTCCACTGCGACCCCGATGTGCTGCTGGTCGACGAGGTCCTCGCCGTGGGCGACGGCCACTTCCAGCTCAAGTGCCTCGGCACCATGCAGGCCTTTCAGCGCGCGGGGAAGACGATCCTCTTCGTCACGCACAACATCCGCCATGCCCGCACGCTGTGCGAGCGCATCCTCTGGCTCGATGGGGGCCGCCCCGTGATGTGGGGGCCGAGCGAGGAGGTCGCGCTGGCCTATCGCCGCGCTCAGTGCGAGCAGACCATCCGGCCCGGGGGCAACGGCAGCGGGGAGTCGGCCGCCGTGCGGATCGAGGCGGTGCGTGTGACCGATGGGGAGGGTCGGGAGCGGACCGATTTCCGCTTCGGCGAGACCCTGGTGGTGCACCTGCGGGGCGTGGCGGAGTCGCCGATCGAGGCGCCTGACCTCCGTGTGACCGTCGTGCGCGGTGACTGCGAGATCGCGGGCACCGCCACGGCCCGGGAGGCCGGGTGCGCGCCCGAGAGGCTGGAGGGGGCGTTCGAGTGGACGCTTCGCTGGCCCGCGGTCTTCCTCAACACGGCCGACTACAGCCTGAGTCTCACGCTGCT
>JAFGKF010000264.1 GCA_016928695.1 Candidatus Sumerlaeota bacterium | reverse complement strand
CTGGGCGGGCAGTACGGCAATCTCATCACCACGCTGGTGGACATTCACCGTGAGAATGGTCGGGGCGCGCATCGGACGCGCTGGGTGGACGGCGACGTCTACATCTACGAGCGCGAGAACGCGCTGCTCGTGGGGCTCAACGACAACGGGGCCTTCCCCGCGGACCGGTCGATCTCGAACCTCGCCTTCCGCAATGTGACGCTGGTCGAGCTGACGGGCAACCCCGGGGCCTCGCCCACGGTGAGCGTGGATGGCGATGGCAACGCATCCGTCACGATTCCGAGCAACGGGAGCGGCCTCGGCTACGCGATCTGGGGCCTGGCCAAGCCGCGTGGCTCCACCACGGTTGATCCCTTCGTGATCAGCCCGCTGGATTCCATCATCGCCCCGGATGACGCGAGCGTGCCCAACGGCGTCCGTCGCCTGACGCCGATCGAGGTCCTGACAGGCGACTCCGCGACGCTGACACTCTCGATCGAGTCCGAGGGATTGGACGACAACGCCATTGTCGAGATCGACGCCTCGGGCTTCTCGGGATTCGACACGGCGAGTCCGAGCCATGGCGGGGGGACAGGGGTCTACTCCTCGACCATCGACCTGACCACACTGAGTGAGGGAATCCACTGCATCGAGGCGCGCGCCTTCCTCCAGCGGTCGCCCAGTTCGCTCCCCACGATCTGGGAGACTTTCCGCAAAGTCATATACGTCGACCGCGCCGAGCCGCAGGTGGCGCTCCTGTACCCGGGCCAGACGGGCAGCGACGACGTGGAGTCGACCGAGTACGAGGTGGTGCTGCAGTCGACCGACACCACGGCGGATTCGATGCACGTCCTGCCTGACTTCTCGGGTTCCGATGCGGAGGCACAGGCCGCCATCTCCTCGGCGACGCAGGCGAGCCGCGTGGACCGCGATGAGTTCCGCTTCCTGTGGTCGGGCATCACCAACGGCGTCCACTCGCTGACCGTCGTCGCCTTCGAGCCGACGGGCAACTCGAGCGTGACGCGGTTCGACAACATCGACGTGTCGCTGGACCTCCCCCCGATCCAGTTCGAGAATCTCCCCGATGTCATCTCAGTGGCCGAATACGACGACATCCGCATCCTGGTCGACATGACGAACGCGGGGGGAGATCCCTATTTCTTCAATCCCGCCAGCGCCGATCCGCGGGCCTTCGATCTGAGGCTCGTCATCGATGGGGTGACGTACCCCGCGCAGCCCTATGATCCCGGGCTGATCGGCTCGGTGAACACGCTGTATCAGAACGACGACAATCTCGGGGATGAGTTCGACGTCTTCCGCTTCAACTGGCGGGGCTACAGCGCGGGGCTCCGGTCGTTCAACGCCAGCGCGGAGCTGATCAACACCACCGACGATCCCTCGGTGATCGACCGGTCGGTGACGGTTGCGGCTAGCACTCCGGGGCCGGATTTCGAGATTCTCTCGCCGGTGCCGCCCGCCTCGCCCGGCGATCCCCCGACGCTGCTGCTGATCGATCCCGTCTCCTTCGAGGTCACGGTCGGCAGCCTCGACCCCTCCGCGCGCTCGCTCTCGGTGTTCCTCCAGACGGGGGAGAGCGAGAGCCTCGTGGCGTCTGAGGCGGTCGACGGCACCCAGGCAACGGTGACCGTCACCGCGGAGATCGGCTCCACCGAGCTCTTCAATGGCGCGGCGACCGTGCGGGTCCAGGCCTCGACGGGCCCGCTGGGCAGCGGCATCACGCATGAGGAGTCGACGTCGGTCCTGATCCTGGGCGCGGCGGATTTCATCCCGCCCCAGGGTGGCAAGATCATCGACGGTCAGGACAACGACTGGACGGGGACGCCGGACTCGACGATCCACACGGCCGTGGTCTCTGGCAACGAGTGGATCTACACAGGGGAGGCCGCCGACGCGCGCACGGATCTGGGCGATGACACGGACATCGGCAACACCGACGACGCCGGTGACTTCAACATGGACCTGACGGAGCTGCGCATCTCGCAGGACCAGACGAACCTCTATCTCCTCGCCCGGATGCGCGACATCAACGACGTGCGGCGCACCTCGTTCGCCATCGCGATCGACACAGACGGCGCGGGGACGCTCACCTTCGTCGGCGATGAGTCCGACACATGGCTCGACACCTCCTCGAACACCTGGGACTTCACCGTGCACGTGCACTTCATCGACACGGTGATGAGCCGTGTCGAGATCTTCGATGACACAGGCGACCCCATCTGGTTCTCCCCCGAGGGGGAGCAGAGCCACATCAGCGGCGAGAACGACCTGATCGAGTTCGCCATCCCCCGCTCCGTGCTGGGGCTCGACGGCGCGGAGGCGGAGGGCATCTCGATCCAGGGGGCCACCTTCGAGAACGAGCTGACGGGGGGCAACGGCTACAACAACGACGTCGACTCGACGCGCGACATCGGCGATGAGAACAACCCCGATGCGCTGGACGTCGTGGGCGGGGAACCGGGCGTCTCGGCCAACGCGTACAACCGCGCCTTCAGCGAGGGGGGGCTCGACACCGTCATCGCCTCGAACGATCCGAATGTGGTGCTCATCTACGATCTCACCATTCCCGCACCCGGCGACAGCATGGGGGGATCTCCCCCTGAGATCCAGTCGGTCTCACCTCCAAATCTGACGGCGTTCACCACCGCCACGCCCGTCACCGTCACCATCGTGACAGACACGGACGCCGACTCGGTCATCCTCGCGGTCAATGGCGCCGTGGTGGGCGGTGATCTCGAGGGTGAGGTCTCGGGCGCGAGGACCTGGACGGCCATGACCCCCTCGCTTGCCGACGGGGACAACGACGTGCTCGCCGTCGCCTTTGGAAACTCGAACTTCACCGGCCAGACCGACATCGAGTCACTGATCTACCAGGTGGATCTCCCCGATCAGCCGACGCTGCAGGAGGTCGTGGATCATCTGCTGGGCACGGTGGAGCTCGACGAGGAGCGCGCCGCACTCGCCGATCAAAACGGCAGTGGTGACGTGGACATCGGGGACGTGGTGATCCTCATCAATCCCTGAGAGAGGGAGTGTGGGGGAGAGATCTGAAATGATTGGACAGAGAGGCCAAAGGGGGCCAGGGTCATGATTCGCTCAGGAGATGTGGTCATGAGTGGTGGGTCACCCCGGCACGCCGATGAGCCAGTCCAGGTCGCGCGAGTCGATGATCGCCTGTTTGTCATCCGGGTCGCAGGGCGTGGCTGCTATCAGAACGCCGGGGGTCTCAAGCAGCTCTTCGACTCACTGACCGGCGCGGATCCGGACACCGAACTGATCATCGACCTCGAGAGATGCACCTCATTGGACTCCACCTTCATGGGGGTTCTGGCCGGGGTGGGGCTCAACCAGCGCGCATCCAAACGGGGCCGGATGATGCTGGTGAATCTCAACGAGCACACGTCTCGGCAGCTGCACACCCTGGGCCTGAACCACATTTTGGATATCCGGACCGGACCCACGGAGCTTCCGTCCTCCTCAGGCACCCTGTTTGAAAAGATCCCCGAAGCCCAGCCCCAGAGCCGGATCGAGCAGATCCGGATGATGATCGAGGCCCACGAGCGGTTGATCGACGCCCACAGGGGCAATGAGGTCCGTTTTCAAGGAGTTTTGGCCTATTTGGGCGAGAGTCTCGAGCGCGCGAAGCAAGCCCCAGAGAATCACTGATCTGGCGGGTCTGCCTCTTTTGCTCACCGATGAGTCAGTCGGATAACATCTGATGTGACATAGGTGTGTGATCACCCCCGCAAAGACTCCAGGCACAATGACAAGTGAAAACACATGACACATTTATGCTTCAATTTGCATAATCGACCTTGACTCTGCGATCTCTGTTGGGGAGTTTTGTGACACCAACATGTGGGGACTGCGGTCCCAGCGAGAGTGTTGGTTCTGTAGCTACAGAGATTTGTCAGGAGGGAGAAACGTATGAGAATACTCTGCATCACTGCGATCATGATGATGATCTGCTCTCTCAGTTTTGCTCAGACTGTGCTCGAGGACTGGGAGGACTGGGCGACTTGGGAGAAGCCCGGTGGGGTGTTCCAGGATCCCAATTACTCCGGCTCCACATCCGGTTTGGATCTGGCATCCGCCTGGGCCTCTGAGGAGACCATCATTGCCCCTGGTGGGTCGACGATGTCTGGCCGCCTCGATCTCACCTGGACAGCGGTCAGCAACGGTTTCGTCCGCGCGACGTGCTACCCGACACGCCCTGTCTTCGACGGTTCCACCACCGGTTACCTCACATGCTGGATCTACGCAGGAGCCAACACGGGCCAGCTCACGTACTCGTGGGTTCCCCGTGATGGTCAGTACGAGCAGAGCGAGATCCGCTCGGTCAACTGGTCTGGCTGGGCTCACAAGGGCATCGATCTCAATACTGAGACATTCACGGGTTGGGTGAATGGAGATGGCACCTTGGTTCTGAGTGCCACCAACGACTACGAGGCCTTCTTCGTTTATCAGAACGAGCAGGGTGCCGTGACGAGCACGCTCTACTTCGACGACTTCGTGGCGGACACGTCACTGCCCGTCGAGCTGAGCGTCTTCGCCTCTGAGTGATCTGATCCCTCAGAATCCCAATGAAATGGGCAGGGCTCCAAAGGCCCTGCCCCTTTTCTTTGTCAGCGTTCCCGCGATCATCAGCAACCTGAGATGGCTTGACCTTTTCCCGCGGTCATCGCACAAAGGTGCTCACTCTCCCTTCGACAGGTGGTTCGATGATCCTTCGATCTGCACTCCCGCTTCTCACCTTGGCCGCCAGCGTGTCTGGGCTCTGCGCCCAGGAGACTGTGATCAGCTTCCACTGCGGG
>JAFGKF010000263.1 GCA_016928695.1 Candidatus Sumerlaeota bacterium | reverse complement strand
GTGCCCCGAGCACGAATAGCAGACGGATCCTCCTCACACTTGTCCTTGACAGGCCTTCATAGCAGCGCCGGCGCCCTCGCCGGCATCCGGTCGGTCTCAAGCAACGGAGAGTGCCGGCGGGGGCGCGCGGCGGTCCAAGAGGGGAGATTCGTGAGAATTCGTGTTCATTCGTGGCCAAAGTGCTGCGCCGGAATGGGAATTCCGGCACGATGGGGGATGGTTGGATCTGCGGCAAGCCCCAGGACTCCAAACCGGAGCGCTGCAGCGAGCTGCCGCGAGACAGAGCGTGGGCGCGCTCGCGCCGTCCAGAGTTGGAATGGGGTTGAATTGCCCCCTGGGGTCTGATTGTCTCGCCCCAGGAGATCGCGCCTTGTCAGCCCACGCATCGGATCACGATCCCCAAGGGGGGGAGCAGCGTCCGCCGCCCCTGATTTCACATGGCTTCGACACGTTCCAGCGCATGGCGATCATCCGCGCGGTCTGCGTGAGGCTGGTCCAGGCGGGATGCACGACGGCGATCGACGTGGGCGGACACCCGGGGCTTCTCGCGGACAACCTCCCCGAGGGGCTGCGCTGCCGCGCGGTGATCGATCTGCCGCACTGCCGCCGCCCGGACCATGTGCAGGGCTCGGCGATGGCGCTGCCGCTGGGGGACGATCAGGTCGATGTGGCCCTGAGCTCCGATACACTCGAGCACCTGGCCGACCCGGTGGGCGCCGTGCATGAGCTCGCCCGGGTGGCGCGCCGTGCGATCGTGATCTCCGCGCCGTGGCGATGCGAGGCCATCTCCCAGGTGGAGCAGACTCTCAATCGATGGCATCAGCAGCTGACGGGCTGCCCTCACCCCTGGCTCTCGGAGCACATCGAGCACGGGCTGCCCGATCTCGGCGAGGTGGAGGAGGCGATTCGCGGCAACGGCTGGAGCCAAATCCATTTTGCATGCGGCACGCTGCATGAGTGGACGCTGCTTCAGACGGCGCTGCTCCTCCATGAGCTTCTGCCCGCGGCTGATGTGAATATGCGCGAGTTTCACGAGGCTCACAACCGGGGCTGGGACGCGACGCTCTCCACACACATTCCCGCGCAGCCCTATCGCACGGTTCTGCTGGCAGTGTCCGAACGCTCTCTCCTCAAGGCGGTGATCGCCGGGTCGTCCTCCGCTCCGCCCTCTCCTCCACCCCTCGAGCCGGTGCTTCAGCTCATCGGTGGGCTGCTGGCCCGGCTTCAGGAGACGCTGTCGCGGGAGGGTGCGGGTCAAGGGGGATTCGACGCTGTTTATCGCGAGCGACTCGAATCGCTCACGGCACAGCAGGCCGCCGAGATCGAGGGGCTGAGAGCGGAGATCGAGAGGCTCCGGGGCGAGGGGGGCCTCGTGGGCAAGGCTCGCCGTGCGCTGGGGCGGCTGGGCGGTCGGGGGGAGCGGTCATGAGCTTCCCCGCCGTCTCTCTGCCGTTGGCCCATGGCTTTGTGATCGGGGACCTGGAGTGGCCCCATCTGGGCGAGGGCTGGTGGGACCGGATGGTGTCGCCCGATCGGCCCGGTCTGCACCATCGCACGTCGAAGCGGTGCGCCCACTTCCGTCTGCTGGGACAGGCGGGCCAGCGCGAGCTCCGGATGCTCCTCTCCGCCTCGGTGACGCTGATTGGCGGTCCCGCCTGGATCGAGGTGCTCGCTTCCAGTGAGGGCAATGCCCCGCGCACGCTGGGGACTCTGGAGATCGCCTGGGAGGACTGGGCGGTGCACGCTCTCGCCTGCCCTGTGGAGTCCGAGGGCCCGATCCACTTCGAGCTGCGCTCCCTGACCCCCTACGTTCCTCACCACACTCTGCACAACGGTGATCACCGCGAGATGGGCGTTCATCTGGCCGCCGCGCACCTGTGCTGAGAGCGAGTGCGATGCCGTCTCCCCGCATCAGCATCGTCGTCCTCACCTACAACTCCGATCGCATCATCGGTGAGTGTCTGAAATCGATTCAGCCCCTCGCCGATCGCGCGGAGCTGATCGTCGTCGACAACGCCTCGGCCGACGAGACGCGCCGGGTCGTCTCCCGCCACTGTCCGCCCTTCGAGCTCATCGCCAACGACACGAACCGCGGTGTCTCAGGGGGAAACAACGTCGGGTGGCGAGCCTCGCGGGGGGACATTGTGATCTTCGTCAACCCGGACGTGGAGGTCACCCCCGGGTGGATGGAGGCCCTGGTCGAGCCGCTGCTCGACCCGGAGAGCCGCGTGGGGATCACGGGGTCGAAGCTTCTCTATCCGGGCACGCGCACCATCCAGCACGCGGGGGGGATCATCTATCCGAACGGCATGGTCGACCACTTCGGCAACGGCGAGGAGGACGTCGGCCAGTGGGACCATGTCGAGGATGTCGACTATGTCACGGGTGCCTCGCTGGCCATTCGCCGCGGGCTGCTCGAGGACCTGGGGGGATTCGACGAGGACTTCAATCCCGCGTACTACGAGGAGACCGACCTGTGCGTGCGGGCGCGCCGCATGGGCTGGGCGGTGCGGATGGTGCCCCGCTCGGTGGCGTATCATCACGAGTCAACCGTTCTCCAGCGCAGGTCAGCCCGGTTTCTGAGGCTCTTCTACCGTGGCCGGATGCGCTTCGTGATGAAAACGATGACTTGGCGCGAGCTGTTTTTCACATGGCTCCCCGCCGAGGTGATGTGGATGTTCACGCCCCACGCGCGGGGTGGCCGCCTGCGACAGCTGCGTGCCTACTGCCAGGGGATTGGCTACGCCTGGGGGCGCTGGCGGCGCAGGCGGCACGCGGGGCGTCCTCTGATCACCACGGCCCACAGCGACTGACACCCCAGAGCTGGTTTCTCAACCCTGCCTGCTCTCGGGGCCGTCACGGTTCTTGCGATGCAAGAACTCGCGCCGGCCCCGGACTCCTTGGGCGCTGTATCCCCGGGTTTCGCTCGCTTCCGCCGTCGCCTTGCAGGCTTTGGCGGACATACCGCTCGCTTCACCCGGGGCTATGACCTTTCGCCCCTCCGGGGCTTCACTGGGGGCGGTTTGTTCATCCCCAGGGCTGCCATGTCGGCCTCAAAGACCGACACGAAGATGCGCTGCCTGAAGGGCAGCGAGGTCAGAGCCCAGGGCAGCGCCCTGGGTCTGAGAAACACCGGAGCAGAGCAAAGCCCTGAAAGGGCGTGATGGAATCTCGGGGCAACGTGTGTTTGGCGGAAATAACCGGTTGCGGTGCGGCATAGAATCTCCGGGGCTCAGTGAGGTCGTGAGACCACCTGAAGTGACCTCGGGCTTGACGGCTCGGGTCAGCGGGTCCCATGGTTCCCGGTCCATATCGGATCGAGGTGTGAGCCATGATCATCAGCATGCAGCCGGACGCGACGAAGGAACAGCTCGATGCGGTCTTCGCGAGGATCGAGGAGCTGGGCTACAAGTCGCATCCCATCTTCGGGGAGGAGCGGACAGTCATCGGCGTGGTGGGGCGTCTCCACCGGCCGGAGAAGGAGCTCTTCGAGGGGCTCGACGGTGTGGACACGGTCGTCTACATCTCCAAGCCCTTCAAGCTGGTCTCCAAGGAGCTGAAGCGCGAGGCCTCGGTCTTCGACATCGGGGGGGTGAAGGTCGGTGGGACGGAGCTGATGCTTGCGGCGGGCCCCTGTTCGGTCGAGAGCGAGGCGCAGATCGTCGAGATCGCCCGTGAGGTGAAGGCGGGGGGGGCCAAGTTCCTGCGCGGTGGGGCCTACAAGCCCCGGACGTCGCCCTTCTCGTTTCAGGGCCTGGGGCGTGAGGGTCTCGAGTTCATGGCCACGGCGCGGGCGGAGACGGGTCTCAAGATCGTCACCGAGGTGCTGTCGATCAAGGACATCGATCTCGTGGCGGAGTACGCCGACGTCATTCAGATCGGCGCCCGCAACTGCCAGAACTTCGCGCTGCTCGAGGCGGTGGGAAAGGCGCGCAAGCCCGTTCTCTACAAGCGCGGAATGTCCACCACTGTCAATGAGTGGCTGCAGGCGGCCGACTACATCCTCGACGGGGGCAACGAGGAGGTCATCCTCTGCGAGCGCGGGATCCGGACGTTCGAGACGGCCACGCGCAACACGCTCGACACCAACGCCGTCGCGCTGGTCAAGGAGATGTCCCATCTCCCGATCATCGTCGACCCGAGTCACGCCACGGGCCACGATCACCTCGTGATCCCCGCGGCCCGCGCGGGCATCGCCGCGGGGGCCGACGGCCTGATCATCGAGGTCCACACGCACCCGGAGAAGGCCTGGAGCGATGGCCACCAGTGCCTGCGCCCCGCGCGGTTCCGCGACTGCGTCGCTCAGGTGCGTCGGATCGCGGAGGCGATGGGTCGGACAATCGGCTGATTGGTCCTCAGAGCCGGAAGATGTTCTTCCCCTTCATCCCCGCTGTCACACCGCGGCAGTCGAAGACGAGGGGAACGCTCCTGATGATCAGTCGGTGGTCGATGCCGGTGTGGGGCGTGACGATCATCACGGCGTCGAAGCTCCTCAGGGTCTTCGCAGTGAGTGGGGAGGACTTCAGGGTGTGCTCCCCCACGGTGAGTGTCGGGACGAGGGGGTCGTGGTAGCGGAGCTTCGCGCCGTGGGAGATCAGGAGCTCGATGATGTCGAGCGCGGGGGACTCGCGGATGTCGGAGACATCGGCCTTGTAAGCCACGCCGACCACGAGGACACGTGTTTTGGAGATCGCCTTGCCCTGGTGGTTGAGGGCCATCGCCATCTTGAGGACGGCGTGGCGCGGCATCTCGGAGTTGACCTCCTCGGCCAGGTCGATGAAGCGCGTCGTGAAGTTCAGCAGTCTCATGCGCCAGGAGAGATACTGGGGATCGATGGGGATGCAGTGGCCACCCAGGCCCGGGCCCGGCTTGAACGACATGAAGCCGAAGGGCTTGGTCCCGGCCGCCTTGATCACCTCCCAGGTGTCGAGCCCCAGCCGATCGCAGGTCAGCGCGAACTCATTGACCAGCCCGATGTTGACGGCGCGGAAGGTGTTCTCGAGCAGCTTGGCCATCTCCGCGGCCTCGGCGCTGGAGACGGGGTGAACGGTCTCGAAGATCCGGCTGTAGAAGGCCGCGGCCTCGCGGGTGCACTCCGGCGTGATCCCGCCGATCACCTTGGGGATTCGGCTCAGCGGCCACTCCACGTTGCCCGGGTCCACACGCTCGGGGCTGAAGGCGAGCCAGAAGTCCTTGCCCACCCGCAGGCCGGTGGATTCGAGAATGGGGAGCACGATCTCGCGTGTTGTTCCGGGATAGGTGGTCGACTCGAGGATGATCAGATGACCCCGGCGCAGATGGGGCTTGAGCGACTCAGCGGCCGCTGTGACAAAGCTGATGTCGGGCTCTTTGGATTTGCGCAGGGGTGTCGGCACACAGATGCTGATCGCATCGACGTCGCGCAGGGCGCTCCAGTCCTCGGCCACAGAGACAATTCCCGACTTGACCAGGGGACGCAGATCCTCCGAGGCGATGTCCTCGACGGGGGACTCCCCCCGCCGGATCATCCGGCGGCGGGCGGGGTCGGTGTCGAACCCGACGGCTTGGATGCCCGCTCGGGCGCACTCGACCATGAGGGGGAGGCCGACATAGCCGAGGCCCACGACACCGGCGATCCCGATGTGGGGATTGCCCCGGTCATGCGCTTTGCGGGTTGTGCGTCTGGGACTGGTTTTGCTAGACATGTGCGATCCGTCTCCCTCCATGGAAAGACACGCTCAACTGAGCCAATGGCGACAGGAGAGTCAATGTGAGAGTCACCGTTTTGGGCACGGGCACGAGCTTCGGCGTTCCGATGATCGGGTGTGAGTGCCCTGTCTGCATGTCAACCGACCCTCGCAATGTCCGGACCCGCTCCAGTGTCCATGTGGAAGTCCACGTGGAATTGGCATTCCTCGTCGACACTTCCATCGACCTCCGCCAGCAGTCTCTTGAGCGGGGAATTCGGCGTGTTGACGCGGTGTTTTTCACCCACACCCACTCTGACCATGTGAATGGCCTCGATGAGCTGCGATCGTTCAACTGGCTTCAGGGCGGTCCGGTGATCCTCTTCTCACGCCGCGACATCCTCGACGACATCGCCATGCGATTCGACCACTGCTTTCACCCCCCGCAGGAGGGGGCGGGTGTCCCCTTCATCCAGCTCCAGCCCGTCGAGGAGGGGAAGCCCTTCGATTTCCGGGGTGTCGAGGTGACGCCCCTCCCCGTCAAGCACGGCATCCTGGACATCCTCGGCTGGCGATTCGATCGATTCGCATACATCACTGATGCAAGCCACATTCCGGAGGCCTCGATGGAGATGCTCCAGGGCGTCGAGGTGCTCATTGTCAATGCCCTGCGAAGGGCGCCCCATCCCACCCACATGAATCTGGAGCAGGCGCTCTCCGTGGTCGATCGGATCGGCCCCCGCCAGGCCTTTTTCACCCACATCTGCCATGAGATGGAGCACACGGAGACCAACGCCACGCTGCCCCCCACGGCGCAGCTCGCGCACGATGGGCTGGTGATCGAGATCTGATCGCCCTCCCAACCCCCTCGCCTGAGACACCCTCACCCCCCAGCCCCCTCGCCCCCCTCATCCCCAACCCTCTCGCCTGAGACACCCTCACCCCCCAGCCCCCTCTCCCGAGATGGGAGAGGGGGAGCGGAGGTCAGTTTCAGATCTCACTGCTCGTTCTCACCGCCGTTTTCGAAGAGGGCGTCGACGAACTGGTCGGCGTGGAAGGGTCTCAGATCGTCTTCCCCCTCACCGACTCCGATCAGGGCGATGGGGACGTCGAGGGTGTCGCCGATGCTGAGCACCATGCCCCCCTTGGCGGTGCCGTCGAGCTTGGTGAGGATCAG
>JAFGKF010000262.1 GCA_016928695.1 Candidatus Sumerlaeota bacterium | reverse complement strand
GGCTGTTCTTGCCCCCGGCAAGAACCGTGAAAGCCCGGATTTGAGGTTGTGAAACCGACTGCAGTGGGAGAGGGGGATTGAGGGGGTGAGGGGAGATGCCGGCGAGGGCGCCGACGCTCCATCTCCGGAGGCATCAATCCCCTTGGTAAACCAGCCTCACCGAGTCGACGTAGGCGCGGTGCTCGAACATCTCGTTGGGCACGGAGATCCCCGGGGCGACATTGAGGGTGATGCTGCCGTGCTCGGCGCTCTGCCCCTCCTCGAAGCGATGGGTGCCCAGCGAATGCCAGACGGCGCTGTTGCGGTCGGCTGTGTCGGGGCGGCCGCGCTGCTCCATGGGGATCGTCTCCATCCCGTCGGCGTGGCGGACCTCCCAGCGGGTGTCGGATGAGTTGGCGCCGTAGGAGAAGATGACAAAGACCTCGAAGAGTCCACTCTGGGGAAAGTCGGGGGTGAATCGCGCCCAGGAGGGATCGGCATCCCCGTAGGTGAAGTGCGCGCCGCGCCCCATCAGATAGATGTCCTCGACCTTCGCGTAGCTGTAGGTCCAGTCCTCGGTGCACTCGAAGGTCGGTGGGGGCAACAGCTGGGCGTCGGGTCCGCGGACCTCGAGGAGAATCTCATCGCCTGGCTCCAGGTGCCCCCGGGCCAGAACCAGGCGGCGCGCCAGGTCGTGGCGCACCTGTTGGAGGGTCTGCAACACGACGACGGCCAGGGAGGGCACGGGGGCATCGGAGTCGGTCGGCAGGTCCATGGAGGGCTCGGTGTAGCGCTCCTCCACGGGCAGGGCCGCGATGATCTCCTCCAGCTCCGCGATCGCCTGGTCGAGCGCGGCGAGCGCCTCCTCGGTCGGGTGGTCCTTGGCGCGGGTGTAGGCCACGAGGCCGTCGAGCAGGCGCTGGTGCACGTCGTCGGCGTGGGGCCGGAGCTCCTCCATTCTCTCCACCGCCTCGGGGTCACTGCCGGTGGCCAGCTGGTAGGCCTGGCTGCGGATGTAGCGCTGCGTCACGCGCCCCTCCAGGCGATCGATGACCGGGGGCAATTTGGGGAAGGGCGACGCGGGCGGGACCTGGTACCAGATGGCGACCGACGACATGTTGTCCTCGCGGTCGTTGGCGTGGCCGTGTTCGATGGAGATGCGGATGCTCTCCTGGAAGGGGATCGGGTCGAGGATGTGCCAGCGGTAGGCGGTGGTGCGCAGGCCGGTGGCGTTGAATCCCTCGCAGAGCGGGCAGCCATACCACAGCTGGTGGTACTCACGGATCCCCCAGGCGTCGCAGAGGTAGTCCTCCGTGCCGGTGCCCCGGAGCGGCTCATGGCCGTCGACCTCGATCAGGTCGTCGCCCTCGCCCCACCAGTTGGGCTCGGTCGACTCGATGCTGTAGACGGTCCCGACGTAGTGCCCCTGGCCCTCGGTCTCGAGGATCACGTAGTTCTCGGGGAAGTCGGTCGGGTAGGCCTGTCGGTACTGCGCGTGGAAGCGCTCGCGGGTGGGCGGGGCCTCGTCGAGCGCCAGGTACTCCACGTAGCAGTAAAAGGCGGTGATGGTCTCGGCCCCCTCATTGGTCACGGTGATCCGGGCGCCGTCGCTGAACGGCATTGGCCACCAGCAGTTGCGCGCGTGGCCGTTGGAATTCACAGAGATGGGGAAAGATTGCACGTTGCGGTCGAGGCCGTGGCCCACCGCGAAGAAGTCGCCGAGGGGGACCTCCACAGCGGGACTCTCGGCGCCGTCCCACCACATGCGGAGCACGATGGTTCGCCCGCCGGGCTCGAAGGCGTTGGTGGTGATCCAGATGTGGCGGACGATGCCCGGGCCGTCGACGTTGAGGAGCTCTGCCGTCTCCCCGGCGGGGATTCGAAGGCTGTCAGCATTGCCGCCGGAGGTGTCCCAGGTGGACTGTCGGGCGGCGTGCCCCGCGAGGGGTGGTGACCAGGGCGCCCAGAGCGCGATGGCGGGCAGATCGCGCTGCGAGACCAGCGGTGCGCATGCGATCATCAGAAGGGTGAGTGCCAGAGTCAGAGACCAGCGGATCATGGTGCATTCCTCCCTGGAAACGATGGGGGGAACACTGATGGACGCGGTCGCCACTGGCAAGTGGTGATGCGGGTGTCAGTCGCCCTCGGGCTCGGGGCTCTCGTAGCGCTTCATCCTTCGCCACAGGGTGGACGGGTTGATGCCGAGGATCTCGGCCGCCTGGCGCTGGCTGCCGCCGGTCTGGTCGAGCACGTGGAGGATGTAGGCCCGCTCGACCTCGGCCAGGCTCAGGTCACCGAGCACGGCGAAGGCAGTGTCCTCCTCATGGCGCGTGGTCTCACGCCGCCTCAGCTTTCGGATCTCCTCGATCAGCTGCTGGCCCGAGTGACCCATGACGATGGCGCGCTCGAGGAAGTTCTCGAGCTCACGGATGTTGCCCGGCCAGGAGTGGTCCATCAGGATCTCCATCTCCTCCCGGCTCAGGCGGGGCGCGATGGCTCGGCCCGCGCCGCGGTGGCGCCGCATGATGTGCTCGACGAGGAGCGGGATGTCCTCCCGGCGCTCGCGCAGGGGGGGGATGACAATCGGGAGGACATTGAGCCGGAAGTAGAGGTCCTCGCGGAATCGCCCCACACGGATCGCCTCCTGCAGATCCTGGTTGGTGGCGGCGATGATGCGGACATCGACGACGATCGTCTCGGTTCCGCCGACGCGGGTGAACTCGCGCTCCTGGAGGACGCGGAGCAGCTTGACCTGGGTGGCGAGGCTCATCTCGCCGACCTCGTCGAGGAAGAGAGTTCCGCCGTCGGCGAGCTCGAAGCGGCCCTTCTTCTGGGCCTCGGCCCCGGTGAAGGCCCCCTTCTCGTGGCCGAAGAGCTCGCTCTCGAGGAGGGTCTCGGGCAGCGCCGCGCAGTTGACGGCGATCAGCGGTTTGTCGCGCCGCGGGCTGAAGTGGTAAATCGCGCGGGCGATCAGCTCCTTGCCGGTGCCGTTCTCGCCGGTGAGGAGGACCGTCGAGTTCGAGGCGGCGGCCAGCCGCGCGTGGCGCATCACGCGCCGCATCGCTTGGCTCTGCCCGATGATGGTCAGGCCCCGGTGGCCGATGGCCGTGCCCTCGGGCGCCTCGCTCGTCAGGCCGAAGAGCGGTGAGGCCACCTCGGCGGAGTCCACCTGGCCCCGCCGCCGCAGGCTGGTCCCCTCGCCGAGTCGCTCCTCCAGGCGTGTCAGGTGATACTGCGCATCCTCGTTGTCGGGATCGCGATCGAGCACCTGTTGGAGCTCGCGCACGGCCTCCTGGACCTGTCCGCTCTCGAACAGGGCGGTGGCCATTGTGATGCGCACCGTGGCCAGCTCCTCTCCGGTGGGCAGGAGGTCGAGCAGCTCGCGGCACCGCTCGATGGCGCGGTCCCAGCGCTTCTCGGCCAGATGACACTCGGCCAGGAGCTGGTGGGCGCTGTGGAGGCGGGGGTTGAGCTCGACGGCGCGCTGCAGATGCTCGATGGCGCGGGGAATTCGCCCGCGCTCGCGGGAGGAGATGCCCAGGTACAGGCAGCACTCGGCCATGAACAGGGAGGTCGAGGGAAAGAGCAGGCCCAGGTAGAAGCGGCCGGGCCGGATCGTGAAGTCCTGCTCGACCACCGATCGGAGCATGCCCGATGCCTCGGCCGCCTGCCCCTGGTCGAGGTCGAGCAGGGCGAGGTTGAAAGCGAGGTCGACCACGCGCGCGCCGTCGTCCCAGGCGCTGCGATAGAGCCGCTGTGCATCTTCGATCTGACCCAGGTGCAGGTGGGCGTGGCCCATGTCCTTCCGGAACTCGAGGTTCGACGGGTTGATCAGGGCCGCCTGGCTGAACAGCCGCAGGGCCTCGGCGTAGTCCCCCTCGCAGAAGGCTCGGATGCCGTCGCGGTGCATCCTCTCCGAGGCCACCGGGGGATGGGCGGCATCGGCCGAGAGCCCCTCCGATCCCGGGAGACGCTCGCTCATGGCGTGGTCTCCTCCGGGGGAGCCTCGACCGCGAAGTCGAGCGCGGCGGGATGGCCCATGTCTCCGAGGCGCTCGAGGGCAATGGATCGAAAGCGGGGCCACTGGTGGGCCAGGAGATGGTAGATGCGTGCGGCTCCCTCCATGTCGCCGCGCAGCTCGAGCCGTTGCCCGCGGCGAAAGACCCGCTCGAACTCGGTCAGGTCGGCGCGCTCTCGCTCACTGAGTCTTGACCAGAGGCTGGGGAGCCCCCCCAGAGGCGAGCCCGCGAGCGCGGAGTACAGCGTGGGGGGAAGGCGCAGCACCTCAAGGCGGCTTCGCACCCACGTGCGCGCCGGGGCGAGGCCGGGCGACTCGGGCCCGCCTGAGCTCATGGCATTCACCCCTCCGTTGACATCTGCCGCTGGATACCCCAATCAACGGGCAATCGGGTGAAGAATCAACTGATTCCCATGCATGAGCATCGCTTTTTCGCCGAGTCGGAGCTGCCTGTGGGCGGTGAGATCGCCCTCTCGCCCGACGAGGCACACCATGTGACGCGTGTGCTCCGGCTCGGGGTGGACCAGAGGGTGGTGCTCTTCAACGGCGAGGGCCTCGAGGCGGAGGGCCGGATCACGAAGGCGACGCCGTCCGAGGTGATGGTGGAGATCCGGAGGCAATGGGTGACCCCCATGTCGCCCCCCCCTGCGATTCATCTCCTGGTTCCCTGGCTCAAACAGCCCCAGCGTCTGGACTGGCTGATCGAAAAGGCGGCGGAGATCGGCGTGACACAGATCGGGGTGCACGGCGCACCGCGTGGGGGGGAGGCCCGGCGCTCGGAGCGCTGGCGTCGCCTGACGATCGCCGCAGCCAAGCAGTCGGGCCAGGCGAGGCTGACGCGGGTCAGCGTGATCGGTGAGCCCCTGGGGGCGGGGACCGTCGCCGGTCTGCGGGTTCTTCTCAGCGAGAGAGCGGGCGCACCGCCTCTGCGCCAAGCGCTCCCGCCGGATCCCCCCGAGCTCATCGCGCTGCTCGTCGGCCCGGAGAGAGGCTGGAGCGATGGCGAGATCGCCGAGGCTCTGAGATCGGGATGGGTGGCGGCCTCGCTGGGGCCGAGCCGCCTGCGCAGTGAGACCGCGGCGCTCGCCGCTCTGGCCGGGGTGAGAGCGCTGTTTCCCGGAGGTCAGGTCGAGGAGGGGTGAGTCAGCTCTCGGGGGAGGGTGAAGACGATGTCCTCCTCGATGTGGACGAAGGGGATGACCTCCCCGCCTTGGCGGTCGAGAAGATGCTGGACGGTCGCCTGGACAAGGTCCTCGGGTGCCGAGGCGCCGGCGGTGAGGCCGACGGTCTGGACTCCCTCGAACCACGTGTCCTCCATCTCGTCGGGCTCATCGAAGAGGTGGGCGGGCACGCCGCGCGCGCGGGCCACCTCGGCGAGGCGGTTCGAGTTCGATGAGTTTCGCGATCCGATGACGAGCAGCAGGTCGATCTGCTCACACATCGCCTTGACCGCGTTCTGACGGTTCTGGGTGGCGTAGCAGATGTCGTCGCGGTGTGGGCTGCGCAGCGTGGGGAATCGCCGCCTGAGGACCTCGACGACATCGCGTGTCTCGTCGAGCGAGAGCGTGGTCTGCGTGACGTAGGCGACCCGCTCGGGATCGGTGACCTCGACGCGCTCGGCCTCCTCGGTGTTCTGGACGAGGCGGATCCGCTCGGGGGGCAGCTGCCCCATGGTGCCCTCGACCTCGATGTGGTTCTGGTGCCCGATCAGGATGATGTCACAGCCCTCGTTGGCGAGGCGATGCACCTCGATGTGCACCTTGGTCACCAGCGGGCAGGTGGCGTCGATCACGTGCAGCGGGCGGCGGGCGGCCTCCTCGCGGACCTCCTTCGAGACACCGTGCGCGGAGAAGATGACGACGGCGCCGTCGGGGATCTCGCGCACATGGTCAACGAAGATGACACCCCTCTCGCGCAGCCGATCGACGACGTGCTTGTTGTGCACGATCTCATGACGGACATAGATCGGCGTGCCGAAGACCCCGAGGGCTCTCTCAACGATGTCGAGGGCGCGATCGACCCCGGCGCAGAAGCCGCGGGGGGCGGCGAGGAGAATCCGGAGAGGATGGGTCGGCATCGGCGGGCCGTCACTCGGGGACGTCGATCTGCACGAGGCTGTCGCGGTGGCTCTGGAAGTTGGCGACGGCGACCTGCCCGGCGAGGTTGCGGGCGATGCCGGAGAAGATCGAGGCGATCGGACCATCCTTCGCCACGACCTGAAGCGGTCGGCCGGTGTCGCCCGCGGCGCGCACCTCGGGGCTGAGCGGCACGTGGCCGAGATACGGAATGTGCATCTGCCGGGCCATCGCCTCGGCCTCGCCCGAGGAGAAGATGTCGGTCGCCTCCCCGCAGTGGGGGCAGACGAAGCCGCGCATGTTCTCGACGAGCCCGAGCACCGGGATCTGGAGCTGGGCGAACATCCTCACCGCCTTGCGCACATCCTGCACGGCGACAGCCGACGGGGTGCAGACGACGACGGCGCCGGTGACGGGCACCGTCTGGCTCATGGAGAGCGAGACGTCCCCGGTGCCGGGGGGCATGTCGACGACGAGGTAGTCAAGCTCGCCCCAGGCGACATCGAAGAGGAACTGGCGCACGGCGGTGTGGAGCATCGGGCCGCGCCAGATGACCGGCTCCTCCTCGCTGATGAGAAGGCCGATGCTCATCATGCGGATCCCGTGGGCCTCGATCGGGATGATCTTCTCGTCTCTCACGATGGGGCGCTCGGTGATCCCGAGCATCAGGGGGAGGTTGGGGCCGTAGATGTCGGTGTCGAGAAGGCCGACGCGGGCGCCCTCCTGGGCCAGTGCGATGGCCAGATTGCATGCGATGGTCGACTTGCCCACGCCCCCCTTGCCGGCCCCGACGGCCAGCACGTTGCGGACGCCCGGGATCTCCTGGCGGTCGGCGTCGGGGGCGCGGCGGCGCGTCACGTCGGCGGAGAACTCGATCTCGACCGCGGCGAGATCGAGATCGGCGAGCGCGGCCTCGATGTCCTCGCGGATCTTCCCCTTGAGGGGACAGGCGGGTGTGGTCAGCTGGATCTCGATACTCGCCTCGCGGGCGTCGTTGACCTCGGCGCGCTTGACCATCCCGAGCTCGACGAGGCTTCGGTGGATCTCGGGGTCGTTGACGGTCGCGAGGCGCTCGAGGATCTGGGCCCTGAGGCCTGAGGGGTCGGGACTCATGTTCACCTCTCCTGCCACCCGGGGGGGGAATCAGTCCTCCTTGGGGGCGGTCTCCTCTGCGTGGTGTATCGCATCGACGGGGCAGACGCGGAGGCACTCATCGCACTCTGTGCAGGCCGCGCTGTCAATGATGTAGCGGAGATCGATCACCTCGATGCAGTGCTCGGGACAGACGGGAACGCACAGACCGCACAGCACGCACTCCGCGTTGATCACATAGCCATTCAACGTTTCGATCCTCCAGGGGAGAGTGGAGGGCATTCCGACTCGAGAAGTCCCGGTTTCCACAGGGCGTGGTGCAACGGCTATACCAACTGACAGGGCCCATCTGTGTCACTGGCGATAGGGGAGTTGAGGGGCGTCCGGACCCGGGGGCCCGGAGGCGCCTCGGTCGATCTCATCCAGCGGGAGGGCGATTGAGCCTGAGATGAGGCAGGGACTGGGCGCGTGGCGCGCCACGCTCGACAGGAAGCTGTTTGACAATTTGGATGGGGAGCATTTCACTGGGTGGCCCTGTCTGAGTTCGAAGTGAGGCGTATGCCCATGCTGATCTGTGATCATCTCCGCGCGGAGAATGTGCTGTTTCAGACCGAGGGGGCCTCCAAGCTGGCCGCCCTCCGCACCCTGACCGAGCAGCTGGCCCACAGTGGCGACATCCGGGATGCCGAGGCGTGTCTCGAGGTGCTCCTGGCGCGCGAGAAGCTGATGACCACCGGGGTGGGCAAGGGGGTGGCGCTGCCCCACGCCTTCAGCCCGGAGGCGCCCCAGACAGTGGTGGCGTATCTCCGAAGCGAGGGGGGCGTCGACTTCGACGCCATCGACGAGAAGCCCGTTCACCACATCTTCTGCATCCTCGGGCCGCCGAGTGCGGAGGGGAGGCACCTGAAGATCCTCGCGCGTCTGGCGCGCCTGCTCAACCACGCGGACTTTCTCGCGGCGCTGCATGCGGCTTCCAGCGCGGAGGACCTGCTCGCGGCGCTGCGCTCCCAGGAAGAGGCCCTTCAGCCTCACCCCTCCTGAGGCCCCTCCCATGTCGGCGCAGCTCCTGATCTGTGTGGTCAATGAGCCCTCGAAGGTCGAGGAGATCCTCGAGGCGTTTCTCGACATCGGTGTCACGGGTGCCACCATCATCGACACCTATGGCATGGGGGGGATCCTGGCGAGCGACATCCCGATCTTCGCGGGGTTTCGCCAGCTGCTCAGCGGCTCGGGCTCGAACAACAAGACGATTTTCTCGGTGATCGACAGCGAGGAGACCCTGCAGGCCACAGTGCAGGCGATCGAGCAAGTCTGCGGCAATCTCGACGACCCCTCGACGGGCATCGTCTTCACCATCCCGGTCTCCTTCGTCAAGGGACTGCGCCCGGAGATCTCCTGATGATCCGTCTCACCCCTCTCATCACCGCCCTCGCGCTGCTGGCCGCCTGCGCGACGCCTCCCCCCGGGACCAGCGACAATCCGGTGACCCCGGCGGACCCGCCCCACACCTTCTCAGTCGACGACCTCGGTATGGAATCTGTGACGATCCCCGCGGGGTGGTTCTGGATGGGGAGCTTCGGCGACGAGGTCTCGGAGGCGGACCGCGACGAGCTGCCGCGCCACCGGGTGTGGCTTGACGCCTACGAGATCGGTGTCACCGAGGTGACCAATGCGCAGTTCGCCGCCTTTCTCAATGACGCCCGCCCAACGCCTGAGGAGCGTCTGTCCTGGGTCATCATTCGCACCGACCTCGAGCGTGGGGGGTACCAGCGGACCTATCCCACGGAGATCCGCGAGGTGGCGCCGGGCGTTTTCGTGGCCGATCCCCAGCGGGTGGATCACCCTGTCACCTCCGTCAGCTGGCACGGCGCTGTGGCGATGGCCCGGTGGCTGACCGAGCGGACGGGCCGCGTTCACCGGCTCCCGACCGAGGCGGAGTGGGAGTGCGCGGCGCGCGGGGGACTGTCGGGGGCGCCGTATCCCTGGGGGATCGCGCCGCCCGACCAGAGCGAGCATGTTTTCGGGCGCGGCTGGGGGCTGAACTCCAACATGGCGCCCACCGAGCCGGCGGGCAGCGGCGTGCCCAACGAGCTGGGCCTGCACCGCGTCGCTGACAACGTCTGGGAGTGGACAGGCGACTGGTATCAGGCGGACTGGTACTCTCTCTCACCCGATCGCAACCCGACGGGCCCCGAGGAGGGCACAGAGCGCGTGCTGCGCGGGGGGAGCTGGGACACCCCGGCCGAGAAGCTGCGCGTGGCCGATCGCCGCCGCCTCCCGCCGGATGCGATTCATGCGAACGCGGGCTTTCGCCTCGTCCGCGAGATCGCGGCGCCTCAGCGCTGATCGCTCTCTTCGGTTGCCCCGCGATGCTCCGATGTGACAGGGGTGAGCCATGTCCGTCGCGCCGATTCAGCATCTCCGCCGCGCGATGCGCGGCTTTCGTCGCCTTCAGCTGCAGCGCGATCGCCGCCGCGCCTCCGATCGGGCGCAGGCCAATGCCGCGCTGAACGCCGTCGAGATCCGCCACGGGCGAACGCGTCTGCGGTCGACCCCGGTCACCATCCAGGTGATGACCACACTCGTCTGCAACCTGCGCTGCCCGTTCTGCCGCCGCGAGGAGGAGGGGTATCGCCGCTGGATCGACTCGCTCAGCGCCGACGAGCGGCACATGCCGTGGGAGGTGGTGGAGAAGATCCTCGCGGTCGCCCCCCACGCGCACGCGATCTCTCTGACGCCCCTGGGCGAGCCGACACTCTATCGCCACTGGGACCGCTTTCTCGACCGGGCGATGGAGCTGGGCCTCGACAACCTGGAGATGACCTCCAACGCGACAGTGCTCCCCGATGCGATGTGCGAGCGGCTGATCCTCGCGGGATTCCGGGCCGTCCACCTCTCGATCGACTCGACCGATGAGGAGAGATTCGGCCAGATGCGACTGGGGACGACTCTGGGCCATGTCGAGGGGAACCTCGCGCGTCTGCGCGAGTGGAAGCGGCGCCTCGGGAGCGATCGCCCTGAGGTTCAGATCGCCTCGACTCTCAGCCGCGAGAACATCGAGGAGCTGCCGGCGCTCGTCGACTTCGCCGCACGTCACGGGGCGAGCGATCTGATCGTTCAGAAGATGGAGATGGGTCCGGAGTGCGATCCGCGCGACGACCTGGTGCATCACCCGGAGATCACGCGGGGGGCGATCGCCGAGGCGCGACGCCGCGCAGAGGGCCACGGCCTCAATCTCCTGGTGCACTTTGCGATGACCAATCTCGTCACCGCGGGAGACGGCGAGGGGGACGCATCATCCCAGTCTGTGCTCGGGGCTCACTCGCTGACCGACCTCTGTGCCCATCCGTTCCACTACCTCGTCGTCGACATCAACGGCGATGCGCGCCCGTGCTGCTGGGCGTCGGTGAGGTTCGGCAATCTCGCGGAGGCGCCCGACTTCGAAGCGGTCTGGAACAGCGAGTTGGCCCGGCGCGTGCGTGCGGATTTCCTGGCGGGCCGGCTGACGCCGGGGTGCATCGACAGGCACTGCGGTGTCAGTCAGAGGTGGGATCAGCTGCGCGCCGGTGAGTGACAGGTCAGGTCTCGCCCGATTCCCCTCTGCCCTCTCATCCTCTCCTCCGCCTGTTCTCGACCATCTCGGTGGCCCATTGAATCGCCTCGCGGAGGCTCGTGGGGCTGGCGATGCCCTGGCCGGCGATGTCGAAGGCTGTGCCGTGGTCGACCGATGTGCGGATGATCGGCAGGCCCAGCGAGATGTTCACCGTGCGCTCGAACTCGAGCGTCTTGATCGCGGCGAGACCCTGGTCGTGGTAGAGCGCGATCACGGCATCGAAGGCGCCCTCCTTCGCCCGGGCGAAGACGGTGTCGGCGGGAAAGGGCCCTGAGATGTCGATGCCGCGCGCGCGCGCCTCCTCGACGGCGGGGCCGATGACCGTGATCTCCTCATCGCCGAAGAGACCCCCGTCGCCCGCGTGGGGATTGAGCCCCGCGATGGCCAGCCGTGGCGTGTCGGCGCCGAAGAGAGGCATCGACTCGGCGGTGCCCTCGATCACGTCGGCCAGGCGCTCGCGGGTGATGGCGCGTGGCACATCGGCGAGGCGGATGTGGATCGTCGCGAGGATCACCTTGAGCTGGTGGCAGGCCAGCATCATCAGGACGCGCCGCGTGCCGGTGCGCTCGGCGAGCACCTCGGTGTGGCCGGGGTGCTTGACCCCCGCCTGCGACCAGGCGGCCTTGTGGATGGGGGCGGTGACCATCGCGTCGGTGTGGCCCGCGAGGCAGGCGTCGATCGCCGCGAGAACGGCTGCATGGCTGGACCGCCCGGCGTCGGCGTCCACCTTGCCCATCACCTCTCTGCAGCTGGGGGCGCGGACGGAGAGGTCATCGACCACCGGGACCGCCGCGCGGAAATCCCATGCGCTGAGCTCGGCGGCGGATTCGACGCGCTCGGTGGGGATCCCGGCGGTGAACTGGTCGATCGCATGGCGCAGGGGCCTGTGGGGGCCGAAGACGGCGAGGTGGGCCAGCTCTCGCGTCTCGCTGTCGGCGAGCACTTTCGCCACGATCTCCGGGCCGACGCCGGCGATGTCTCCGAGGGTCAAGGCGAGAAGAGGTGAAGATGTGCTCATGTCTCATCCAGTGCGATTCTGATGGGGGACCATTGAAGCGACGCGCCCCGGGACTGTCACGCGCGATTCAATTCCGGGCTCGGATCACTCCTCATTGAGATGAACACGGATGTGCGATCGGCGGCGCAGATCGTCGACAATTTCCCGGCGGGCGCGCTCGAACTCGGCCATCTGCCACTGCTGGCGGGGGGTGATGACTCTTTTGACCAGGAGGAGGTGCCACCCCTGCTCGGTGCGAATGGGCAGTGTGATGTCACCATCGCTGAGTCCCTCGAGGGCCTCGGCGATGCCGGGGTCGAGCAGTGAGGGGTCCACCACGCCGATGTCGCCGCCGCGCTGGGCCGTGACGGTGTCCTCGCTGTGGTGCAGGGCGAGGAGAGCGAAGTCCTCGCCCTCGATGGCCCGCTCCCGCAGCTCCAGACATTCACGGTGGAGCTGCAGCGCGAGGCTCTCAGGGGCGTCGGGTCGGCAGGAGAGCACGATCTGCGCGAGGTCGAACTGGGGCGTGAGCTCGAGGTCCGCGGGCGGTGGCCCCATCCGCGCCATGACCACTGCGCGGCGCAGCCACGCCTCCGTCTCCTCTCGGCGCAGGCGCTGGCGCAGAGTCGCCCGGGTCTCGCCCATGGCGGCGAGGGCCTCATTGAATGTGTGGGTGCTGGGCCAACCGGCCTCGATCTCGTCGACGCGCTCATCGACCGCCTCGGCGATCTGCTCCGCGGGGGGCTCGAGTCCCATGCGCTCGCCCTCCTGGCGGAGCAGCGCCGCGTCGATCATCGTCTCGAGGATCTCCGCGCGTTCGAGGGCGCGCACGGACCGCGAATCGGAGGGACCCCCCGCCCGCTCCTCGGCCTCGATGAGCTGGCTCCAGAGAATCACCTCGTCGTTGACCTCGGCGACGACGCGGTCGAGCAGCTCCGCGGGCGCGGCGAGCAGGGAGCCGGTCACGATCTCCATTCCCGCAGCGCAGACGAGACCCCAGAGAATCGCCCGGCGGAGGCGGAGCGAGGAGAGCCATCTGGCCACGCCCGCGATCACCCTGTCAGCTGATCCCTGCTCTCGAACTCAAACGCCACGCCGGGCGGGACAAGTGCGCGGATGCGGATCTCATCGTGGGTGTAGAGCACCTGGACGACGCGCGCGACGGCGTGGAGGCGAGCGACGACATCGTAGCGCTCGTGGGGCAGGCGCAGTGTGATCTCACGGTCGCGGACCTCGAGCATCACCGCCATGGCGCGGCGGAGCTCGGCGATGCCGGCGCCGGTCTTCGCGCTGATGGCGAGGCTGGGGCTGCGCCGCCACATCCAGCGCCGCCAGTCCGAGCTGACCTCGTCGGCGATGTCGACCTTGTTCCACACGGTGAGCAGCGGGGTCTCGCTCAGCCCGAGATCCTCAAGAACCTGGTCGGTTGTCGCCAGGTGCGTGGGGATGTCGGCGCTGGTGGCATCGACCACGTGGATGATCAGCGCGGCGTGGCGTGTCTCCTCGAGTGTGGCGCGGAAGGCGGCGAACAGCGTCGGCGGGGTGCGGCTGATGAATCCCACGGTGTCGCTGACGACGATCGGCTGGCCACCGGGGAGTGAGGTGCGCCGCACGGTGGGATCGAGCGTCGCGAAGACCTGATCCTCGACGTGGGCCCTGGCGTCGGTCAGGCAGTTGAAGAGCGTCGATTTGCCCGCGTTGGTGTAGCCGACGAGGGCGGCCAGAGGGACCTGGCTGCGCTGCCGCGCGCGGCGCTGGGTCTCGCGGTGGCGGATGACCCGCTCGAGGTCGCGCTCGAGGTGGGCGATGCGGTCGCGCAGGCGGCGGCGGTCGGTCTCGAGCTGGGTCTCGCCGGGGCCGCGCAGCCCGATGCCGCCTCGCTGGCGCTCGAGGTGGAGCCACTGACGCTTGAGGCGGGGCAGAAGGTAGCGCAGCTGGGCCAGCTCGACCTGGATTTTTCCCTCACGGGTCTGGGCGCGCCGCGCGAAGATGTCGAGGATCACCTCGGGGCGTGTGGTGACCTTCAGGCCGGTGAGCCGCTCGAGGTTGCTCTGCTGTGCGGGGCTGAGGTCGGCGTCGAAGGCGAGCCCGGTGGCGCCCATGGCCTTCGCGTGCGAGGCGATCCGCTCCGCCCTGATGCGGCTGATCAGCGTCCCCGCGTGGAGGTGGGCGGGGCGCACCTCGATCACCTCGAGGCACTCGGCGCGCGCGGCCTCGAGCAGCGACTCCATCTCGGCGAGCGCCTGGCGATGGGCGCGGAGGTTCTCTCCGGAGACGGGGCTCGGGATCACACCGACGACGACAAATCGCTCGTCGGGCTGCCACTGGTCGGTGGGGATGGGCTCGGGAGACGTGGGAGTCAATGCCCCCGGGGGGTCACTCGGTGCTCGGCGCTGCGTCGGCGGCCTTGACGCCGCTCAGGTCCATCGTGTTGAAGGGCTCCGCCTGCGAATCCTCCGCGGCGGGTGCCTCGGCCTCGTCGGTCGGTCTGTCCTCGCGGTCGCGCCGGGGCGCGCGGCGCGAGACGATCTGCGAGATGGCGTGCTTGTAGAGCAGATGCTGCATTCCCCCGACCTGGAGAACGACGGTGAAGTTGTCGAATCCGCGGACGGTTCCGCGGAGCATCGTGCCGTCGACGAGTGCCACTTTGACCTCGGCGTTGTCCTTTCGGACCTGATTCAGGAAGGAGTCCTGGAGATTGGTGGTGGGTTTGGCCATCTGTTTGCTCTGGGGTCCCAATGGGGTGGGAGACGCTCCTCTCAGCGGTTTCTCAGCGCACAGCGCAGCGATCATTGAGTCCTTCACACCGTGTGAATGGCAAGCGTTTTCTCCAGCTGCGCGAGGAATTTCGCATCACCTCTGCGCGACGGATCGAGCCAGACAGCGCCGCGCTCGGAGCGGAACCAAGTCCTCTGTCGCTTGGCGTAGCGCCGTGTCTCGCGCGCGGTGACATCGATCGCCTCCTCTCGGGTCATCTCACCCCGGATTGCGGCGATCGCCTGCGGGTAGCCGATGGCGCGCATCCCCGGTGCGCCAGGTGAGACGCCCGAGCGCAGCAGGGCAGCCACCTCGTCGAGCAGCCCCCCCTCGAACATCGCCCGGGTTCGGCGGTCGATCCGCTCGGAGAGAACGCCGCGCTCCACATCGATCACTGCGATGCGGTGAGCATGCCGCGGCCCATCCGAGCGCGACTGTGTCCAGAGCCACGAGATCGGCTCACCCGTGACCTCGAGCACCTCCAGGGCGCGTGCGATGCGCACGGCGTCGTTGGGATGGATCTTCGCCGCCGCGACGGGATCGGCCCGGGCGAGCTCGACGTGCACCGCGGGAGCCCCCTCCACCTCGATGCGGGATCGGATCCGCCGGCGCACCTCGGGATCGTGCGAGTCATCCTCGAAGATCCCCTGCGTCAGGCCCCGGAGATAGAGCCCTGTCCCCCCGACGAGCAGGGGACGCTTGCCCCGGGCACGGATGTCGGCGATGGCCGCCTCGGCATCCGCGATGAAGCGAGCGAGGCAGTATGTCTCGGTCGGATCGCAGACGTCGATCACGTGGTGCCGCGCGCGCGCCTGCTCCTCGGGCGTCGGCTTGGCCGTCCCGATGTCGAGTCCGCGGTAGATCTGTCGCGAGTCGGCCGAGACGATCTCCATCCCGTGGCGCTCGGCGAGGAGAAGGGCGAAGTGCGTCTTTCCCGAGGCCGTCGGGCCGGCGAGGATGGGGAGGGGGGTATCCGAATTCATCGAATGATCCGAATGAGCCAGAGAGGTGTTCACCGCTGCATGACTCTCACCAGCGCCTCGGGGTTCAGCACGAAGCACTCCACCTCCTCGCCCGGCTCGATGACGGTCAGGCGGGGGGGGAGATTGGTCAGTGCGTGGGCATCGAGCATGGTCGAGAAGATGCCCGAGGACTGATCGGAGCGGGTGAGCTCGAGCGCCACTCGCCCCTCGGCCACGGTGAACGAGGCGCGGTGAAACGTCCGCAGCCTCGGGGGCTTGGTGATCTGCTCGGCCGTGGGGAGGCGCAGGCGCGGGGGGAAGATCTCGCTCTTTGCGAATCCCATCATCTGCCGCAGCGCGGGCTTCACATACATCTCCGTGGAGACAAGCGATGAGACCGGGTTGCCGGGGAGGCCGAAAACCAGGGTCTGCTCCGTCGCGGCGAAGAGCAGGGGTTTGCCGGGGCGCTGGGCCACACGCCAAAAGATCTCGTCGGCGCCGCAGCGCGCCAGCTCGTCTCTGATGAAGTCGAACTCGCCGACGCTGACTCCCCCCGCCGTCAGGAGCACATCGCCGCGCAGGCCGCGCCGGATCAGGCGCCGTGTCTCGGCGCGGTCGTCGCGTGCGATGCCGAGGAAGGTGACCTCGGCGCCCAGCGCGCGGAGCGTCTCGCACAGCGCCCAGTGGCTCGACTCATAGATGTGGCCTCGGGGGAGAGGTTGGCCGGGGACGATGAGCTCGCTCCCCGAGGCGAGGATCGCCACACGTGGGCGACGCCAGCAGGTGATGTGTGTGAGACCGAGGGAGGCGATCAGCGTCAGAGCAGCGGGTGTCAGGCGTGCTCTGCGTCGCAGGGCCACGCGCCCCCGGCCGAGGTCACCTCCGCGCCGTCGCACGTTCGATCCCATGGCGGGCATGGTGAGGATCTCGACCCAGCCCCCCTCCTCCCGTGTGCTCTCGACGGGCACGACGGTGTTCGCGCCGCGCGGCATGGCGGCGCCCGTCATGATCTTCGCGGCCTGGCCGAGCTGGATCTTTCCCCGCCAGTGAGTCCCTGCGGGGATGGTGGCCACGATCTCGAGGCAGATGGGTGAGGGGTCGATGGGTCCGCGGAGGTCGGCGGCGCGGACCGCGAATCCATCCATCGCCGAGTTGTCGAAGGGCGGCACCGCGCGCGGTGCACGCACGCTCTCGGCAAGGGCCATGCCACAGGCGTCGTCGAGAGGGACGCTGATTTTTTCGAGGGGCTTGGCCCGAGCCAGGATCTTCCCCCAGGCCCTCTCGCAGGAGAGGAGAGGCTGATCATGTCTCAGAGCCGGAGACCGCTTTGACATGGCCACTCAATCAACAATCGATCCGGCCACACCGTCAACACTCCGATTGACTCCCGGCCTGATTCCACGCATCAAGCAGTCATCGATTCATCGGAGGTCGAGCCATGGCCAAGCCGCGCGTCTGGAAATGCTTTGTCGATGGGAAGTGGGCCTCGTCTCAGCGGCGCCACGAGCTGCGCAGCCCCTATGACAATCACCTGGTCGCCACCGTGTGCCAGGCGACACCCGCGCAGATGGAGAGGGCGATCGCGGGGGCCGATCGGGCTTTCAAACCCTTCAGCGAACTCCCCGCGTACGAGCGGGCGGGGATGCTGATGCGCGTCGCCGAGGGGCTGCG
>JAFGKF010000033.1 GCA_016928695.1 Candidatus Sumerlaeota bacterium | reverse complement strand
GCTGGATGGGAACTGGGGCTTCATTGAGGGCCCCGAGCTGCGGTGACGCAGCCCTCACACTCTCTGCACACTCTCCCCCAAATCCCCTCACCCCCCAGCCCCCTCTCCCATTTCCCCCTCACCCCTAACCCCTCTCCCACTGGGGGAGAGGGGAATCAGAGAAGATCATCCTCACTCCCCCTCTCCCTTCATGGGAGAGGGGGCCGGGGGGTGAGGGAGAAATGGGAGAGAGGGCTGAGGGGGCCGGGGGGTGAGGGGAATGGGAGGAGAGGGGGCCAGGGGGTAAGGGAGAGGGGGCGCAGAGTGGAAGGCGGGGTCGACTTTCTCCCCCTTTCCTGAATCATGGGTGCGTCCCCCGCGTCCATGGGAGCAGAGGAGGGCTGACGCCCTCCCCGGGAAGGGACCAAGACCCCGATGACCCCACCCCGAGCCGAGCGAACCGACAGCGAGCTGGTGCGCGCCGCGCAGGGTGGCGACACCGCGAGCTTCGGGGCGCTGATCGAGCGCCACCTGGGAATGGTTTACGCCATCGCGCTGGCGCGTCTGCGGGATGCCGACCGCGCCGACGATCTGGCCCAGGAGGTCTTCCTCCGCGCCCAGCTTCACCTGGGCAGTCTGGGCTCGAACGACCGGTTCGCCGCCTGGGTCAGCCGCATCGCGCGCAACTTGGCGATCGACTGGCTGCGCCGTGGCCAGCGGGCCTCGCGCCTGCTGCCGATGGTGTCGCTCGGTGGAGAGATGGATCGGGTTCCCGACACCGAGCAGAGAGGGGCGCGAGAGGCCATGGAGTCGAAAGAGGAGACCCACGCCCTGCGCGAGGCGATCTTCGATCTGCCCGAGGCCGAGCGCGAGGTCGTGCTGCTGCACTTCTCCGAGGGGCTCTCGCAGCGCGAGATCGCCGAGCATCTCGGCCTCAGCCAGCCGACGGTCAGCCGCCAGATCCAGCGGGCGCTGGACGCACTGCGGAGGGCTCTCGGCCCTGCCCTTCGCGAGATGGCGCCGACTCTCCGCGTCTCCCAGCGGACCCTGGCGAGGACGCTGGCGATTGCCACGGCCGTCGGGGCCATGTCGTCGTCGGCGAAGGCCTCGCTCGCGTCCTCGGCCGCGATCGGATCGCTGGCCTCCGCGGCCGAGATGGCCGGTGCGGGCGCAGCCAATGCCGTCGGAATCGTCGGGCTCATGAAATCCCTCCCCGCTCTCATCGCAGGAGGAGCCAAAGTCATGGCCACAGGAAAGGGAATCGCAGCGACGGTGGTGGCGGTCGCCGCCATCGTGGGGGCAGGGATATACCACAGCAATCAGTCATCAGCGGAGACTGAGACGCGCTCAGCGCAGGGGGCATCGGGTTCGGGCTCAGAGGAGACGGTGTTGGATCGCGTCGTTGCATCCGAGACCCCGATCTCCTCGAATCTTCCCATCCCCGACCGCTCCGGGATTTTCGCCTTGGGTGAAGACGGAAGCATGACCGAGCTGGTGCCGATCGACAACGCGCGCCTGGGTCAGATCATGACCCAGTTCCAGGGGGGGGCGGATCCCCTCACTCTGTTCACCACTCTGACGACGACGAGGGTGCCGCGCACCGCGCGTCTCGTGGTGCGAATTCCGGAGGGCGCGCAGGGGCGCGATTTCCTCATCCAGCAGGTCTCCATCGACGAGGTGACCCAGATGGCGCCCACGATGGATCGCAATCAGGCGGGGGCGACCATGCCCTTCTCCCGCACGGTGTCTCACACCATACGTGAATTCCCGGGCCAGGCCAATGTGGCCGAGCTGGTCCTCGGCGAGCCCCTGACCGGGGATCTGCTTGTGATCGCCACTCACACACAGGCGGGCGAAGTCGTGCGCTTCGCACTTCTCGAAGATCCCGCGCCCCAGGCCGTGGACCAGTCCACCCCCGGGGCGGCGGTGATTCAGTGACACGGATCTCACCCTGCTCTTGACCCCCGCGCCCCGCCTCGGGGACACTGGTCCGGATGACTCTCCGCGACCTCTTCTCCCTCGCCCTGATCCTCCCTGTGGCGCTCACCGCCTGCGGTGGGCCTGTGGCGCCCGAGGCGCTGCGGGTCGAGGTGATCGAGCGCTATCCGCATGACCCCGGCGCCTTCACGCAGGGGCTGGTGTGGAACGGCTCGACGCTCTACGAGAGCACTGGGCTGATGGGATTCTCCACTCTGCGTGAGGTCGAGCTCGCGTCGGGCGAGGTGATCCGCTCGCTGGCGCTCGATGATGCGATCTTCGGCGAGGGGCTGACGCAGTTCGGCGACGAGCTGATCCAGCTGACGTTTCGCAGCAGCGTCGCGCTCGTCTACGACGCCGCCACCTTCGATCTCGTCGACACCCATGGCTACGTGGGCGAGGGCTGGGGCCTGACCCACGATGGCTCTCATCTCATCATGACCAACGGCGGCACCGAGCTCATCTTCCGCGATCCGGAGACCTTCGACCTGATCTCGAGCGTGGTGGTGACGGCGAACGGCACCCCGGTGGATGACGTCAACGAGTTGGAGTTCGTCGACGGGTTCGTCTACGCCAATGTCTGGACGGAGGACCTCATTCTGAAGATCGACCCCGACACCGGGGTGGTGGTGGCGGTGATCGACGCGTCGGGGCTGCTGACGCCCGAGGAGGCGGCGAGCGCCAACGTTCTCAACGGCATCGCGTATTTGCCCGAGTCGGGCCACTTTCTGATCACGGGCAAGCTCTGGCCCTGGCTCTTCGAGGTCCGCTTCGTCCCGGCCGGGGAGAGTCCCACGAACGGCATGGTGCTGGGTGGTTCCCCGAGCAATCAGGGGAGATAAACTGCGCCTGTCAGTGCATGTGACGCCCCCTTTGAGCGTCATATGATGTGAGAGGCCCAACCTGTCAACGGTTGGGGGAGTCGATGCGTCTCAGAGGAGACGGTGCCCGAGAAGGAGAGCCGATGACGGGGCGAAAGCACGCCTTCACTCTGATCGAGCTGCTGGTCGTGGTGGCGATCATCGCGATTCTGGCGGCGATCGCGCTGCCCAACTTCCTCGAGGCTCAGACGCGGGCCAAGGTCTCCCGCGCCCGCTCCGACATCCATGCGATCGTCACCGCGGTCGAGACTTACCGGGTCGATTGGAACAGCTACCCCACCTACCATTACACCGACTTCATGACCCCGAATCCCGGGATTGAGTTTCACATCGGTGGCCGGGTGCCGGACTGGGGAGAGCCCGATCCCGACTGGGATGGTCGCATTCCCATCACCACGCCGGTGGCCTACCTGACCGTCTTTCCCCTGGATCCCTTCACCCCCTATCGCGGCGGTGTGCCACGGGAGGTGCGGGAATACCTCTACGTCAGCTGGGATTACGCCGTGCGGCAGACCACCAATCCCACCTATCGGAACGTCTTCGTCTTCGCCGAGCAGGTGTACGGGCCCTACAGGCTGCACAGCCGCGGCCCCGATCTCGATGCCCCCGACTCCGGTCTCCCCTATGATCCCACCAACGGGACTCTGAGTCAGGGGGATATCACCTATGGTCCCAACTGTGGCTTCGACCGTCTCGCCCAGTTCCCCTATGTCCCGTTCTCGTGATGAGGATGATTGGGAGAAAACACACGATGATGACGAGTTTCCGGACAGATGGTGCGAGAGCCTTCACCCTGATCGAGCTGCTGATCGTGGTGGCGATCATCGCAATCCTGGCGGGGATTGCCCTGCCCAACTTCATCGAGGCCCAGACGCGGGCGAAGGTGAGCCGGGCGATGGCCGACATGAGATCGATCGCGACGGCGCTCGAGGCCTATCGCATCGACCACAACCAGTACCCCGCCGAGAACTATCTCGGTGACGGATGGGACGGCGGGTTCGGCCTGAACAACAGCGTCAAGATGCGGCCGCTGACGACTCCCGTGGCCTTCATCACCTCGCTGCCCGCAGACATCTTCGCCGAGCTCGGGGATCCCATGAACAAGATCCCGCCGGTGACCTATCACTACGCGGCGCTCAACGACGTCGTCTGGCCCAACAACACGTTTTTCCAAGGGGACAATCCCGAGAATCGTCACTGTCTGTGGGTGCTGCAGAGCAGCGGTCCCGATCGCGATCCCGAGCCCTGGCAGTATCCTCGCTATGATGCCACCAATGGCACGGTGAGCCGCGGCAACATCCTTCGCCTGGGGCCCTGAGTCATTCCCTGCTGCACAGCGGCATGGCGACGATGTAAGCCATACAATTTCAATGGATCACACACGCGATGGCCGATTTCAGAAAACGTTTGCATGCGCTCGGGTCCCCAGGCGTTATCTGAGAGTGAAGAGCTGCGAGGGAGACATGACACCGTGAGACACAGAGCCTTCACCCTGATCGAGCTGCTGGTGGTCGTGGCGATCATCGCCATCCTGGCGGCGATTGCCCTGCCCAACTTCATCGAGGCGCAGACCCGCGCCAAGGTCTCTCGCGCACGGGCCGACATCCGCACGGTGGTCACCGCCATCGAGACCTACCGCGTCGACTGGAACAGCTATCCCCTTTACCACTACTCGGACGTTGCCCGTCCCGACCATGATTTCCACATCGGCGGCACTGTGCCGAGCTGGCCTGTGCCGGACCCCAACTGGGATGGGCGGAATCCCATCACCACGCCAGTGGCCTATTTGACCACGATGCCACGCGATCCGTTCGCCTCCTTCATGGGGGGCGATCCCCCTGAGGTGAGGGAGTATCTCTATGTCAACTGGCCCTACGCCATCGAGCGGTTCGGATACCCTCACCCCCCTTTTGTATTCGCCTATCAGGCCTATGGCCCCTACCGACTCCACTGCCGTGGCCCCGACACCGATGGCCCCGACTCCGGCGTCCCGTACGATCCGACCAATGGCACAGTCAGCGATGGAGACATCACGTATGGCTCCAACAATGGATTTGACCGGTTTATCCCTTTCCCGCCATTTTGACCGGTTTGTCCCATTCCCATCATGAAGGGGACTTGGAGAAAACACTCGGTGATGACTGGTTCCCTGACAGATGGCGCGAGGGCCTTCACCCTGATCGAGCTGCTGGTCGTGGTGGCGATCATCGCGATCCTGGCGGCGATCGCACTGCCCAACTTCATCGAGGCCCAGATGCGGGCGAAGATCACCCGGGTGAGAAGCGACTTTCGCACGGTCGCTGTGGCGCTGGAGGCCTACGCGGTGGACTTCAATCGCTATCCCCCCATCCAGCACTGGGCGTACCTGATCGCGACACTCGAGATGCCGGGGTCATCGGTCACGACCCCCACCGCCTACCTCACCTCGATCCCGCGGCGCGACCCCCTGGGGGCGGACAACTTCATGGGCAACAACCCTGAGGGGCTCTATCAGTACTTCTGTTACATGCCGAGCCCGAACAACTGGATCGGGATCACGGGGTATCCACCGCGCAACGCCTGGAGCCTGGTCTGCTGGGGGCCGGACATGAAACCGAGCGAGGGCGAGCATCTCGAGTATCCCCCGACATGGAACACAACAATCGGGGCCCTTCCGATCATCTACGACCCGACCAATGGCGCGGTGAGCGAGGGTGACATCGTCCGCTTCGGGGGCGCCACGCAGAGCCTCTATGCCCAGGGGACCTGAGGGGGCAGAAAAACGATGATTCCCTGCATCAGGCGATGGGCCGGGACCACGTGTTTCACAGAGGAAGACGATGGAGGTGAGAATTTGAAGAGATTGGACAGTGTGGCCGGCTCGGGGCGGAGTGGCTCCCGGCGCCATGGGCTCACCCGGATCGGTGAGCATGAGATCTTTGCCGAGCACCGCGAGGGCGATTGGTACGTGGTGGTGAACGAGCACTGCGTCGACTGGCTGAACAGCAAGCACGCCGCGATGGATGTGGTCAGGCGTCTGGCCCAGGCGCTGCAGCTCCGTCTGGCCCGGGGGAGTGCTCGATGAGGCTCAGTGATCCCCGGTGCCCGAGGGCCTTCACCCTGATCGAGCTGCTGATCGTCGTGGCGATCATCGCGATCCTGGCGGCGATCGCGCTGCCCAATTTCCTGGAGGCGCAGGCGCGCGCCAAGGTGAGCCGCGCCCGGGCTGACATGCGGACCATCGCCACCGCGGTCGAGCTCTACCGCGTCGATTGGAACCGGTACTTCGTCGCCCGCGCGGCGGATCTGACGCTGGAGTATCGCTACCGTCAGTTGACGACCCCGACCGCGTACATCACCTCGCCGCCCCTCGACCCCTTCGGGGACCGGGTGACCGAGAGCAACACGGCGCAGCCGCTCGAGTATCGGCTCTACGATCTGCTCTCCGACGTGGACGCACCCACGGGCTGGACCTTCTTTGACCGACATGACGGCTTTGGTGTGCGGCAGGTGGTCAACTCCAGCGTGCGCTGGTTCACGACGTCGCAGGGGCCCGACCACGTGCTCAATCTCGATGTCAACCTGCCCCAGGACTATTGGATTGCCTATGATCCGACCAACGGCACGGTGAGCCAGGGCGACATCTTCCGATACGGGCCGGGCTGAGTGCGCCTCTCCGGCGGGCGCCACTCCGGGTTCGATTTTTTCTCCTCACTCTGCATCATTCCCTCGTCCCGGCACGTCACTGATGGCAGAGGAGGGCCTGAACGCCCTCCCGGGAGTGGATGAATCACCCGATGGCACCCCTCGATCGGCAGGTGAGCGACAGCGATCTGGTCCGCGCCGCGGTGGCCGGGGACCTCCAGGCCCTCGGCACGCTGGTGGAGCGGCACTTCGGTGCCGTGTACGCCGTCGCCTTGGCGCGGCTGCGCGATGTCGATTTGGCCCAGGATCTCGCCCAGGAGGTTTTCCTCCGGGCGCAGCTCCACCTCGATCAGCTCGGCCCCACAGGTCATTTCGCTGCATGGACCGTCCGCATCGCACGCAACCTGGCGATCGATTGGCAGCGGCGTGGCCTGCGGGCCTCGCGCCTTCTGCCCCTGGTGCCACTGGACACCCTGACCCACGGGGTCCCCGACTCTCAGGCCCAGGGGGTGCGCGAGACCATGGCGATCCAGGAGGAGCACCGCGCTCTGCATGGGGCGATTCTCGCGCTGCCCGCCGAGCAGCGCGAGGTGATGCTGCTGCATCTCAGTGATGATCTCTCGCAGCGGGAGATCGCCGAGCGCCTCGGCGTGAATCAGAGCACCGTGAGCCGCCTCATGCGGCGGGCGATGGCCACGCTGCGGGGAGCGCTCGAGCCGGCCCTGCGCGACGTGGCGCCGTCGCTCCGCCCCCCCGCCCCTGCGGTGGCGCGCTCGATGGCGCTGGTCCTGGCCGTCGGCGCGATGTCGGGTGTGGCGAAGGCCTCGCTCGCGGCCTCGGCCACGGTGGGGCCGCTGGCCTCGACCGTGGAGACCGCCAAAGCCGGGGCGGCAGCTTCGCTCGGTCTCATCGGGCTCTTCAAATCCCTCCCCACACTGCTGGCAGCCGGAGGGAAGCTCATGGCGACAGGAAAGGGAATCGCAGCGACGGTCGCGACCGTCGC
>JAFGKF010000032.1 GCA_016928695.1 Candidatus Sumerlaeota bacterium | reverse complement strand
GGTGTCGAGGTCGGCGGCTCGCAGGAGCTCGACGAGGCGCATCACCTGGCCGTTGTTGTCGCAGGCGATGACCACCAGCGCACCCTCCCGGCGGCGAGTGCGGATCGACTCGATGTAGGTGTCGAGGTCGGGTTTGATCGACTCGAAGGCGGTGGTGGTGAAGGTGATGTCTCTCGGCGGCACGCACCAGGGCGTGGGGAGCGTGGTGTGGATCGAAATCGGGTGATCACCCAGGCGGTCGACGACCTGTCGCCAGCGGGTCAGATAGAGCTCGTCGGGTGCGGGGGGGCGGTCCTCGGGATCCCACTCCTCCCTGAGCGCGCGGCGCATCGCGTCGTTGAACTGGCGCTCGATCAGCTCCGCGAACTGCTGGGCGTGCTCGCCCATGCGGTCGGCACGGTGAAAGTGGATGAGCGCGTCGCTGGGAAACCAGTCGCTGAGCGGGACGAGTCCGCCGCCATGCATCAGCGTCGTCTCGTGCGCGGGCTCGAGGACGATCTGCTCGGCCTCGGGCTGATCGGAGCGCGAGCGCTGGGTCACGGGGTCGAAGAACCGGATCGACTCGATCTCCTCCCCCCACAGGTCCAGCCGGATCGGCAGCGGCGACGTCGGCGGGAAGATGTCGATGATGTTGCCGCGGACCGAGAACTCACCTCGGCTCTCGACCAGCGGCAGGCGCGTGTAGCCAGACTCGACCAGGTCGCGTGCCAGGCGCTCGGGATCGAGCGGCTCACCCCAGCGGATCACGAGGCGGCGCGAGGAGAGGCGATCGGGCGGCGGCACGCGCTGCATCAGCGCATCGGCGGTGACGACGACGATGGAGCGGGAGGGTCCGGGAGTCGGAACTCCCAGACCATCTCGATCAACTGCTTGGTCCGTCAGCCACATCGCGTAGGCGTCGAGGCGCTTGGCGGTGATCTCGAGGACGGGCTCCTCGCGCTCGTAAGGCAGGATCTCCCAGGCGGGGAAGACTCCGAGCCGCGGCCAGCCGAAGTGCTGGAGGTCGTCGTGCATCTCCTCGGCCGCCTCGTTGGAGGGGGCGACGATGACGATGGAGCGGCGCGTGATCTCCGCGACGGCGATCAGCGCGAGCGCGACCGCTGAGCCCTCGAGGCTGCGCAGCGCGATCGGCTCGGGCGTCCCCCTCGCGCCCTGGACATGCTCGACCCACTGCGCGACGGCTCTGTCGCGCGTGGCAAGCTCGATCAGGTGACGCTGGAGGCGCGTCATCACATCTTCCCCCGTTGAGGATCCGGCGAGGTCAGTCGAGAGGGATGGTCTCGGTCGGGCCGTCGGGCAGCGGGGCGCCGATGACGATCGTGGGCGTCTCGCCGCGGAGCTTGGCGCTCACCCACTGGGCGAGCTGACCGTCGGCGATGTACCGGTGGAGATCGCGGCCCGGGCAGACGGTCTGGCCGGGGGCGACGTCGCAGTGACCGCAGATCTCGTTGGGATCGCAGCCGTGCTCCTGGCAAAGCCAGGCGAGCATCTGGACGAGTGAGACGATCTGGTTGGGCGAGGGCCTCTGCGTCTCGAAGTTGCCCATCAGCTCCACGAGGATGTGTCCCTCGAGGTCGTAGTCGGTGTTCGTCTCGCCCTCGTACTCCACCGGTCGGGCCTCGTAGATCTGGCCGTTGGGGGCGATCATGAAGTGGTAGGGCAGATCGGGCCATCCCTTGTCGCGCTGGCCCCACGCCTGCATGTTGCGGATGAAGTCGGCGGGATCGCGGCCCGCCTGCCATTCGACGCCCGCGTGGTGGACGACGATGTCGCGCGGCTCGTGGCGGCGCTCCTCGGGGATGGGCTGTGGGGTGGAGCCCCACTGCTCGGCGGTGATGATGGCGGGTCGGAGCAAGGTGTCCTCCTCGAAGGGGGTGGGTTTTATGCAGCAGAGGGCCAGTGCCCCAAACACGAACGCGAGGGCCAAGGGCCCCCGGGGGATCAAGGCGGATTGTCGGCTCATGGGTGACTCAGAAGACGGGGCTTCTCTCCTTCCGGGCGGTGCATGATGCACAGAGTGGCACAGGATGAAGGCGATCGGGGGCATGAGTCAAGGCCTGGGTCAGAGATCAGCCCAGAGATGGTCAAAATGCATCTTGACTTTTCAGGCATTGTGGAGCAAACTCATATCAGGTGTTGAGGGTCTGGTTTCTGCGAGGAGACACACCGATGACTGGCATTCGTCCGACTCTGGCATCGATCCTGTTCCTGGCACCCCTGCCCCTGGCCGCCCAGTCCATCGAAGACACCGTCGCCCCCTCCCACGGCTTCTTCGCCGTCCAGATCGCCGCCTGCGAGACCCTGTCCGAGGCCCATGCGCTCGTGCGCGAGTTCGAGACTCGGGGTTACGATCCGGTGTGGATCCTGGACACCGAGACCTGGAAGCACGTTCTGATCGGGCGCTACGAGTTCCACCTCGACGCCTTCGTCCTCAAGCGCGATCTGCGCGACAGCGGGATCGTCCCCGACGCCTATGAGCGCTATTTCACTTGGGACTCGGGGCTGCCCCTGGAGCAGAACATCACCCCCCTGACCCCGCTTTTCGAACGGGAGGTCACCACCGAGCGCTTCCTCGTGCCCGAGCAGCTGAGCGGGCGCGAGCCCTTCGACCGGATCGAGGCGCTACGCGTCGAGGGTGACGACGCGTCGGTGCGCACCGAGTGCGAGGGGCTCCTGGCGCAGGTGCCCGAGATCGACCAGCTCGCAGGTTACGCCCACACACGCCTGGGGATCCTGGACCTGCTCGCGGGGGAATATGAGGACGCCCTGGCGCACCTG
>JAFGKF010000261.1 GCA_016928695.1 Candidatus Sumerlaeota bacterium | reverse complement strand
CCGCGAGAGGTCGTTGACCCGCGCCATGTCGTAGGCGATCCCCGCCTCGCGGGCGACGGCGAGCAGGTGGAGCAGGGTGTTGGTCGAGCCCCCCATCGCCATGTCGAGGATCATCGCGTTGTCGAAGGCCTCGAGCGTGGCGATGTCGCGGGGCTTCACGTCCCGCGCGACCAGATCCATGATCTGGAACGCGACTCGGCGGAACAGGAGACGGCGATCCTCCGCGGTGGCGAGGAGCGTCCCGTTGCCCGGCAGCCCCATGCCCAGCGCCTCGCAGAGGCAGTTCATCGAGTTGGCGGTGAACATCCCCGAGCATGAGCCGCACGTCGGGCACGCGTTCTTCTCAATGTCCTCCAGCTCGGCCTCGGTCATCGTGCCCGCGGCGACGCCCGCCACCCCCTGGAACGCGGTGATCAGATCGACCGTTTTTCCGTCGGAGGTCTTCCCCGCCTCCATCGGTCCACCCGAGACGAAGATGGTGGGGATGTTCACGCGCATCGCGGCCATGAGCATGCCCGGGACGATCTTGTCGCAGTTGGGGATGCAGATCATGCCGTCGAAGCGGTGGGCCTCGAGCATCGTCTCGACGCTGTCGGCGATCAGCTCGCGGCTGGGCAGCGAGTACTTCATGCCCAGGTGCCCCATAGCGACCCCGTCGTCGACGCCGATCGTGTGGAAGATGAACGGCACACCGCCCGCCTCGCGCACGCACTGCTTCACGTAGTCGCCGACGACGTTGAGGTGGACATGGCCGGGGACGATGTCGATGTGCGAGTTGCAGATGGCGATGAACGGCTTGTCCCAGTCCTCCTCCTGCACACCCGTTGCGCGCAGCAGTGAGCGGTGGGGGGCTCTCTCGATGCCCTTCTTGATCAGATCGGAGCGCATGGTCACCTCTCCCGTCAGGTCGGTTGAAACGCGAGAATCGCGCACCGCACCCGGTGAGGCAAGGGCTTTGTCCGCTTTCCAGAGGGGCAGATCAGCCCCCGGTGGGTGGCTGGCGTCCGCGGCGGCGCCTCGCCTCTCGGCGCGCGTGCTCCTGCATGTCGACGTGCACGTCGTGCTCGTCGACGATCTCCTCGCCGAGGAGCTCCTCGAGGACGTCCTCCAGCGTGACGACGCCCTCCATCCCCCCGAACTCGTCGACCACGACGGCGAGGTGCTGGCGCGCGCGGATGAAGGTCTGGAGCAGGAGATTGGCCGGCATCGTCTCGGGCACGAAGAGAGCCGGGCCCATCAGGTCGCGCAGCGTCCCCTCGGTCTGGTCGGAGGCGAGCCGATCGAAGACGTCGCGGCGGAAGACGATTCCCTCCACCTGGTCAGGCTGGTCGTCCCGGACGAGCGGCAGGCGGCTGTGCGTCCAGTGGGCGGAGTGGGCCTCGATCATCGCCAGCGGCAGGTCGGCGGGCAGGCTGTAGACGACCGTGCGGGGGGTCATCAGGTCACGGGCCGTGCGGTCGTTGAGCCGCATGGCGTTGCCGACCCAGCGGGCCTCCTCGGGCAGGAGCTCGCCGTGCTTGGCGCCGTGCATCGCCATGGCGAGGATGTCCTCCTCGGAGGCGACGTGGGGCCCATGGCCCCGGCGGAGGATCCGTGTCACCCCGCGGCAGAGCCAGACCAGCGGCGAGAGCACCGTGACAAGCACGCTCAGGGGCATGGCGATCCGGGGGGCGATGGCGGGGGCGTAGGCGGCCCCGAGTGTCTTGGGGATGATCTCGGAGAGGAAGAGGATCGCGAACGTCAGCGCGGCGGTGAAAATGCCGAGAAACTGCGAGCCGAAATGCTGGCCGACGAGCGCCCCCGCCAGAACGGCGCCCGCGCTGTTGGCGATGGTGTTGAGAATCAGGATGGCCGCGATCGGGCGATCGATGTCGGCGCGCAGCGCCGCGAGCCGCCTCCCCGCCGGGTGGCCGCGGCTGCGCAGCGCCTCGACGCGGCTGGGCGGGATGGAGTAGAGTGCCGCCTCGAAGAGGGAGCAGAGAAAGCTCGTGATCAGCGTGGCGGAGACAATGATGATGATGAGCGTCAACATGGCTGGCTGTTTCTCACAGGCCTCGCCGGACAGCCCGGCCTCTCAGCGGCAGACTGGCAGAGTGGGCAGCCGGTGCGCAACACGGTTCAAGGCCCTTGCCAAAGCGGTCCCGTCAGTGTCTGATGCCCCCGTTCCGCCGGTCGCGGACATCACCCCTGGGAGCAGTCCTGTGAAACGATTGGCCCTTCTCCTGATCCCCCTCACGCTGGCGGCGGCGCTGCTCGCTTGCCGCACCGTCGAGATCGAGCGCGATGATCCCTGGTGGCATCCGACGCTGCCGCTCGACGCGGTCGCCTGGCCGTGGCCCTCGGGCGACCTGCCGATGATCGACTACCACGATGCGCACGGCGCGGGCTGGTGGGATGTCCCTTGGGTGCTCGCCGAGCAGATCGTGATGCTGCCCAGCTGTGCGACCTGGGCGCTGGGGGAGATCACATACACCGAGCTGCTGGGCGGCGGATACTCGTACGATCACAGCCAGTGGCAGTGGAGAGTCGCGAACTGGACGTTTGTGGTGCCCCACGTGATCTTCACCGGAGCCGGGGTCGCGGTGAACACAGTCGCCGACACACTGGTGCATGACCCCGTGGCGTGGCTCGGCTGGTGGCGAAAGGGATGAGGGGCTGAATCGGGATTTTGAATCACCGCGCCATCGCCCTCGCCGCCGCACTCCTGCCCGCGCTTCTCGCCTGCGGCGAACTCGATCGCAGCCTCGCTCCCGCCGCCGACACGCACACCATCGTCTACAACATCGAGGAGCAGCCGCGCAGCATCGACCCGGCGCTGACCACGGAGCTGATCTCGGGCTCCGTCATCCAGCATGTCTTCGAGGGGCTCACCAATCTCGGCCCCAACGTCACCGTCGAGCCCGGCGTCGCCGAGCGCTGGGACGTCAGCGAGGACGGCCTCCAGTGCGATTTCTATCTCCGTGAGGACTCGCTCTGGTCCGATGGCCTGCCTGTCACGGCGCACGACTTCGTCTACTCCTGGACACGCGTGCTCACGCCCGAGACGGGCGCCTACTACTACTCGATCATGACCTGCATCGAGAACGCGGAGGAGTTCTACAATTGGGACCCCGACTCGGGTGAGCCGCGCCCGGAGCTCGGCATCGAGGCGATCACCGACCACCACCTGCGCGTGCGCCTCACGCACCCCGTCCCCTTCTTCCTCCAGCTGATGGCGTTCATGACGTACATGCCGGTGCGGCAGGACATCATCGAGGCGCACGGCCGCACCTGGGAGCTCTCGCCGGAGACGTACATCGGCAACGGCGTCTACCGGATGACCGACTACGAGCGCGACTACATGATCCGGATGGATCTCAACCCGGTGCACCGCGACCGCGAGACCACCGCGATCGAGAACCTCGTCTGGTACATGATCGCCGACGCGCAGTCGGAGTACATCGCCTACCTGACCAACTCCATCGACATCACCTACGGCGTGCCGTACCCCACGCTGCCCGACATCAGAGCGCACATCCCCGAGCACCTCCAGAACCTCCCCTGGATCGGGATCTACTACGTCAGCTTCAACCATCGGCCCGAGCGACGCGCCTTCCAGGACCGGCGGGTGCGACGCGCCTTCGCCCTGGCGCTCGACCGCGCGCGGATCGGACTCGAGGTGACCGAGGGGACACGCCGCGGGGCGGTGACCTTCGTGCCGCCGGGCATCCCCGATGCCGACCATGTCTCGGACTTCGCGGCGAACTCGGGGGACCTGGTCCCCAACTATCAGCCCGACGAGGCCCGGCGCCTCCTCGCCGAGGCGGGCTACCCCAACGGCGAGGGCTTCCCCGAGGTGTCCTACATCTTCAACACCAGCGTGGACCACGCGCGGGTGGCCGAGATGATGCAGGCGGCCTGGAGGCGCGAGCTCAACATCGATGTGAACCTGGAGAACATGGAGTGGCAGGTCTACCTCGACAACCGCCGCGAGGGGAACTTCGACTTCGGGCGTGGCGGCTGGCTCGGCGACTACGTCGACCCCATGACCTTCCTCGACATCTGGATGACCAACAACAGCAACAACCGCAACGGCTACTCCAATCCCGAGTTCGACCGGCTGATCGAGCGGGCGTGGCACACGCGTGACCGCGACGAGTACTTCCGCCTCTGCCACGAGGCGGAGCAGTCGCTGCTCGAGGACGGCGCCGCGATCCCGGTCTACTACTATTCGAACACCTTCCTGCAGAACCCCGCCATCGAGGGGCTCAACATCACCCCCATGGGGGTGATGCTCTTCCACGACGCCCACTGGAATCTCGAGACGCTCGCGGAGGCGGGGCTGTGAGCGAACCGGTGACAGCCGGCATGCACCCCCGGGTCGGGTTCACCGGTCGCCTGACGGTGGTGGCCTGGTTCCTCCTCAAGCGCTTCGTCACCCTCGTCATCGTCCTCTACTGCGTCGCCACGATCGTCTTCTTCATGCTCCGCTTCGTCCCCGGTGGCCCCTTCGTCGAGAGCTCCGAGCGCATCCTCCAGGAGCATGTCCGGGCCCAGCTCGAGGCGAGGCTCGGGCTCGATGACCCGCTGCACGTCCAGTACCTCCGCTACATGGGCAACCTCGCCCGGTTCGACCTCGGCGTCTCCATGGCGTACGAGGGCATCGAGGTCTCCGAGATCATCGCCACGAAATTCCCGCGCTCGGCCCGCCTTGGCTTCCTCTCGGTGATCTTCGCCCTCCTGATCGGTGTCCCCGCGGGGATGATCTCCGCGTACTATCGGGGGCAGTGGCCCGACAAGGTGAGCCTGGGCGCGGCCATCGCCGGCGTCAGCATCCCCAACTTCGTGCTCGCCGCCATTCTCATGCTCGTCTTCGTCTATCACCTGCGCTGGTTCCCTGCGTTCGGCATCTCTCAGACCGGCCACGTGCTCGACGAGCTGCGCTATCTTGTGCTCCCCGCGCTGGCGCTGACGGGGTTCTCGCTGGCCTACATCACCCGCCTCCTGCGCTCGAGCCTCCTCGACGTGCTGGAGCAGGACTACATCCGCACCGCGCGCGCGAAGGGACTCACCACGCCCGTGATCATGTTCAAGCACGCCCTGCGCAACGCCATCCTCCCCGTGCTGACCTACCTCGGGCCGCTTGTCGCCGCGACATTCACCGGCTCGTTCGTGATCGAGACGATCTTCTCTTTCCCCGGCCTCGGTGAGTTCTTCGTGCGGTCCATCACCGCCCGCGACTACACGCTGGTGCTCGGGGTCACGATCTTCTACAGCGCCTTCCTGATCGCGATGAACATGATCGTCGATGTCCTCTACGGCATCATCGATCCGAGGATCGAGGTGTGAGGCCGTGAGCGAAGTCCGCCCGCCCGCCGCTCACGCCGAGCTCGACGCGCCGCTGTCGTCGCCCCCGCGGTCGCCGATGAAAATCGCCTGGCGGCGGCTGATGTCCAACGTCTTCAACGTCGCCGCGCTCATCACGGTGATCGTGATCATCCTGTTCTCCTTCGCGGGGCCGATGTTCACGCCGTGGGACTACGACGAGGAGGACGACGCGGCGGCGACCTTCGAGGCGCCGAGCGCGCACCACTGGCTGGGGACGGACGGCAACCGCCGCGACATCCTGGCGCGGGTGATGCTCGGCGGCCGGATCTCGCTCCTGGTCGGCTTCATCGCCTCGGCCATCTCGGTCCTGATCGGGATCGTCTACGGCGCCGTCAGCGGTTTCGTCGGGGGTTGGGTCGACAAGGCGATGATGCGATTCGTCGACATCCTGTACTCCATCCCGCTGATGCTGTTCGTCATTCTGCTGATGGTGATCATCGGTCCCGGGCTCAAGAGCATCTTTCTCGCCCTCGCCTTCTTCTACTGGCTCACCATGGCGCGCATCGTCCGCGGCCAGGTGCTCCAGCTCCGCCAGACCGAGTACATCCTCGCAGCGCGCGCGCTGGGCGCGGGTCCGGTCCGCATCATCTTCTGGCACCTGATCCCCAACACCCTCGGGCCGGTCATCGTCACCCTCACGCTCAACATCCCCCAGGCGATCTTCACCGAGGCATATCTCAGCTATCTCGGGCTCGGCGTCCCCGCCCCCATGGCCTCGTGGGGCACGCTGGCCAACGACGGGCTGCAGTCGATGGGCCGCAATCCCACGCTGCTCATCGCCGCCTCCGTCGCCATCTCCCTCACCATGCTCGCCTTCAACTACCTCGGCGACGCGCTGCGCGACGCCTTCGATCCCCGGCTGCATCGGGACTGACGTGGTTCTGATCTGGAGTGCGCGAGCTTGCTCGCGCTCTCCAGAGCGGCGGCGGTCCGGGAGCAGGGTTTCGTGGGAATTCGCGTTCATTCGTGGCCAATGTGGGGTGCCGGAATGGGAATTCCGGCACGATGGGGGCGGGATCTGCGGCAAGCCGCAGGACTCCACATCAGAGCGCGGCAGCGAGCAGCCGCGAGACAGAGCGCGAGCAAGCTCGCGCACTCCAGAGCGGCGGCGATCCGGAAGAAGGGTTTCGTGGGAATTCGTGTTCCTTCGTGGCCAATGTGGGGTGACGGAATGGGAATTCCGGCACGATGAGAGAGGGGTGGATCCGCGGCGAGCCTCTCGAAAGATGCCGGCGAGGGCGCCGGCGCTCCAAAAGAGAGCCATCCCGTTCACCCCAGCACCGTGATCACCCACAGCCCGTCGCCGATCGGGACGATGACCCCGCGCAGCCGAGGCTCCCGCGCCACCATGTCGTTGAACGTGCGCATGGCCTGTCCGCTGGGGTGATCGCACTCCGCGTCGAGAACCCGGCCACCGGCAAAGGCGTTGTCGACCATGAGCAGACCCCCGGGCCGGATGATCCGCAGGCACTCCGGGAGATAGATGCCGTAGCTCTCCCTGTCCGCGTCGAGAAACACCGCGTCGACGGAGTCGTCCTCCAGAGTGGGAAGAATGTCGCGCCCCGCGCCTCGCACGATCTCGATGCGGTCCGCCACGTCGCTCCGGGCGATCCAGCGCTCGGCGAAGTCGGCGTGTGCGTCATCGATCTCGATCGTCCGCACCCGCCCTCCCTGGGGGAGGCCTCGCGCCATCCAGATCGACGCCAGGCCGTAGAGGGTGCCCACCTCAACGACCTCTCGCGCGCCCACGAGCCGCAGGAGGATCTGCATCAGGCTGCCCTGCTCCGGGGCGATGGCGATCGTGGGGATGCCCGCCTCGGCCGCCTCCCGCCTCAGGTCCCGCAGGAGAGGGCCCTCGGGCTGCGTGTGCTCCTGAACATAGCGAAAGTGTGCCTCGGTGACGGGCCTGCTCTTCTCGGTCATGCTCTTCACTCCTCGGCGAGAGACACAGGGTGTGGATGAGTCTCAACGCAGTGGGCATCCGGCTTGCCCGATCTCATCGCGCTTGACAAGGAATTGCAGATCCGACTTCCTGGAATCAGGTCGTCACGCATCTGTGTGAACGGTGGGTCTGACGCCACGGCGTATCCCCGGGCGCCGTTTGGGGGGAATCAGCGGTTGAATCCACAGGGATCCAGCGATCTGATCGATTCGCTGATCGACAATCTGACCGTCGGTGTCTATCGCACCGCCGCCGATGGCGAGGGTCGCTTTCTGCACGCCAACCCCGCGATGGCGGAGATGTTCGGCTTCGCCTCGGTCTCGGAGCTGCTGGAGACGACCGTGCTGGATCTCCACTGTGAGCCCGGCGCACGGGACGAGCTCATCGCAGCGATTCAGGAGTTCGGGGTGGTCCGCGACCGCGAGCTCCACCTGCGCCGCCGGGACGGCTCATCGTTCTGGGCCTCGTGCACGGCCCGGGCGCACCTGGGTCCCGATGGGGAGATCGAGTGGATCGATGGGGTGCTCGAGGACATCACCGAGCGCAGGAGCGCCAAGGAGGAGCGTGAGGTCCTGCTGCGTCTCGCCCGCCGACTCACAGGGCCCCTGAGCCCCCACGAGCTGGGGAGAGTCATCGCGGAGGAGTCGAGAGGCCTCTTCGATCACAGCGCCATGTTCCTTCTCCGCTGCGAGCCTGTCGGCAACCTGCTGCATCCCGTCTACGGGGAGGACACCTTCGAGGACGGGGCAGTGCCACGCGAGTGCGAGCTGGCGGAGCTGGAGCGGGGCACGCTCCATGCCCAGCCCACCCTGATCAACCGCGGCCCCGGCGAATTCGACGAGTCGATGATCACTTTCGGCGACAGAGGCCGCCGCTCATGCTCACTCCTGTTCGCCCCGATCCACTGGGAGGGGCATCAGATCGGTCTGCTCTCCGTCCAGAGCTACAGCCCCGACCAGTACACCGAGCGGGATCTGCGCCTGCTCGAGGCGTTCGCCGATCACTGCGCCGCGGCCCTGGACCGCGTTCAGGGCCAGCAGACCCAGACCATGCTCTGGAGGGCGATCGAGCAGAGCCCGGCGGCCATCACCATCACCGACACGGAGGGCGCGATCGAGTACGTCAACCCCAGCTTCACGGCGATCACAGGCTATCGCCTCCATGAGGTCCTCGGGAGGAATCCCCGGATCCTCAAGTCGGGGTTCACACAGATGGAGGTGTATGAGGATCTGTGGTCGACGATCCTCGCGGGAGGCGAATGGCGAGGCGAGCTGCACAACCGCCGCCGCGACGGCTCGCTCTACTGGAGCCAGGCGATCATCTCCGGCATCCGCGACGCCGAGGGCGCGATCACCCACTTCATCGACATCCAGGAGGACGTCACCGAGAAGAGGCGGGCGGAGAAGCTCGCCGCCATCGGGTTGACGGCGGCCCATCTCGCGCACCACATCAAGAACGTGCTGTCGCACATGAATGGGGCCACGCGGCTGCTCGACAGGGTCCTGAGAGACTCGCAGGAGCCCACGGTCCAGCGGACCTGGCCCATCCTCCGGCGGTCCGCCGGCCGAATGAGCCGTCTCAGCCACAACATGCTGGCCCTCGCCCGCGAGAGCGAATCCGCCCGCACAACGGTCGCCGTCAACGAGGCGATCCTCAATCTGCTCGAAGACTGCGCCGAGGCAGCCAACCTCGCGGGGGTGCGGATCCTCACGGACCTCGATCCCAATCTGCCCCCCGCTCTCCTGGATTTCACCTTCCTCACCGACTGTGTGCTCAACCTGGTGAACAACGCCATCGAGGCGCTGGACATGAGTGATTCGGTCGAGCGCTGTGTGTGGGTGAGCACGGCGTTCGACGCTGAGAGCCACCGCCTCGTGCTGCGATTCCGCGACAGTGGACCCGGGATTCCCCCCGAGGTCCAGGAGCAGATCTTCGAGCCCTTCTTCTCGACCAAGGGGAGCCGGGGAACCGGACTGGGGCTCGCGGCGCTTCAAAAGGGGGTCGCGGAGCACGGCGGATCGATCCACGTCGAGTCGAAGCCGGGGCGGGGCACCGAGTTCATCATCTCTCTGCCCCACATCTCGCCGGAGCCGGGTTCCCGAGCCATCTCTTGACAGACGGCCAGCGTGGCGGATGATCGGTGGCCACGGACATTCCGAATCCCCCCGGCCACAAGGAGACCGCGACAATGCACCAGAAGAGCATCAAGCTTCTGAACAAAGCGCTGGGCGATGAGCTGAGCGCTGTTCACCAGTACATGTATTTTCACTTCCACCTGGACGACATGGGCTACAAGCCCCTCTCCAGCCAGATGAAGAGGATCGCCATCGAGGAGATGACGCACGCCGAGGACTTGGCCGAGCGCATTCTCTTCCTCGGCGGCGATGCCGAGATGAAGGTCGCCGACCCGACGAAGAAGATCCTCGAGGTCGCAGGCATGCTCGAGTGCGCCATGAAGATGGAGCAGCAGAGCGCGGAGGACTACAACCGCTGGGCGCAGGAGTGCGCAAAGAATGCGGACTCCGGCTCCAAGAAGATCTTCGAGGCACTCGTCGAGTCCGAGGAGCGCCACTTCGACATCTTCCAGACCCAGCTCGAGCGGGTGCAGAAGTTCGGTGAGCGCTATCTCGCCCTCCAGTCGTTCGACGCCTCCGAGGGCGCCGGTGAGGCGGGGGATTGATTCAATCTCTCCCATGCCCGCCCCACCCCGAATCCTGCCCCGGGAGTCCGGCTCCCGGGGCCGCTTTTTCGGAATTTGACCATTGCAAACGTGTGCATGCCGGGGCAGCCTCCCCTCCGCACTGAGCCACCCACCGAGGAGCGAAACCCATGACCCGAGAGATCGACGCCGTCATTGCAGGGCACATCTGCTTCGACGTCATCCCCACATTCCCCAAGGGGGCCGACAAGATCGCCGACCTCCTCATCCCAGGCACTCTGGTGAACATGGGGGAGGTGACCACCTCCACGGGGGGACCGGTCTCGAACACGGGCATCGCGCTCAACCGGCTCGGGATGCGCACCGAGCTGATGGGCAAGGTGGGCGACGACTTCTTCGGCGAAGCCCTGCTCTCGCGGCTGCGCGGGATCGGGATGGAGGAGGGGATGATCGTCGTCCCCGGGGAGCAGACGAGCTACACGATCGTCATCGCGCCCCCCGGGATCGATCGGATGTTCCTCCACTGCCCGGGGGCGAACAACACCTTCCGCGCCGACGACATCCGGCTCGATGTGGTCGAGAGCGCGCGTCTTTTCCACCTCGGCTATCCCCCGCTGATGGAGGCCCTCTTCCGCGACGACGGGGAGCAGCTCGCCGAGACCTTCCGCCGGGCGAAGGGGACCGGCGCCACCACCTCGCTCGACATGTCGCTGCCCGACCCCAAGAGCCCCTCGGGCCGGCTCAACTGGCGCCCGGTGCTGGAGCGGACCCTGCCGCACGTCGATCTCTTCGTGCCCAGCGCCGAGGAGATGCTGTTCATGCTCCACCAGAGCACCTATCTCAAGCGCAAGGCCGAGGCGAAGGGCGCGGACATGCTCGACTTCATCACCCCGGAGGACATCTCGTGGATGGCCGGTGAGTGCTTCGAGATGGGCGCGAAGATCCTGCTGATCAAGTGCGGCCACCGCGGCATCTACTGCCGCACGGCCAGCGAGGAGAGCCTGGCGGAGATCGGCGAGGCGAAGCCCGGCCCGGGTTTCGCCCATCGAGAGGTCTGGTCGCCGAGCTTCCACGTCGAGAACGTCGCGGGCGCGACCGGCTCGGGCGACTCGTCGATCGCGGGATTCCTCGCCTCCTATCTGCGCGGACTGCCGCTGGAGGACTGCATCCGGATCGCAAACGCGGTGGGCGGCTGCAACGTGACCCGCCCCGATGCCCTCAGCGGCATCCTGACGTGGGATGAGACGCTCGCGAAAATCGACGCGGGCTGGAAGCGCAACGGGATCCAGGTCGCCTCCGCGGGGTGGCGCTTCAGTGCGAAGGAGATCCTCTGGCACGGCCCGAAGGACCAACCGGTCTGAGAACCGCCATGCGACCCGATCAGATCCGCGAGATCCACGTCGTCGCGAACACCCACTGGGACCGCGAGTTCCGCGACTCGTTCGAGAAGACGCGCGCGCACCTGGTGGAGATGATGGACACCGTGCTCGACATCCTCGAGCGCGATCCCCCGTATGCCTCCTTCACGCTCGACGGGCACACGATCCTGGCCGAGGACTACCTGGAGATCCGCCCCGAGCGGCGGGAGCAGATCGCGCGGCTCCTCTGTGAGCGGCGCCTCTTCGTCGGCCCCTGGTTCACCCTCCCCGACGCGATGAACATCGGGGCGGAGGCGATCGTCCGCAATCTCCTCTGGGGGTGCCGCACCGCCCGCGATCTCGGCGGCGAGCCGATGCGCGTTGGGTACATCCCGGCGAACTGGGGGCAGCCGGGGCAGATCCCCCAGATCCTGCGGGGCTTCGGAATCGAGTCGGCATTGATCTACCGCGGCATCAGTCCCCACGAGTGCCCGTCGGAGTTCCTCTGGCGCTCGCCCGACGGCTCCGAGGTGCTCGGGCACCGCTTCCACCGCCTCGCGAGATACAACTGGTATTACAGAGTCCATCGCCCGGCCACGCGCGGGAAGGACTGGCTCGACAAGGATCACACCATCGCGGGCAGCGGCGAGTGCCCTGTGCGGGTGGCCGACGGCCGCGCGCGCGGCGCGGCGAACTTCCGCCTGATAGCTCCTGAGGTGAAGGTCCTGAGCGAGCGCGTGGCTGATGCCGTGCGTGACATGCTCGCTCTGGAGGCGGGCGACGCCTCGACTCCGCTCTTCCTCGCCATGCATGGACACGATGTCTCGGTCGCGCACCCACTCGACCCCGAGGTCGTCCGCCTCGCCGACGAGGCACTGCCCGACACGCGCGTTTTCCTCTCGAACCTCGAGGACTTCATGCGCAGGGTGGGGGAGGAACTCGATCGCGAGAGCGCCGTCGTCCTCACCGGCGAGCGGCGGATGAATCTCAAGGAGGGCTTCTGGACCTATCTGCTCCCCGGCACGGTGTCGATCCGCCCCGCGCTCAAGGTTCAGAACTTCGAGGCGGAGACCGCACTCGCGCAGATCGCCGAGCCGCTGGCGGCGATGGCCTGGACTCACGGCGCCGAGTGGCCGTGGGCCTCGCTCGACCGCGCGTGGCGACTGCTCCTCTCCAATCACACGCACGACGCCATCGCGGGATGCGCCCCCGACGTGGTCAGCGAGGATGTCGCCTTCCGCGCGCGCCAGGCGCTCGATCTGGCCGACGTTGTGGCCGAGCACGCCATGGCGCACCTCGCGCAGAGCGCCGCGCCCGCGAACCTGCCCTCCGACGCTGCAGCGCTGGTGGCATTCAACACTTTGCCCTTCCCCCGCCAGGAGGTGATCGAGGTCGAGGTCGCGATGCCTTCCGACCTGGGTGAGAGCACTGTCGAGATCGACACGGCCGAGCCCCTCGAGGAGATCGCGCGGGTGCGCGACAGCCTCTTCGTCGACAACCCCTGGGACGTGCCCACCATCACGGGCGTCACCAATGTGCGGCTCCGGATCGCCACGCGCCTCGGCGCGATGAGCTGCCACGCGATCACCGTGGCGCCGGGCGACTCGGAGATCGGCGCCGCCTCTCAGGCCGCGCGCAGCCATCTGAGTGACGAGCTGCCCCCCGAGGTGACTCGCCCCTCGGAGTCTGCGCTCGACAATGGCCTGATTCGCATCGAGGCTCAGCCCGACGGCACAGTCACGCTCACCCACCACGCGACAGGGCGCGTCTTCCAGGGCGCCGGACGCTTCCTCGACGAGGGTGCGCTGGGGACCTTCTGGTGGCCTGAATCGCCGAAGCGGGATCGGGCGATCCGGAGCGATGGCCCCGCCGAGATCGAGATCGTCGAGAGTGGACTCCTTCAGTCCACGCTGCAGATACGCGTCCGGATGGAGATCCCGCGCGAGTGCATCGGTGACGCGCGGAGCGAGGCGACTGTCCCCCTCGAGATCGAGACCCGCTGTACACTTCGCATGGGCGATCTCCTCGTCCGCGTCGAGGTCTCACTGAACAACCAGGCCCGCGACCACCGCCTCCGCGTGCTCTTTCCCACGGGGATTCGGACCGATCACGTGGATGCCGGGGCGCACTTCGACGTCATCCGTCGCCCGATCGCGCATCCCGACTGCGACGGGTGGATCGAACCCTTCCACGGCACCGCGCCGATGCAGGGCTTCGTCGATCTCAGCGACGGAGAGGTCGGCCTCGCGCTGATCCCCCATGGGCTTCTGGAATACGAGGTCTTCGACGACGCCGAGCGCACGCTCGCGCTGACACTCTTTCGCTCGATTCCTATCCGGCTCGCCGTCAGCGAGGAGAAGCAGGAGGTGCTGCCTGATCCCGGGCCGCTGTGCCTGGGACCGCAGAGGTTCCAATTTGCCCTCTATCCCCACGCGGGCGACTGCCACGCCTCCGCGTGCTGGCGTGAGAGTCAGCGGTTCAACACGCCCGTCCGCGTGGTCCAGGCGGGGAGGGGGCGAGGGGAGCGAGGACCCGCTTCGGGGCTGATCCGCATCGACAATCCGCGCATCGCGGTGACGGCGGTGAAGAGAGCGGAGGAGAGCGACCGCCTTGTGGTGAGGCTCTTCAACGCCTCGGATCGAGACGAGACGGCCGAGATCACACTTGGATTTCCCGCGGCGACTGTTCACCTCGCCCGGCTCGACGAAACCGGGATCAGAGAGATCCCGGTCAAAGGCTCAGCCTTTTCACTGACAATCGTCCCTCACCGCATCGAGACGCTGCTGATCACCGCCTGAAGATGGAGCGCCGGCGCCCCCGCCGGCTTCCATTCATCAGCGGACAACGGAGAGTGCCGGCGGGGGCGCCGGCGCTCCATCGACTGATCACTTCCCCTCAGGCTGAATCGCAGGCGAGCCCATCGAGATGCCACCGCCGCAGACGCAGGCGAGGTAGCCCACGCCGTACTGGTTGAGCTGCTCGAGCATCAGGCTCAGCTCCGCCCAGTGGTGTTCCTCGTCGAGCAGGATCTCCGTCAGCAGGTGCACCGTGCCGGGGTCATTCGCCTTTTGGCACTGCCCGATCGCGCCCTTGATCCGCTTGATCTGCGCCGCCTCCATGGCGATGTCGTCCCTCAGCATCTGCTTGAGATCGCCCTTCGCCTTCGGGTCCGCCAGCGGTGTGTGCTTCGGCGCACCGCCGAGGAAATAGATCCGCTCAGCCAGCTTCTCGTCGTGGCCGAACTCCTCGATCGCCTCCTTCTCGAACATCTCGGCCAGCTTCTCGAGCCCCATGTTCTTCAGCGCCCCGGCCTGCGCGTGGAACTGGAGGATCGCCGTGAGCTCGGCCTGCTTCACCTCATTGAGGACCTCGATGATCTTTGACATGGTCTCATCCACTCCTGAATCATTTCAGCCGACCCAACCCCCGCCCTGGGGGTGAAGTCCGCTCTCGGAGGGATGAGGAGCAAACCCCGCGCCCTCTCCTCACCCAATCCCCGCTCGAAAAGACAAAGGGCAGCTTGAGATGACATGCACAGCTGCTCGAACACCCTTCGATAAATTCGTTTGATTCGCGCACAATATCAGAAATCCGCACTCCCCGGCGTCCGTGGGAAGGGGATCACGTCGCGGATGTTCGCCATCCCCGTCACGAACTGAACGCACCGCTCCAGCCCCAGCCCGAAGCCCGCGTGGGGCACGGTCCCGAAGCGCCGCGTCTCCAGGTACCACCAGAGCGTCTTCTCATCGATCCCCAGCTCGCGGATGCGCGCCTGCAGCCGATCGAGCCGCTCCTCGCGCTGCGAACCGCCGATGATCTCCCCGATGCGGGGGAACAGCACGTCCATCGCCGCCACCGTTTTCCCGTCCTCGTTTTGCCGCATGTAGAACGCCTTGATGTCACGCGGGTAGTCGCAGACGATCACCGGCCGCTGGAAATACTGCTCTGTCAGCCAGCGCTCATGCTCGGTCTGGAGATCGTGGCCCCACTCGGTCGGATACTCGAACGACTCCCCGCTCTCCGCCAGGAGCCGGATCGCCTCGGTGTAGGTGATCCGCTCGAACGATGACGCGACGATGTGCTGAAGCGTCGCGAGGAGCTCCTTGTCATAACGCTCCTGAAGAAACTCGAGATCCGCCCCGCAGCCGCTCAGCACATCCCGGATGATCGCCTTCACGAAGTCCTCGGCGAGATCCATGTCGCCCGCGAGGTCGCAGAACGCCATCTCGGGCTCGACCATCCAGAACTCCGCGAGATGGCGCGGCGTGTTCGAGTTCTCCGCGCGGAAGGTCGGCCCGAACGTGTAGATGTCACCCAGTGCGGTGGCGAAGAGCTCGCCCTCCAGCTGCCCCGAGACCGTGAGGTGGACGGGTTTCCCGAAGAAGTCGGATGCCGGGTCGTACGGGGCGCCGCCCGCGAGGTCATGCGTCGTGACGTGGAACATCTCGCCCGCGCCCTCGCAGTCGCTCCCCGTGAGGATGGGCGTGTGGACCCAGACGAACCCGCGGCTCTGGAAGAAGCGGTGAATGGCATCGGCCAGCGCGTTTCGCACGCGGAACACCGCCCCGAAGGTGTTGGTCCGCGGCCGCAGATGCGCGATCTGCCGCAGGAACTCGAGCGTGTGGCCCTTCTTCTGGAGCGGGTAGGCCTCGCCCTCCGCCCAGCCGAGCACGCGGACGGCAGTCGCCTGCACCTCGACGCTCTGCCCCTTGCCCTGCGAGGCGACAAGCCGTCCCTCGACATCGACCGCACAGCCCGTCGTGATCCGCTGCACCTCATCGAAATTGGGGACGTCGTCGCCGCCGACCACGACCTGGATCGACTCCAGGCAGGAGCCGTCGTTGACGGCCAGGAAGTTCACGCGCTTCGACCCCCGCCGCGTCCGCACCCAGCCCATGAGGCGGATGGGCGCGTCGGAGGGATCGGCGCGCAGCAGCTCGGCGATTCGCGTGCGGTTCATGGGCCGGGAAGTTAAACGGGGCGCGCCGTGGGGGCAAGGATCAGTTGAAGATGGAGCGCCGGCGCCCTCGCCGGCATCCCGCTGTCGCTCCATCAATCTCCCCTTGAACAGCCTGTCCGATCCGCTCACCCTCCACGATCCCCCTCTGGAGCGCGCCGAATGAGCCTCAGAGCCCTGTGCCCCCTGATCCTGTCCTCCCTGGCGGTGATGGCGATGTCCTGTCAGTCCACTCCCTCTCCCGATCCGCGACCCCTCCGGGTCGCCGTCTTCCAGGATGGCGAGCAGTACAGGGAATTCGCGCAGGACTGCATCGACGTGATCGAGCCAATACCCGACGTGACCGTCGAGATCGTCAGCGGTGACGCGGTGCGCGGCGGGGCGCTCGAGGGTGTCGATGTGCTCCTCTTCCCCGGGGGCACTGGGGGCGGTCAGTGCCGCGCGCTGGGACCAGAGGGGGGCGCGATTGTCCGCGACTTCGCCGAGGCCGGGGGAGGCGTGGTCGGCGTCTGCGCGGGGGGATATTCGCTGATCCGGGGTGAGGGCGAGGGCGACGTCTTCTCCAATGTCGAGCTGGTCAACGCCGACCTGCTCGACGGCGAACACTGGGAGAGAGGCATCGGGATGGTCGAGGTCGCCCCCGCCGCCGAGGGCGCGGCGCCCTTCGAGATGCTCTACTACAACGGCCCGCTCTGGCTCCCGGGGAGCGACGATTCGCTTCCCGCCTACGCCGTTCTCGCGACCTTCGTGGGCGAGATGCACGAGAACAATGCCCCGGAGGGCGTGATGCCGGGCACGCCTGCGATCATCGCCGCCCCGCTGGGCATGGGGCGCGTGGTTCTTTTCAGCCCCCATCCCGAGAAAAGCCCCGGTCACGAGTGGCTTCTCGACCGCGCCGTCCGCTGGGCAGCTCAGGGTGCCGTGGCGGAGGGGGAAGAGGTGAGCTGGGAGAGCGTGTTCGGGGGGGATTGATCTGAGGAGATGTGATCCTCTGTAGGGGCGCAGCACGCTGCGCCCGCGGGCTCAGCATGCTGAGCCCCTACACAGGAGAGGAATCAACCGAGATCCCCCCGGATCCCGATCACCTTGACCTCGACCGGGGTGCCCGCGCGGGCACCGGCCTGCTGCGTGATCATGGCCAGGCCGTGGCAGCAGGGGACCTCCATGATGGCCACGGTGATCGACTTCGGGCGGGCGATCTCGCAGATCTGCGTGATCTTCTCCCGATAGACCGAGAGGTCATCGAGCTTCGGGCACCCCACAAGCAGCCTTTTGCCCGCGAGCATCCCCCGGTGGAAATCGGCAAACGCGAACGGCACGCAGTCGGCCGCGATCAGAAGGTCCGCACCCTGCAGGAACGGGGCCTGGGGGGGGACGAGCATCATCTGGACCGGCCACTGACGCAGGGCCGAGGGCTGCGAGTCGCCGTTGCTTGGGGTGGGGGAGGCCTCCTCCGAGGGGAACGCGAGCTGCATCAGACGCGCGCCGGGGCAGCCGCCAGAGGGCATCGCCGGGGGGGCGGGCGCGGCTTTCGGCTCGAGATTCTCGAGATGCTGCTCCACGGCGCTCTCGTCGTAGGCGTCGGCCTCACGCTCGTGGACCGTGATCGCCCCCTTCGGGCAGTGTCCCAGGCAGGCGCCCATGCCGTCGCACAGGTTCTCGGCCACGAGCCGTGCCTTGCCATTGATGATCTGGATCGCGCCCTCGGCGCAGGCGGGCACGCACTCGCCGCAGCCGTCGCACTTCTCCTCGTCGATCTCGACGATGGGTCTCCGGGTCAGGGTGGTCATCTCAGGGTCTCCTCTCAGCGCATGTGCCAGAGATAGTCGAGCCGTCCGCGCAGGATCATGCGGGGGCCGCTGAAGCGCATCACCTCGCGCACGCGGGCGCGGTGGGCGGCGCCGTAGCAGGGGCACGCGCACTCCTTGCACATCGGCTTGGGGTCCATCGGGCAGCGCAGCCGCTTGACGATCCCGTGGCTCAGCATCGCCGAGCACTCGGGGCAGAGCCGGGGCAGGCGGCGGCCGAAGATCACGCGCGGGTCGAGGTCCTCGAGCGCGAACGGCTCGCGGGCCTCGTCCCTGTGGTGATGGCGGCAATACAGGTCTGTGAACCGCCCCAGCACGCGCAGATCGCGCCGCTCGCGGCGGGTCAGAGGCTGCTGGTGGAAGGTGGTGATTCGCATGGCTCTGTGCGCTGTCTGGACAGAGCATCGACCAAGAGAGGGGTGGGAAACCTTGACGGGGGTCAAGGGAGAGAATTTTCTTCACTCTCCCATTGGTCATCGTGCCGGAATCCCCATTCCGGCACCCCGCTCCACTGACTCAATCCAGCTCCGCGATCTCGTTCAGGCGCTCGGGATCGAGCAGGGTGATCCGCTTCCCGCCGATCCGGATCACCCCCTCCTCGGCCAGACGGCGGAGGGCGCGCGAGAGGGTCTCGGGGGTGGCGCCGAGCAGCGCGGCGAGGTTGCGCTTGCTCATGGGCAGCTCATGGGTGGTGCCGTGTTTCGCCTCACCTGCCAGGTCGAGGATCAGCCAGCGCGCCAGCCGCACCGGCAGTGTCTGGCCGGTGAGCGATTCGAAGCGGATGGTGAACTCATGGAGCTTGACCGCCAGGCCGCCGAGCAACCGCGGGGCGAGATCGGGGCTCTCGCCGAGCAGTTTCAGAAACGGCGTGCGGGGGAATCGCAGCGTCGCGCCGCGTGTCGTCGAGCAGACCGCCATCGCGGGGTAAGGGTGATCGAGGAAGAACGGCGCCAGCCCGAAGATCTCGCCCGGGCGGACGAGATGGAGCGTCGCCTCCTGCCCCTCGGTGGTGGTGCGCAGGACGCGGACGACGCCCTCGGTGACGAGATAGAAGGCGTCGGCGGGCTCCCCCTGGCCAAAGATCACGTCGCCCCGGCGGTGGGTGCGAGCCTGGGCGATCGCCGCGATCCGCCCGCGGTCGTCTGCCCGGCAGGCCTGGAAGAGAGGACAGAAGGCGATGGCCTCGGTGAATTCAGGGGTTCCCATTGTCTGTTCGATCAGACCCGGTGGCGTCTTCGCCTCACAGCCCGATTCCCCGGAAGATGTCGCGCTCGCGGTCGCGGAAGGCCGAGGGGATCATCACAATCGAGGTGATGAAGAGCCCGAGCCCGAGCACGAGATTGATGCTCATCAGCCGACTGTATCGCTGATGCAGCGCGTCGAACTCGAGATACGCCTCACCCGTGTGGTCGGCCTCGTTGAAGTTGCCGATCTCGTCCCCGAGCGCATTCATCCGCGGCCCGATGAGAAGGCCGCACCACGCCAGCAGCGCGGTCATCACCAGCGCGGCGAGGATCTGAAGCACGCGGCGGCCGCGGTTGACGCGCAGCAGCCGGATCTGGATCACCAGCGCGAGGAGAAGCACGGCGGCGCAGACCGCCTGCCACACTGTGAAACGCTCGAGCATGCTGTTGACGATCATCCCGGAGACGTGGGTTCCCCCCGTGATCTCCTGCACGGGCTCCTGGAAGGCGAGCGGCGCGGCGGCGAAGGCAAAGAAGATGATGCCCCCGACCCAGACGAGCAGGGCGAGGCACTTGGCGACGATGGCGAGCTGGAGGAGGGCTTTCATGCGACCGACAGTGGACGCGGCGCAGTCGGAGCGCAAGCGCGGATGAGAGCAAAGGGCTTGCGAGTCGCCCCGCCCTGCGCTTCGCTGGGGACTCCGTCTGCCCCAGGAGGTGTGAAGAGATGAGCGAGTGCCGAGCGGAGATGATGCCCCCCCAGCGCTACGAGGCGGCCATCGAGGCAATGCCCGTGGCCATCGTCCCCTGGGGGGCGTTCGAGTGGCACGGCCCCCACCTGCCGCTCGGGATCGATGCCCTCAAGGCCCACGCGCTCTCGCTGCGGCTCGCCGAGGCGCTGGGTGGGGGCCTCGTCTTCCCGCCCATCTACGTGGGACATCGCACGCTCAAGAACGCCCACGGCTTCCCCCACTGCATCGAGTGCCACCCCGCGACCGTGATGAATCTCATGCACGACACCCTGAGGGCACTCGATGAGGACGGCTTCCGGGTGATCGTCATCGTCCCCGGCCACTATGGCCAGACGCACCGCGCCGTGCTGACCAATGCCATCGAGACATGGCGCAAGGCGCGCGGCGAGGGAGCCCCGAAGATCTGGCAGGCGAGTGACTACGAGCTGGGCAGCGCCGAGCCCGAGTTCTCGCACTGGGACAGCGGCGATCACGCGGGGATGTGGGAGACGAGCCTCCACATGGCCCTGATGCCCGAGACCGTGCACCTCGACGCGCTCGAGGAGCGCCCCGAGGGCGCCAAGCGCGAGGACCAGGGCATTCTCGGGACCGATCCGCGCCGCCATGCCTCGCGCGAGCTGGGAGACCGCCTCGTTGAGGTGATCGTCAACAGCGCTGTCTCGAAGATCCGCGAGCTCCTCGGCTGAGAGATCCTGTTTGGAGTCCTCGGGCGCGCCGTCGCCATAGCGCTTTGGCGCGTCGGCGACTTGCCCGTGATTCTGCGGCGAGCCGCAGGACTCCAAATATCACACACGCACATTGTCAATCAGCCGCGCCCTGCCCAGATGCGCGGCGATGGCGATGAGCGTTTTCTCCGGTGCAATGCGATTCAGAGGCTCGAGTGTGTCGCGCTGCACGATGTCCAGACGGTCGAGACGGATCAGCGGCGCCTCGCCGAGCGTTTTCAGAATCACCTCGCGGATGGGCGCCACGTCCCGCGCCCCGGCGACAATCCGCGCCAGGCCCGCCTGGAGCGCGCGGTGAATCGCGGGGGCCTGCGCTCGCTCCTCATCGGTGAGATAGGCATTGCGCGAGGAGAGCGCCAGGCCGTCGGGCTCGCGGACCGTCTCGACGCCCTCCATGCGCACGGGCAACGCGAGGTCCTCGACCATCCGCCGCAGAATCAGAAACTGCTGCGCGTCCTTCCAGCCGAAGACGGCGACGTCGGGCCGGACGATGTGGAAGAGCTTGAGAACAACGGTCGTCACCCCGCGGAAGTGCCCCGGCCGCGAGGCGCCCTCGATCCTCTCGCTCAGCCCCTCGACCTCGACGAAGGTGCAGAAGCCCTCGGGGTACATCATCGCATCGCTCGGCGTGAAGACGGCGGCGACGCCCTCGTCCTCACAGGCGGCGAGATCAGCCTCCAGGGGACGGGGGTAGCTCGAGAGATCCTCGGAGGGCCCGAACTGAGTGGGGTTGACGTAGATCGAGACGATGACCTCGTCGGAGATCTCCCGCGCGCGGCTGATCAGCGCAAGGTGCCCCTCGTGGAGCGCCCCCATTGTCGGGACAAAGCCGACAGTCCGCCCGGAGGCGTGAGCACCGCGCTCCCAGTCGCGGACCTCATCGATGGTCGAGAGTGCTCTCATGGGTGCCTGCGAGGATGGCATGTGCGGGGCAGCTCACGACATCGAAATCTGCGGATCACTTCAGCCCCGTCCGCGCGATGCCGGCGATGAAGTAGCGCTGCATGAAGAAGAAGAAGATCACAATGGGGAGAATCGAGAAGGTCGATGCGGCCATCAGCAGGTCGTAGTCGGTCCCCGCCTCGGTGCGGAAGAAGCTCAGCCCCACCATGATCGTGCGGTACTTCGGCTCAGGGGCCATGATCAGCGGCCACAGCAGGCTGTTCCACGTCCCCAGGAAGCTGAAGATCGCCGCTGTGATCAGCGTGGGCTTGCTCAGCGGGATGACCACCACGAAGAGGTAGCGCAGGCGGCTCGCGCCGTCGATGCGCGCCGCGTCGAACAGGTCGCGCGGGAGCGTCATGAACGCCTGGCGCAGGAGGAAGATCGCGAAGACCGACGCGATCCAGGGGACGATCAGGACAAAGTAGGTGTTGCGCCCCATCCACACACTGACGTTGCTCCCCAGATAGTCGAAGAAGATGTAGTTGGGGATCAGCAGGATCTGGCCGGGGATGTAGAGCGTCCCGATGATGAGGAAGAAGTAGATCCCCGAGCCGAAGAAATTCATCGTCGCCAGGGCGTAGGCCGCCAGCACCGCGGTCAGCAGCGAGAGAATGGTCACGGTCAGCGCCGTGTACGTGGAGTTGAAGAAGTAGCGCGTGAAATTGTCCTTGGGATTGTCCTCCATCGCGTAGGCGGGCAGGCCCCAGATCCACTTCAGCGTGAAAAAGTCGCGCGCCACGCTCCCGAGCGTGACGCCCCCCTCCTCATCGCGGCGAGGATCCCCCGTCTCCAGATTCCACGCGCGGGGGTAGTTGCCCCAGCGGAGCTGCTCGGTCCAGTAGCGCGGGGAGACCATCTGGCCCAGCCCCATGGCGAAGCGCTG
>JAFGKF010000031.1 GCA_016928695.1 Candidatus Sumerlaeota bacterium | reverse complement strand
GGGTTTGCCGCGCTGGGGCGCGGCGGTCCGGGGGGCTCCGGGTCCTGGAAACCGCGCTGGGGCGCGGCGGTCCAGGGGGGGCTTCCACGGTTCGACCTGCCGGCTGACGAAGGAGAAGGCGATCTCAGGACAATGGCAGACGCGAGCCAACGGGCAGGTGCAGGTGGGATTCGACTGATCTCTGTGGCCGGTTTGCCGCCGAATCAGCCGAGACTGCCCCCAGGCAGCAGGGGGGGCATGGGGATGTCGAGCGAGGCGCTGATGGCGCGCAGGAGCTCGGCCTCGATCGGCTGAATCTGGTTGTCGACCGCAGAGCAGGCGATGCACGCCTCGAGCACCTGGCGTCTCTGCATCAGACCGAGCCTTGGGAGATCTCTCAGCGCCGCCAGGACAGCCTCGGAGGTGCACTCCGCGGCCGGGCGGAGACGCGGTGCGCGGAGCAGCTTGCCCAGGTGCCGGACGCCGGCCTGGAACGCCTGCATCAGCGCCTCGGATTCCCGATTGCCGCGGTGGGCCAGTGTCGAGAGGAGCACCTCGCACTGATCCACGACACCGTTGATCGAGTACCACTTCGTCGACTGGCGCGTGGGGCCGACGATGTGGGCTCTCAGATTCCGGTCCATGAGGGTCTGGACCACGAGCTCACCGAGGCTCACCCGCTCGTCGGCCTGGATGAGGGCGTCCATGATCTCGAGGAAGCGTTCGAGCTGCGACTTGGACATCTGCTGGAGGGTGGGCATCGCCATGTCGAGCAGAGGCAGACGCTGCTGGGGCTCGAGGCTCTCGGCGAGCGGCTGGAGGCGAAGCGCCTCGTCGCGGACGCGCTCCCCGGCGCGCTCGGTCAGCAGAGCTGTCTGCGTCGCGCGGATGGTCTCCGAGGGATCGAGCAGAAGAGCGAACACCAGCACCTGGGCGCTGAGGGGCTCGTGGGCCGCCTCGCGGAGCGGCTCGGGCAGGCTCCCGAGCAGCTCTCGGGCGTGCTCCAGGTGCGCCGGGGAGGGATTGCCCGCCTGCGCGAGGATCACGGCGGGGATGATGGCCATGGGAGAGGAGGCAAGTGTCTTTGGCAAGAGGATCTGACCCAGCGGTCCGGGAAGCGGGGAGCGGGGGGCCGCGGCCCTCGGCGTCTCTCTGACGACGGGCTCCCGCTCGGTGTGGATGCGTGGGTACGTGCCATCCCACTGTGGCTTGACGCGGCGGATGCGCTCCTCGAGGGGCGGGTGTGTGGCGAACACCGACGAGAGGCCCACGGCGTCGCCGAAGAAGAGATGGCTGGCCTGCTCGGCGGAGCGGGATTCGATGTGTGCGCCCTTGTCAAGTCCCCCGATCTTCATCAGCGCACCCGCGATGCCGTCGGGGTTGCGTGTCCACTGCACGGCGGAGGCGTCGGCGAGAAACTCGCGCTGGCGCGAGATGGCCGCCTTGATCAGGCGGCCGAAGATCACGCCGATCGAGCCGATGATCCACAGCGCCGCGCCGGTGGCGATGATGATGAGGATGACCGCGGCCGCGCCGCCGCCCCCCTTGCCCTCCCGGCCGCTCGAGCTGCGGAAACGCATGTGACGCAGGCTCCCGAGAATGGTCCGCCCCAGCAGCCCGAGAACCAGGATGCCGTGGATCATCCCCATCAGGCGGAGGTTGAGCCGCATGTCGCCGTTGAGGATGTGACTGTACTCGTGCGCGACGACCCCCTGGATCTCGTCTCGGCTCAGTTGGCGGAGGGAGCCCTCGCTGACGGCGATCACGGCGTCGTCGACCGTGGAGCCCGCCGCGAAGGCGTTGATCCCATGCTCCTTTCGCAGGACATAGACGGGTGGTGTGCGGATGCCCGAGGCGATCGACATCTCCTCGACGATGTTGAGCAGCTGGCGCTCGTGATGGTCGGCCGTGCCCGAATCGATCCGTGTGCCCCCGAGCATCTGGGCGATCGCCTGGCCCCCGCCCCTCAGCGCGATCATCTTCGAGAGGCTGCCGAGCAGGATGATGAGGATGGTCGCGCCCGCTGTGCAGGCGAACAGCCGCCAGTCGAGAATCCAGAGGTGGCCGCTCCCCCTGCCGTTCCGCTGTGCCTCCGCGGCGCCGGTCAGGATGCCGCCGATGGCCAGGTGCACGGCGAGGATGATCAGCACCACCGCCAAGAGGAACTCGATGGTGAGGGTGAAGGTGCGGCGCTTGGCGCGCTCCTGGTGGTCGAAGAAGTTCATTCGATGAGCCTCGCACCGCCTTTGTTGATCGTCGGAGCGGCGCCGTCAAGGCCGAGAAACCCCTTGATCTTCTCATGGGCGGGGAGAAGGTGGGGCAATGGCCAAATCGAAGGCATCTCTGACCCAGAGGCTCGAGCGTCTCCTTCTCGACAGTGAGAAGTCTGCGAGGCCGAGTCACATCCTGCGCGAGATCGAATCGGCGGCGGTGAGCCTCTCGGACCGCGCTCAGGAGAATCTGTCGGACCTGATCGAGTGGCTGCGCGAGGCCGAGGCGCTCGCCCAGGCGGGGCGGCTGGGGGATCTCACCGCAGCGATGGAGAAGAAGGCCACACGCGAGCTCCCGCCGGCGAAAGAGTCTCCCTCCACAGCCAAGCCCCCAGCGAAGCCCAAGAGAGAGCGGGTCGAGCTGGTCGGTCCCCCGAAGCCCGGTGCGCTGACCTCGGCCACCCTTTTCAGTGACGGTGGCGCCCGGGGCAATCCCGGCCCCGCGGCGATCGGGCTCGTGATGAAGAGCGAGTCGGGCGAGGTCGTCTGGACCCACGGGGAGGCGATCGGCGATGCCACGAACAATGTCGCCGAGTACCGCGCTCTGATCTGCGGGCTCTGCGGTGCGCTGGAGGCGGGGATCCGGCGCCTCGACGTGTTTCTCGACGCCGAGCTGATCGTCAAGCAGCTGACCGGCGAATACCGGGTGAAGAATCTCGCCCTCAGGCCCCTCTTCGAGGAGGTGCGGGCGCTGCGGGGCCGCCTGGAGTATTGCCGCGTGCGGCACATCCCCCGTGCGAAGAACCGCCTCGCCGACCGGCTCGTCAACCAGGCGCTTGACGATCAGGCGGGTGGTGCCTAGCGTCCCCGAACCATGCTCGATCTCAGGTTCATCCGCGAGAATCCCGACGCCGTCCGCCGCGCCTGCGAGGTCAAGCGCCACGCCGCGGATATCGATCAGCTTCTGGAGCTCGACCAGGCCTGGCGCGATGCGACGTCGCGTGCCGACCAGATCCGGGCACTGGTCAAGAGCGCCTCGAAGGAGATTGGCGGCCTGATGAAGGCGGGCAAGCGGGACGAGGCCGAGGCCAAGAAGGCCGAGGTCGCCGCCGCGAAATCGCAGCTCGAGGAGATCGAGCGGACCGAGGGCGAGACCCGCGCCGAGATCGACGACCTGCTGCTGCGCATCCCGAATCTCCCGCACGCGGACGTCAAGGCGGGCCCCGAGGAGACCTGCAACGAGGAGGTTCACCGCTGGGGGGAGCCCCGGACCTTCGACTTCAAGCCAAGGGATCACGTGGAGATCGCCGAGTCGCTCGGCCTCATCGATTTCAAGCGCGCGGCCAAGCTCGCGGGCTCGGGCTTCGCCTGCTTCACGGGGCTCGGAGCCAAGCTCGAGCGGGCGCTGATCGGCTGGATGATCGACATGCACGTCGAGCGCCACGGCTACCGCGAGGTCTCGACTCCGTTCATCGTCACGAGCGAGGTGATGGTGGGCACAGGGCAGCTGCCCAAGTTCGCCGAGGACATGTATCACGTCCCCAAGGAGGACTTCTGGCTCATCCCGACGGCCGAGGTGCCCGTGACGAATCTCCACCGCGGGGAGATCCTCAGCGCCGACGACCTCCCGATCAAGTACGTCGCTCACACGCCGTGCTTCCGGAGCGAGGCGGGGTCCTATGGCAAGGATGTCCGCGGCCTCTCGCGCGTTCATCAGTTCGACAAGGTGGAGATGGTCAACTTCACCACGCCCGAGACGTCGTGGGATCAGCTCGAGACGCTCCGCCGCGAGGCGGAGGAGGTTCTCGAGGCGCTCGGGCTGCACTACCGCACGCTGCGGCTCTCGACTGAGGGGATGACGTTCGCCTCGGCGATGACCTACGACCTCGAGGTCTGGGCGCCGGGCGCGAAGCGCTTCTACGAGGTCTCGTCGGCCTCCTGCTACGCGGATTTCCAGGCGCGCCGGGCAGGCATCCGCTTCCGCCGCACGTCGGAGAGCAAACCGGAGTTCGTCCACACGCTCAACGCCTCGGGGCTGGCGCTGCCGCGGCTTGTCATCGCGCTGCTCGAGACGTATCAGCGCGGGGACGGGACGGTCGAGGTGCCCGAGCCGCTCCGGCACCGCCTCGGAGCCGATGCGCTGAGACCGGAGTGAGAATCGCCAAGTCGTTTGAATGACTGAGATCCGCCATCTCACGCTGGGGCACTCGCCCGATCCCGATGACGCCTTCATGCACTGGGCGCTCGCTGTGGAGAGGATCGACACGGGCCACCTCCGCTACGAGCACATCCTGCAGGACATCCAGACGCTCAACGAGCGCGCCACCCGCGGCGAGCTCGACATCACCGCCATCAGCGTCCACGCCTACGCTTTCGTCCTCGACAAGTACCTGATTCTGCCCCACGGCGCCTCGATGGGCGAACCGACCTACGGGCCGATGGTCGTCGCCCGCGAGCCGATGGAGCCGGGGAAGCTCCGCGAGGTTCGGCTCGCCATCCCGGGCGAGATGACGTCGGCGCACCTCGCCCTCCAGCTCGCGATCGGCAGATACGACTTCACCGTCATCCCCTTCGACCAGATCATCGCCGCGGTGCGCGATGGGGAGGTCGACGCTGGGCTCCTCATCCATGAGGGACAGCTCACCTATCAGAACGAAGGGCTCGTCTCCGTCATCGAGCTCGGCCCCTGGTGGGCGGAGCAGACCGGTGGACTCCCGCTGCCGCTCGGCGCGAACACGGTTCATCGCCGTCTCGGGGACCTGATCCCGACCGTCTCGGGCCACCTGAGGACCTCGATCCAGATGGCGCTCGAGCACCGCGAGGAGGCGGTCGCCCACGCGCTTCAGTGCGCCCGCGGCATGGGGCACGACCTCGCCGACCGCTTCGTCGGCATGTATGTGAACGAGCGCACCCTCGACTACGGTGAGGAGGGGCGGGCCGCCGTGCGTGAGCTTCTCTCCCGCGCCCACCGCGCGGGCCTGATCCCCGAGCCGGTGGAGCTGGAATTCGTGGAGTGACCCATGCCCCAGGGGCGACACTTCCCAACGTTCACCCATGCCGCTTCTATTGTGTGGGCAATCACACGCTGGGTCTTTCGCGTCAGAGTGATCATTCCGCTCACAGTGACCGCCGCTCTTGTGTTTCTCTGTGTCTGGTGGTTTGGCCCCTACGTCCAATACCGGCATCGCCTCAGCGTGGCACGGGAACAGGCACAGCTCGGTCCCTTTGGCTTCACCGTCCACAACTGGCGGCACGCGGTGCAGCTCGCCGATGCCGCCCATCGCAGTCCCCGGGCCGAGCGAGATCTGTGGAATGTCTTCGAGGACGAGTGGGGAGAGCCCGTCGGCTGTGTGGCCTCCTGGGCTCTTCTGATCATTCTCTCCGACGAGGAGGTGGAGGGGGAGCTTCTGCCCCGGTTCCTCGAGAGGTACACGGCCGAGGGGGTGGACGGACTCGCAGAGAGCGAGCAGGACATGGTCTTCGCCTATCTCCACGATCTGGTGGATCTCTTGGCCGATCGTGATGCCCACTGGGCCGATCAGCTCGCCCAGCAGGCTCTCAGGGAGTGGAGCTGGCCATCGAATCTGGCGGCGGGTCTGCGGCTCTTTGCTCTGAGCGAGAACGATCTGGAGCCCACGCTGACCTTCGGGGTCGGGGGGATGGGGATCCATGCTCTCGCTCTCTCCGGTGATGGGCGACGACTTGCGGTGGGAGTGAGAGACAATGTGATTCGGATCTGGGACGTGGCCAGCGGCAGCGAGCTCCGATCGATTCCCTGGCCGTGGGATGTGTTCTCCCTGGCTCTCTCGCCCGATGGTGAGCGCTTGCTCGTGGGGGGACGCGATGTCCTTCCCATTTTCGGGATCTGCGATGTCTCGATGGAGGGTGGAATTCAGAGTGCCGAGGCCCATGTGAACAGAATCCACACCGTGGAGTTCTCAGCGAATGGCCGAAGCTTTCTCACCATTGGAGGGGGAACTGTGATTGTCTGGGATTCCGCATCCCTCGCACCCCTTCAGGAGATCCGTGTCTCGTCGGCTGATGTGAGCTGTGCGAGGTTCACTCGGGACAGCCAGGCGATCATCGCCGCGGCGATGGACTCGACCGTGGGTGTGTGGGGTGTGGGAGAGGCTTCGCCCGAGCACATCTCATCGGTTCCCATCACGCCCCCAGCGAGGGATCTCTGCCTCTCGCAGGACGGTCTCTGTGTGATGCTGGGAGATCTTCGAGGAGTCACACGCTGGGCACCTGGGCGCGACTCGCCGTATCCCCTGTATCCCCTCATGTCTTTCACTCCTCACATGGGGGCGCGGCTCGCCTTCACATCTGACGGGCTGTATGTTCTGACCTCGGACGTTGGGCCCAATTTGCTTCTGTGGGATGTGGCAACTGGGCAGATCATACGCAGGCTCGTTGGCGCGGGGCACTTGCCAGAGCAGATTGCTGTCTCCACGGATGGCCGCTTCGTCGCAGTGGGTGCCAGCGCCGTGGTCCAACGGGAAGATCAGGGAGACAGTATTCGCGTCTATGATCTCTCAGACATTGGGGAGTCCGCTGAGCCTCGGCCGGCCGATGTGCTCGCTGAGCCGGCCTCGGCAGCGGTGGTCCCGCGATGAGGTTTCCCAGCCGCCTCGCCAAGATCACCCTTCTCGTGGGCCTGATCCTGGCGGTGGCGGCGATCCTCTGGGCGATGCCCCGGCGGCCCCCTGATGCCCAACCGCTGGGGTGCAAAAAGCCATTGACACGACTGTCAATATATATACATTGTGATGTGGCACACACCCCATCGAGGAGATCGAAGTGAAACTCAGTGAAGAGCTCGGACTGAGGACGGAGTTCCACTCCCTCCACCATGAGGCGCTTCTCAGCGTCTACCACACCGCCTCGCGCATCAAGCGCCGCGCAGACGACTTCCTCAGCGCCCACGGCCTGACCGATGTCCAGTTCAACCTGATGCTCCTGATCTTCTATCAGGCGGGGAACAACGGTGGTCTGACACAGGTCGAGCTCAGCCGCATGATGCTGGTCAACCGCGCCAACATCACCTCGCTGATCGACCGGATGGAGCGCGCTCAGCTGGTCAAGCGGACGGCCATGCCGGGGGACCGCCGGTGCAACGTCATCCAGCTGACTCCACGCGGCCGCCGCCTGATCGCCGCCGCGGAGGGCGACTACGCGCGTGAGGTCACGCGGATCATGGGGGCGCTGAAAAAGCCCGAGCTCCGCGCCCTGATCCAGGGCCTCGAGCGCATCCGCGAGCGCCTCGGTGACTGAGGGGGTCTCTCTCTTTGGCCCAGTGGTTCACATATGAACAGTGTGCACATTGACAAAAGGGGTCCATCATGAGAATTCTGCTGATCTCTCCCGCCTCTGGCCAGTGGCGCGGGATCGCCAAGCGCCGCGGCTTCAGCGGCAAGACGTTTCGCTTCTCAATGCTCTCGCTTCTGACTCTGGCGGAGCTCTCGCCCCCTGAGTCAGAGATCACCCTCATCGACGAGCAGGTGGAGGGGCTCCCCGAGGGGGAGGCTTTCGATCTCGTCGGTGTCACGGCCATGACCTCCACGGCCCCTCGCGCCTATGAGATCGCACGGCGATTTCGGGCCCGTGGCATCCCCGTGGTTCTCGGTGGCTTTCACCCGAGTCTCAATCCCGAGGAGGCGCTCCAACACGCCGACGCCATTGTGGTGGGACCCGCCTACGGTGCCTGGGAGCGGCTGCTCGGTGATCTCCGGGCGGGCCGCCTTCAGCGGATCTACCGCGGAGATCTCGACGGGCGCATCCCAGTCACCCTGCCACGCCACCTGGTGCGGCGCAGGGACTATCTCACAGTCAACTCCACTTTCGCCTCGCTGGGGTGTCGCAATGCGTGTCAGTTCTGCTCGATCACGAGGTTCCACGGTGGCCGCCGGCGCACCCGCCCCGTGGAGGAGGTGGTGAGCGAGGTGGCCTCGTTCCGCGAGGGATTTCTGATCTTCGTGGATGACAATCTGACACAGGACCGCGATCACGCGCGCGCTCTTCTCCGTGGGCTCGCGCCGCTGAGAAAGCGCTGGGTCACACAGGCGTCGATCGATGTCGCGGACGATGAGGAGATGCTCCACCTGCTGCGCTGCGCCGGCTGTGTGGGGCTCTTCATCGGACTGGAGTCCTTCAGTGAGCGGGCGCTGTGCGCTCAGTCGAAGTCGTTCAACAGCCCTGAGCACTGCCGGGAGGCTGTGAGTCGGATCCACCATCATGGGATGTTCGTGGAGGCTGGCCTGATCTTCGGCCACGACTCCGATGATGTGGGTGTCTTTCGACGCACACTGGCGATGCTCGATCGGATCGGCATCGATGCCATTCAGCTGTCGGTGCTCACACCGCTGCCTGGCACTCCGCTTTTCGAGCGGATGCGCGATCGCATCTTCGACCTCGACTGGGAGCACTGCAATTACCGGCAGGTGGTTTTTCAGCCGTGCCTGATGTCAGCCGATGATCTCCAGGCCGGTGCCGACTGGGTGATCAGGTCGTTCTACTCTCCCTGGCGAGTGGCCCGGAGGCTGCTCCGCTGGATCACGATGCCGCGGGGTCTGAGCCGGTTCATCTATCCGCTGGGTCTCAACATGGCCTACCTCGGGCGGGTGAGACGCTTTGGCATTCGGGGTCGCGATCCCGGACGCGGAGGGTCCACAGTGTGCGGGATCCCAGCACTCTCCCGACGCTGATCCTGCGGTGGCAGAACTTGCCACAGGCGATCCACTGTGGCAGACCTCCCCCCATGGCGCAGCGGGTCACAGACGAGTTCATCGACCGCGCGGAGCAGATGGCGGAGAGCGGCTGCTCGCGCGAGGAGGCGGATGCGCTCTGCCGCGGGCTCACCGCGCAGCACTACGAGAACTTCCCGGTCCTCTCGCGCCTTCTGCCCGAGCCGCAGCGGGGTGATCTGTGCGCCATCTACGCCTTCGCGCGGCTCGCCGACGACTTCGCCGACGAGGCTCGCTACCATGGCCAGCGGGCGGAGATGCTCGGCCTCTGGCGCGCGCGTCTCCTCGAGGCGGCGGAGGGGGACCATGCGCATCCGGTCTTCAAGGCGCTCGCCGATGTGATGAGGCGCTGCCGCATCTCCCCGCGGCTGCTGGAGCGCCTCATCGACGCCTTCGAGCAGGACACGCGCGTGACGCGCTATGAGACGTGGGATGAGCTGATCGACTATTGCTCCCGCTCCGCGGACCCCGTGGGGCGGACGGTGCTCCGCATCTTCGGCCATGAGGACGACGAGATGGACCAGCAGAGCGACGCGATCTGCACCGCGCTCCAGCTCGCCAATCACTGGCAGGACATCGGTCAGGACCTCGGGCGCGATCGGATCTACGTCCCGCGGGAGATGATGCGCCGCTTCGGTGTCACCGAGGAGGCTCTGTTCGACCGCCTTGTCACGCCCGCCTTCGAGGACATGATGCGCGTGTGCGTCCGCCGAGCCTGGAGGCTCTTCGACCGGGGCCGCCCGCTCGCGGGCAAGGTCGATCGGCCGCTGCGCCGCTGGATCCGACTGGTCTGGCTCGGGGGGACGACCATTCTGCGAAGGATCGAGGGGCGCAATTTCGACACACTCACGGGTCGACCGACACTCTCGCGCTCGGACAAGGTGATGCTCGCCGCGCGGGGGCTCTTCATCGGGCGGCTGCCGAGGACGCCGATGCTGTGAGTGACCCAGCCGCCGTCTGCGCCCAGATCGTCCGCGAGAGCCGCTCGAGCTTCTCGGCCGCTCTCCGGTTTCTCCCTCGGCGAAGGCGCAGCGCGATGAACGCGGTCTACGCCTTCTGCCGCCGCACGGACGACATCGCCGACGGCGACGGCTCCACCGAGGAGAGAGCCGAGGCGCTCCGAGCCTGGCGGGCGCAGCTCACCGAGCACGGGGAGGACCCGGTGATCCGTGCGGTGGTCTCGGCGATCGCCGAGTTCGACATCCACCCCCGCCACCTGCACGCCGTCATCGACGGCTGTGAGATGGATCTCGAGAAGACACGCTGTGCCACCTTCGAGGAGCTCGAGGATTACTGCTCGCTGGTCGCGGGGGCGGTCGGGCACCAGTGCCTCGGTGTCTGGGGTCTCCATGGACCGGCGGCGGATGAGCTGGCCGAGCGGCTGGGCCTGGCCGTGCAGCTGACCAACATCATCCGCGACTGGCGGGAGGATGCCGCGCGCGGGCGCATCTACATCCCCCAGGATCTGATGCGCGCCGTGGGGCCGAGCGGGGTCGGTGAGGAGGAGATTCTCCGCGGCCGCACCACTGAGGGAATTCGTCACTGCCTGCGTGACTTGACAGCGTGTGCGGGGAAGGCCTATGGGCAGGCGGAGAACATCATCGACGCGCTGCCACGGCGTGAGAAAAAGAGGATCTGGCCTGCCCTGATCATCCTCGACGTGTATCGCAACCTTCTTCACCGAATGAACAGGCTCGACTTTCCAGAGAATCCCCCTCGGGTCCGCATCGGAAAGCTCCATGCCCTCTGGATCGCTCTCCGCGCCAATCTGAGAGCCAGGTTTGGCTGAGGTGATCGATCCCCGCACATCGCGCTTCGATGTCGCCGTCATCGGTGGGGGAGTGGCGGGGATCGCCTGCGCGGCTGAGCTCGCGGAGGCGGACCAGCGTGTCGCGCTCATCGAGCAGCGCCCGACGCTCGGAGGCCGTGTCCACTCACACCGTGATTCGATGACGGGGGACATGATCGACAACGGGCCCCACCTCATGGTGGGGGGCTACTTCGCAACGCGGTCACTGCTGCGGAGGCTCGGCACGTCATCTCTGGTCCGGTTTCAGCCGCGGCTGGAGATCGCCATGTGCGATGAGGATGGCGAGACTGTGTTCAGGCACCGGCGTCTGCCCCGCGAGCTCGGACTGGCGGCGGGGCTTGCGGGGATGCGCGGGATCTCGTGGCGGGACGTCTGGCGCACCAGGGATCTGCTCCGGAGCGCACGTGACGAGAGCCGTGAGAAGCTCGACGCGATGAGCTGCGAGGTGTGGTTCGACCGCCTGGGCATCCCGGAGTCCGTCCGGAGGCTCTTCCTGAATCCCATCTGCCTCTCTGCACTCAACGATGTTCCCGCGCGCGCCTCGGCGGCCCTCTTTGCCAATGTCCTCGCACGCACCTTCTCCGACCGTGGGACGGATGGATTGGGCTTCATCACCGTTCCCCAGACCGACCTCTTCGAGGGGGCGATTCAGAACCTTGTCGAGCAGGCAGGGGGAGAGGTCATGCTCGGCAAGCGCGCAAAGCAGGTGCTCTTTCATGGGGAGCGGGCCGTCTGGGTTCAGTTCGCCGATGGACGGGAGATCACCGCGCAGCACGTCGTTGTCGCCGTGCCGCACCGCGCTGTGCCGGATCTCTTCGATGAGCAGCACCGCGGCGCTCTGGACAGCGGCATTCTCGAGTCACTGGGGTCGGCCCCCATCGTCAACATCCACCTCTGGCTGAACCGGCCCGTGCTCGAACGCCCGCTGCTGGGGCTGATCGGACGCCCGACGCAGTTCGTGCTCGGTCTCGATCACATCTGGACCGAGCCATCTCGCCACCACCGCGTCATCGGCATCATCAGCGGCCCGACGGGACATGCGGAGAAGTCACACGCTGAGCTCATCGATCAGATGATGGAGGATCTCCGGGCATGTCTGCCCGAGGCATGGGGAGCCGAGGTTGTGCGCAGTCTCGTGGTCAAGGAGCGCGCCGCGACCTTCCTCCCGTGTCCGGGACTGCTCATGCGCCGCCCGGGAACGCGCTCCCCCTGGCCCAATGTCTGGTGGGCGGGGGATTGGACGGCGAGCGGGTTTCCCGCGACCATCGAGGGGGCCGCCCTGTCGGGGAGTGAGGCGGCGCGTGCGATCCTGTCGGTCACACACTGAGATCGACGCTGGCCTCGGGGGTGTCGGTGAACGGGGGCTGCTCGAGCCGCGCGACCACCGCCCTGAGAAGGATCTCGCAGTTCTTCGATTCGCCTGTGTCCCTGATGACGATGTCCATGTTGTCCACGCGGAGTGAGAGGCCGGTGCCATAGGTCTCGGGCGTCATCTTCACAAAGACCATGTATGGGATCCGCTTCGTGGCCTCGATGGTCCCCTTGACCATCCCGCGCGCGGCGAGGTCGCAGCCCCAGCGCTCCGCCCCTTCGATGGTCAGCCCCAGGGCGTGCAGGTGATCGATGAGGATCTGGAGGACATCGTCTCGCCTGCCGAAGGACCATCCCCTCAGCTGCAGCTCGGCGGTCGCGGGGTGGAAGCCCGAGAGGCGATGAACAAGGGGCAGAGCCAGATTCAGGCCGAGGGCCACCGCGGGCAGAAGTCCCCAGGGGAACGGCTCCCCGCTCGTCCATCCCGCCTCCTCGCGGAAGAGATAGTAGAGGACGAGGGCGACTGCGGGGCACACCACCGCGGTCACCCAAATCACGGGGAAGCGCACGCGGCGAAAGCGGAAGCTCACTCCCGCCTTGGGGATCAG
>JAFGKF010000260.1 GCA_016928695.1 Candidatus Sumerlaeota bacterium | reverse complement strand
GGCCCGGGATCGCCTTCGAAATGTCGTCGGGAAAGTCGGTCACGATCGCTTTCCTTCGCCGGCATGACCCGGATCAGGTTCAGAGGGTGTGATCTCAGCCCCGCGCTTCCCGGCGCGGGACACCCCTAGCATTTGAGCGCATTTCAGGGTGAGTGGCGGTGCGGAGTCAACGGATTTCAGCACCCGTTGCGCCCAGCATCTCCGCGGCGTGTCTGCGGGCGGCCTCGCTCCCCTTGGCACCGCCGATCAGCGTGGCGAGCGCCTGGACGCGCTCCTCGCCCTCGAGGCGCGCGACCTCGGTGACGGTCCGCTTGCCCCGCACGCGCTTGGACACGCCCAGATGGACGCGCGCTCGGGCGGCGATCTGGGGCAGGTGGGTGATGCACAGAATCTGGTGCCGCTCGGAGAGCCGGGCCATCTTCTCCCCCACCCGCGCGGCGGTCTGGCCGGAGATGCCGACGTCGATCTCATCGAAGACGAGGGTCGGCACGCCGCCCTTGCCCGCGGCGACGGCCTTGAGGGCGAGCATGATCCGCGAGAGCTCGCCGCCCGAGGCGATCTTCGCGAGCGGCTTGAGCGGTTCGCCGGGGTTGGGCGAGATCAGGAACTCCAGGCGATCCATGCCCGTCTCGTCGACGTGGATGCGGCCGTGGCCCTCGAGCTCGATGCCCTCCGCGCTCTCATGGGTCTCGAAGCGGACGTCGAACCGGACTGTGTCCATGGCCACGTCAGCCAGCTCGCGCGCGAGTGCGCGGCTCAGCTTCGCCGCTGAGCTCTCGCGCGCGGCGTGAAGCGCCAGAGCCGCCTCGGCGAGCTGTCTTGCCCGCCTGGCCTCCTCGGCGGCCAATCGTTCCCTCTCGGCGTCGCGGTTTTCGATCGACGCGGCCTCCTCGCGCCACTGGTCGGCGAGGGCGAGGACCTCAACCTCCGTGTCGCCATGCCGTCGCAGGAGGCGGCGGATCGCGTCGATCCGCTCCTCCACCTGGTCGAGCCGGCCGGGCTCCGCCTCGATGCGGTCGCGCTGGGAGCGGAGCGTCTCGGCGATGTCGAGCAGGGAGGCCTCGGCTCCGCGCAGGGGCTCGAGCAGCGCGGCGAGGGCGGGGTCGTGCTCGGCCACGGCCTCGATCTCGCGCCGCACCTCGGCCATGAGCGCGAGGGCGTTGGTCTCCTCCCCCTCCACCAGGCGCTCGACGCCCAGCGCCGTGGCGTGCAGCAGGGCATCGGCGTGCCGGAGGCGGCTGCGCTCGATCTCCAGCTCGGCGAGCTCCCCGTCGCGGAGGCCCGCCGCCTCGATCTCGCGGATCTGATGGAGCAGGAACTCCCTCCGCCGCTCCAGCTCGCGGGCGTCGCCCTCCAGGCGCTTTCGCGCCGCGCGGGTCTCCGACCAGGAGGCGTGGGCTGCGCTGACCGCCTCGAGCTCGCGCCCGTGCCCCCCGAACTCGTCGAGCACTTCGCGGTGGCGCTCGGGATCGAGCAGCGACTGGTGCTGATGCTGGCCGTGGAGATCGACCAGGAGGTCGCCGAGCTGCTTCAGCGCGGTGACGGAGACGGGCTTGCCGTTGACCCAGCAGCGGCTCCGCCCCTCGCGGCTGATGAGGCGGCGGATGAGCGCGGTGCCCTCGGCGTCGGGATCAAGGAGCCCCTCGGCGTCGAGGTGGGAGTTGATGGCGCGGCGCCCCGCGATGTCGAAGCGGGCGCTCACCTCCGCCTCCGAGGCCCCAGCACGCAGGTCGTCGCTGCTCGCGCGCTCCCCGAGCAGGAGACTGAGGGCACCGAGGATGATCGATTTCCCCGCGCCGGTCTCGCCCGTGAGCGCGGTCAGCCCCGGCCCCAGCTCGAGGGTCAGGTGGTCGATGATCGCCAAGTCGGAGATGGTCAGCTCGGTGAGCATGGCTGAGCATGATCCGAGGCCGCGGGGGCGTCAACTTTCTCCTCAGGCGGCAATTGGGTGATGGAACTCAGACCTCTTGACTTCGGTCGCACTTGGCCCCTACGATCTGCGGGCCCACCCCTGAGCCGGTCAGGGGTGCAGATGCCTGGAGGTTCCCTTTCCGTTGGATCACATTCTTCAGGAGAGCCAGGCCTGGCTCGAGCAGTTCCAGGCATCCAAGCGTGCGGAGCTTCTCCGCCTCCGCAGTGAGCTGTCGGCGCTCGAGAGCCGGCGCTCGGACCTGACCGAGCGCGTGAGCGCGGACAACACGGACCGGGGGAGCCAGGCGGAGCTGAACCGGACAGACAGCGAGATCGAGGTGATCAAGGAGCTGATCGCCCAGGTGCGTCACGAGGTGAGGGACACCATCATCGCCAAGCGCCAGGAGATGGCGGACCTGCTCAACACTCACATCGAGGGGCTCAAGGAGTCGGTGGCCAAGATGCGGGCGGAGAAGGAGCGGATCCGGACGGAGGAGATGCCCTCCCTCGAGCGCCGGCGGGAGGAGCTCCACGAGCGCCTCAAGGCCCTGGACGCCGAGATCCTCCAGCACTCCGGCGAGATCAACGAGCTCAACCGGATCACCATCGAGAGCGAGGACCTGGAGTTTGAGTGAGGAGGGGCGCCGCTGATCACGGCGCAGCGGATTCTCTGATCTGATCGGTCAATCTCAGGGGAACCATCAGGCTCCCGTCTCTGATGAGTGGTGCAGTTGCGTTCACCTTGATTTGGGGTTCATGGGCTTGCCCATGTTCTACCATTCCGCGGCAAGCCGCGGGACTCCATATGGGAACCCCTGTGAGATGAATCACACAAGCTTCCCTCACCCCCCAACCCCCTCTCCCATGAGGGGAGAGGGGGAGTGGAAGAGGCAGCGCCGAAGGCGCGTCAAGAACACAGCCCAGGGCAAGCGCGGAGCGCGTCGCCCTGGGTGAGTGCGGGGAAACAGACTTCGGCTGGCGCGCGCTCTTGCACCGCAAGAGCCGTGACAGCCGAACGGGGCCGCGGAGCCCCCTCTACCCCGGCGGCCAGGTCATCTGGCGGCCACCGAGGAGGTGGAGATGGAGATG
>JAFGKF010000259.1 GCA_016928695.1 Candidatus Sumerlaeota bacterium | reverse complement strand
CTGGTCCGCCCTGCTGCGCATAGAGGATGATAGAACTCTGACCATCGCTGATTTTCTTCCTTTTCCCACCTGGGCTCCACGGAATCCTCAATTCACTCCTGACATGGGTTTGCTCATCGGGGTCGGGGAGTATGTGAGAAGCGGGACCATCGAACCAGGGCCTGTGTTCGGCAGCATGATTGGGGAGGTTTACACCCCTGCTGGGGAATCCATGGCAGTCTCGCAGGATGGCACCTATGTTCTTGTGGATCATCAGATCATCGGCCCCGGGGACTTTCAGATTGCCAATATCCACATCAATCCCGACGGGACGCTGACGAACACCGGCCATGCGTTGGAGTTTGGGGGAAAGCATGCAGACATCGTGGCGATCCCCGCACAGACACCTCACTCACTCCTGGGAGATGCGAACCTCGACGGCCTGGTGGACATCTCCGACGCTGTGATGCTCATCAACGAGGCCCTGCCCGACGATGAGCCCATTCTGCTGCCCCAGAATTTCGCCAATGCCGACCTGGACGGCGACATCGATGTGGATCAGGATGACTTGGATGAGCTGGTGGGGATGCTGCTGGGGGACTGACCTCGCGCCGAGCCGCTGAGAACGCAGAGATTCGTGAAAATTCGTGTTCATTCGTGGACAAGCGATTTGAGGTGGCAGATCCGTGTGGGAGGTGACACACTTCGACGGAGCACCATGAGGTCTCCGGCGCTGATCCCGCTCGTCTGCGTCTGTCTGGGCGTGGCGATGCTCGGTGCCCCGGCCCAGGACGCGTCGCACATCTACGGCATCCACTCGTGGGGCTGGGGGGCCGGGGGGCTGCTGCAGGGCAAGAGCGGCTGGTCGGTCGAGGTGGTTCACACCGAGCCCTATCCCTTCGATCTGACCCACGCGGACGCGGTGCAGATCGTGGCCGAGGGCTTCACGCTGATCATTCGCATCGATTATCAGGCGCCCTCGCAGACGCTGCCCGAGACGAGCGGGGCGATCGCGTCGTACGTCTCCGGCTGCGCGGCGAAGGTCGCGGAGTTCGGGGACGTCTGTCACACGTGGATCCTGGGCAATGAGTTCAACGCCGACTTCGGGGGCAGCGTCCCCGTGGCCACGGCCGAGAGCGTCTATCGCCAGGCGGCCGACGCCATCCACGCGGCCCAGCCCGAGGCAATCGTCCTGGTGGGCGCGATCGCGCCGTGGAACGCGACGCTGACGGGCTCGGGGCCCTACCCCTCGAATCGCCAGTGGCTCAACTACTTCTACGACCTGGTCCAGCGCCTGGGGGGCGACGCGGACGGCTTCGCCATCCACGCCTACGGGGGCCGCGGGGGCGACAGCGATCCTCGCGATGACGATGAGATGGGATTCGGCGTCTACCAGCGCTGGATGGAGATCATCGACTCTCACCCCGAGGCGTCTCAGCGCCCCGTCTATCTGACGGAGATGAACCACGCCGCCGACGGTGACGGGGCGACGCCGGGCTTTCCGCTGTATCCCTACTCCGCGGGCTACATTCAGCGTCTGTTCGAGGAGATCGGGACCTGGAACGAGCTGGAGCCCCATCGGATCCGCTGCGCCTGCTGGTTCAGCCACGCGAACGGCGGCTTCCCCGGCTACAACATCTCGACGAATGGTCAGATGGCCGATGACTTCCGCGACGCGGCGTCGCACTCGAATTGGATCGGCGCCGACACCACCGGTGTCGGCACGGGAATGTGGGCGATCTATCGGTGAGTTTCTGGGAGAGCGGGGGGCGGGGTCAGTCGCTGATCTTTTTGCGGAGGTGGGGCATCGACGAGGGGTCGTCGGGTGTCATGTAGCGCTTCTCGCCGCCGGTGGCGGTGACGTTCTCGTAGACGCCCTTGTCGCGCCGGACGAGCTTGGTGAAGCCCTTCTCCTTGAGGGTGGAGTCTCCCATGGGAGCGGAGATGCCGGGGGGGAAGAGCCGCTTCTCGACGGGGGCGTCGAGGGGGGTGTCGCCGGGATCGATCCCGGTCAGCTCGCACAGCTCACCCCAGGTGCGCAGGGCGTCGCGGGCCATCGAGTGGGCGACCTCGACGCAGGTCCTGTTGGCTCGGCAGAGGTACTCGTAGATCGGCACGGTGAGGGCATCTTGCCACAGCGGGCCCGCGGGGACAAGGGGGATGTGTCATCACCATTGGTCTTTACCTGCGTGAGTCCGCGTGGCAGCCTGCTGCGCCATGCCCCCCCGACTGTCGGTCATCATCCCCACGCACCGCCGTGTGGAGGCTCTCGAGGCCTGTCTCGCGAGTCTCTCGGGCCAGACCATTCCCGCGAGGCAGTTCGAGGTGCTCATCGTCGACGATGGGAGCCCCGAGGAGGAGCACGCCCACCTGCACCAGCTGCGGCGCGAGCGCTTCAGGGTGATGGCCATCGATGTCCGCTGGCAGGAGCAGGCCGGGCCGGCGCGGGCGCGCAACGATGCGATCCGCCGGGCGAGCGCTCCGCTGATTCTGATCCTCAACGACGACGTGACACTGGCCCCCGACCATCTGGCCGTGCACCTGCGGGCGCACGCCGAGGCCCCGGGTGACGAGGTGGTCTTCCGCGGGCTGACGCGCTGGGCGGAGGACACGCCCGACACACCGATCATGCGGTGGCTGCGGGAGACCTCGTTTCGCTACGACTGGGAGCTCTTCCACCCCGTCGAGGCGCACTTCGTGCACTTCCACACGTGCGATCTCTCGGCCAAGCGGGCGCTGCTGGCGCGGTTCCCCTTCGATGAGACTTTCCCCGAGCCGTGCTGTGAGGACACGGACCTGGCGCTGCGGCTTCTCAAGGCGGGGACGCTGGACCTGCGGCTGCTGCCCGAGGCGCGCTCGCGCCACCACCACGTGCACGATCTGGCGGCGATCCGACGCCGCGCGCGGATGCAGGGGCGGTCGATGGCACGGCTGCTCGAGCGCCACCCGGAGCTGGAGTATCGTCTCCGCAGCGGATATCTGGAGCTGGCGTCGATGGGCCGCCGCCGTCTGCGGGTGCTTCGCCGGAAGATCTTCGGCCCCTGGCCCCTCTATCTGACGGCCCTGCATGACTTCCTGATGCTGCGGGAGATCGAGCGGATCGTGCCCCGCCCGGCGCGGGTCCCCCCCTATCCCCAGGCGCTGCTCGACGCGCTGCCGGGCTGATCCAAAGCCAAAAAGACGTTGGCAGTTTGGAATTGATGCGGGAGACTCACGGGAGATTCATCGCGCAGCGCCCGGGCTGCCGCGAGATCCATCTCTTCTCGCCGAGGGTCTCTGATCGCCATGTTTTCCCGTCTCGCCGTGACATCCGCTCTCGTCTGCCTGGCCATCGCCGCCGCTGCGCAGGACATCATCATCGACAACGAGGATGGGGGATTCTCCCAGACGCTTGGCAGCTGGACCGTCTCCGGCTCGCTCATCGGCTATCCTGGGGGAACGGGAACCTACCTTTGGACCAGCGGCGCTGGCTCCTCCAGCGCCCCGACAGCCCGCTGTCAGTGGCAGCCGACGATCACCACGGCGGGGCCCTACCAGGTGTCGGTCTGGTACGTGCAGGGGACCAATCGCCCCACCGACGCCCCCTACACGGTGGTCCACGCGGGGGGATCGACGACGATCGACGTCAATCAGGAGATCAACGGCTCCCAGTGGGTGCCCCTCGGCGTGTTCAGTTTCAACGCGGGCACGGGGGGGCGCGTGGAGCTGGCCAATGACGCTGAGAGCGGTCAGGCGGTCATCGCCGATGCGGTCCGCTTCTCCCCCAGCTCGGCATCCCCCGAGATCCGAGGGGTGTGGACCTCGCGCTACCAGTGGCCGGGGGGGAACCAGAGCGCGACGGAGTCGAACATCGATGACACCATGGACGATCTGGTCACCGGCAACTTCAACACCGTCTTCTTCCAGATCCGTGGGCAGTGCGACACCCTCTACCCCTCACCCAACGAGACGTGGTCGCCGATCTTCGGCGAGTCCGATCCGGGCTATGACCCGGTGGCGTACGCGGTGAGCGCCGCGCACTCGCGTGGCCTCTCCTTCCACGCGTACATCAACACGCACACGATCTGGGGGTCCTCCTCGCCCCCCTCGAACGGCAATCACGTCTACTACGACCACGGCAATCCCAGCGATCCGGCTCACCGCGACTGGCTGCTCTTCGACGACATGGGCGGCATCGCCTCCACCTCGGAGTACCACTACATGAATCCCGGCATCCCCGAGGCCGACACCTGGGTGCGCGAGCAGGTGATGCACGTGATCGACACCTACGATGTCGACGGCGTGCACTGGGACCGCGCGCGCATGTCGGAGGAGGGCTTCGGCCGCAATCCCATCGCGGTGGCGCGGTGGGACGACACGGGGACGGGGACCCCCAACGACGGCCAGGGCAATCCCGAGAACCTGGACTGGGACGACTTCATGCGCGACTCGATCACGCGCTGCCTCATCAACATCACCGGCGAGGCCTGGGCGGCGGACCCCAGCGTGGTGGTCTCCTCGGCGCCGCTGGGGCTGTGGCGATACGATGCCTATGGCTATCCCACAGGATACTACTACGGCTATGTCCGTGGCCAGGACGCGAAGGCCTGGATGCAGATGGGAGCGATGGATTTCATCGTGCCCCAGATCTACTGGGCCGATGGGGGAAACACCCCCGACTGGACGCCCGTCTTCAACGACTGGCTGGCGGCGGCCAACGCCACCGGGCGCGCGGTGGTCCCCGCCTCAAAGAATGGAGTGTACAGCGACTATCCGGCGCTCGACGCGTCTCAGCGGCAGGTCGAGGTCGAGAACCACGCGACGACCGCTCGCTCCAGCGGGGCGGCGGGACACAATCTCTGGCACGCGAACGACACGAACTATTCGACCTGGTCCAGCGCGGGGCACCCCTACGAGAGCGCCACCTCGCTGCCGACGTTCCCCTGGCGGTCGACGGAGGGCGTGATCGTGGGCCGCGTCTATGAGACCGACGGGGTGACCCCGATCACCGACGCCTGGGTGACGCGCACGGGGGAGACGTGGACGGCGCTGTCGTCGGCCGATGGATTCTACGCCTTCCTGCGTGTGCCTCCGGGCACGCACACGATCACGGCCCAGCACCCGAGCCACCCCACCGCTCAGGCCTCCGGAGTGAGCGTGACCGCCGGGGCGGCGACCGTGGTTGACCTCGTGGCGGGGATCGTCCCGGCCGAGCTCACGGCACTGCACCAGGAGTGACCTGTGACCATGCGTGTTTTCGCAGACCTGCTCGCCCTCGCCGCCCTTGTCGTCTCTCTTCCCGCCGAGTCGATCTATCAGGTCGAGACGAGCTGGAGCACCGCGGGGGACATCGGGGGCATGGCGGTGACGGGGGTGGACAGCTTCATCGTCACGGACATCGATGGGGGAAGCGCTGTGGCGTGGACGAGCGGCGTGGCGGGATCGGCGGTCACCACCTGGACGAATCCCGGCGAGCCGACCGACACCTTCACATTCGTCCCCGGTTTCTCGACGGGGCCGCGGGGCGTCTGCCTCGATGACTCGGGCCGAGTCTACACCTTCTCGCTCGACGCCGATCACAATCTGCTGGTCTGGATCGGGGATCTGAGCCCGACACCGTGGCGATTGATGGCCGCACAGGGCCTGGGGGGGCCAGGGCACCTGTTCGAGGCCGCCGTCGATGCCGCGGGCCATGTCTTCACTCTGTTCTACTACGGCGTGCCCGAGGGGCGGGCGCGTCTGGAGGTGTATGATCCCGTCACCGGATGGGGTGCGAGCCATCTTGAGACACCGATCTCAGAGACCGACCACGATCCCTCGGGCAGCGTTTTTCACCAGGGCCTCGCGGTGACCGGCGACGGATCGGCGGTGTACATCTCCGACCGGGCCTCGCGGCGGGTGGTGCGCATGACAGGCTCGCCCGCCTCGGGATACTCCCCCGACGCGGGATTCAGCCTGGATCTGACGGACAGCGGGAGCTCATCGCTGGGATTCAAGGGCATGACCCTGGCCTCGGGCGAGCAGTGGCTGCTCGTCGCCGACGACGGGGCGGATCAGGTGGTGATCGCCGATGCGCAGACGGGGGCGCAGAGTCCCCTGTCCTTCAGCGCCCCCGGCGACCCGATCTCGGTGGGCATCGACAGCGGGGGGAGCATCTATGTCGCGCACTCCGCCCTGCGCAGAGTGGACAAATTCACGCTGCAGGAGGCGCCCCCCCCACCCCCGGGCGACAACGAGCTCCGCGGGGTGTGGATCTCCCGCTTCGAGTGGCCCTCGACCAGCCAGTCCACCGCGCAGTCGCGGATCAACAGCGTGTTCTCCAACGCGGCGAACAACAACTTCAACGCGGTCTTCTTCCAGGTGCGGGGGCAGTGCGACACGCTCTACCCCTCGCCCAACGAGCCGTGGTCGCCGCTGATCGGCGGCTCTGACCCCGGCTGGGATCCCCTGCAGTACGCGGTCAACGCGGCCCACTCGCGCGGCGTCCAGATCCACGCCTACATCAACACGCACACCTGCTGGCAGTCGAGCACACCGCCCAATTACGCCCCGGACCATGTCTTCTGGGATCACTGCAACGTCGATGATCCGGCGCACCAGGACTGGCTGGTCCATGACGAGAGCGGCGTTCCCCAGGGCTACAGCGAGTACGTGTGGATGAACCCCGGGGTCCCCGCCATGGACGCCTGGGTGCGCGAGCAGATCATGTATGTGATCGACACCTACGACGTCGACGGCGTCCACTTCGACCGCGTGCGGATGGCCGAGCGCAACTGGGGCCGGGCCCCCATCGCCGTGGCCCGCCACGACAACCCCGACACCGCCGAGGCCAACGACGGCCAGGGCAACCCCGAGCGTCTCGACTTCGACGACTTCATGCGCGACAGCGTGACCCGCGCGATGATCAACATCCGGGGCCAGGCCTGGTCGCGCCACCCCTCCGTCGCCGTCTCCGCCACGCCTGTCGGCCTCTGGCGCGCCGACGCCTACCCCGGCTATCCGTCGAGCTACTTCTACGGCTACTGGCTGGCGCAGGACGGCAAGGCCTGGATGAATGCCGGGGCGGTGGACTTCCTGGTGCCCCAGATCTACTGGGGCGATGGGGGGGCGCTGCCGGACTTCTCCGACATCTATCCCGATTGGCAGGCGGCCGCCGACGCCGCGGGACGCTTCCTGACCCCGGGCTCCAGCAACTCGAACGGACAGAGCGAGGTCGAAAACCACGCTCTGATCGTCCGCGTGGGCGGGGGTGAGGGGCACGTCGCCTGGAGCCATGGATCGACCGACTACACCTCCTGGTCCAGCGTTGGACACCCCTACGAATCCCCCGCCACGGTGCCCACTTTCCCCTGGCTCACGAGCGAGGGCGTCATCGTGGGGCACGTGTACGAGAGCGACGGGGTCACACCCGTCACCGACGCCTGGGTCAACCGCACGGGGGACACTTGGACGGCGCTGTCCTCCGATGATGGGTTCTACTGCTTCCTGCGCCTGGCACCTGGCGTGCACAGCCTCACCGCGGATCACCCCGATCATGGCAGTGCGGAGGCGGTGGGAATCACTGTCGCCGGGGGGGAGGCCGTGGAGGTGGACCTCGTTCTGGGGTCCATCCCCGAGTCCACGCCTGTGGGACTGATTTCCCGCTGAGGCGACTTCAGAGTTGCTCCTGGGCGTGCTCGGGAGTTCGGGGCTCTCTGTGCCCGAGCAAGACTTTGACAATTTTAATCACATAAATGTAATATTTATTACATAAGTCGTGTGCTATTCTATCATAGTATCTATAATAATGATGAATATCATCATATATTTGATATTTTTGTCTATTCTTGAGTCATATTTTCGCGCCCCGCCCGCCATGGTACTGTCTATCCTTTTGTATTT
>JAFGKF010000258.1 GCA_016928695.1 Candidatus Sumerlaeota bacterium | reverse complement strand
GGGCAACCAGGCCAATCTCGGCCCCGAGACCGAGGCGCGTCACCTGGCCTCCGGCCTCAACACCCGCGATGCCGGAGCGGTCGAGGCGCCGCGCGGGGTCGCGACCCAGATGCTCCAGGGGGGCGTGCCTGTGATCCACCTTCTCAATCTCAGAGGGCTCGCGGCCCATCTGGACCGCAGCGCACTGGGGGCTGATCCCCGGACAGTGGCGACCCTGGTCATCATCGATCGATGGCGGCGCGCAGTGGCCCTGATCGGATTGATCGCCGTGGCTCTCTGGGTGGCTCTGAGGCTGACGCCTCAGGCCACGTCACTCAATTCCCATCCCATCCCCGAAGGAGCACCCAAACCGTGAGACTCTGCACCCATCTGATCGCAATCACTCTGCTGACCACAGTCATCGCCGCCCAGGAGGTCTCGGTGGCAAGAGGCCATGAGGGCGCCATCGCGGCGGCCCACCCCCTGGCCGCGGAGGCGGGACTGGCCATGCTCGAGGCGGGAGGCAACGCGGTGGATGCCGCCACAGCGGCGGCCTTCGCACTCGCCGTGGTCGAGGCCGATGGATCGGGGCTCGGGGGCGGTGGCGTTGCGCTGGTGCGCATGGCCGACGCGGAGGAATCCATCGCCATCGACTACCGTTCGACGGCTCCCGCAGCCGCGAGCTATCAGACGCTGGACTACTCCGACCGCGACGCCTGGACACACTCCGGCCTCGCGGTGGCCACCCCGGGGATGGTTGCCGGTGTTCTGGAGATGCACAGGCTCTGTGGTCGACTCCCGCGCGCCCAGGTGCTCGCACCGGCGATCCGGGCCGCGCGCGATGGCTACGAGGTGGGCGAGACATTCTGCCTGATCATCGCGGACGTCTATGAGCACCTCATCGAGAACGAGGCCTGTGCGGACCTCTTCCTCATCGATCTCTTCCCCCCTGAGCCGGGGCAGGTGCTGAGCAATGCCGATCTCGCTGCTGTGCTCGAGGCCATCGCCGAGGGGGGACCCGAGGCGTTCTACACCGGTCCCATCGCCGAGCTCCTGGCCGCTGGTGTGCAGGGGGCGGGCGGTCTTCTCACCGCCGCCGATCTCGCCTCCTACGAGCCCGTCATCGGCGCACCTGTGCGCGACACGTACCGAGGGTACACCCTGGAGTGCTCTCCCCCGCCCTTTGCCGGTTTCGCCACGCTCGAGGCCCTGAGCATTCTCGAGCAGTTTGATCTCGAGGGCCTCGAGTACCCGTCCGCCGCCGCCATTCAGATCTTCGCCGAGGCGATCTGGACCGCCTCGCGCGACTACCGCCGGAATCTCGGCGATCCGCGCTACGTGCTCGTGGATGCCGACGCTTATCTCACCGATGACCGCGCCATCGAGGCGGCCAATGAGATCCGCACCGGGAACCGCCTGCTCCATGACGAGGCCCCCGAGGAGGCGGGATACAATCCCGGCTCCACCACGCATCTCTCCGTCGTCGACGGCGAAGGCAATGCCGTCTCGCTGACGCAGACGCTCGGGGGATTCTTCGGCAGCACCGTGGTCGCCCCCGGCACGGGAGTGACACTCAACAGCCAGATGATCAATTTCTCGTCGAGGCCTGGGCTGGTCAACTCCCTGATGCCGGGCAAGCGCATGAGGTCGAGTATGAGCCCGGTCATTGTCACTCGCGATGGCGAGCTCCGCTTCGTCATCGGCACACCCGGCCACTACCGCATCACCACCACCATGCCCGAGATGCTGCTCTTCCTTCTCGAGTTTGAGATGCCACTCGAGGAGGCCATGATTCAGCCGCGTTTCGCCCTGCGCCACACCACATTGACCGAGGACCAGCACACCGATCTCGACCTCGAGGGGGGGATCAGCCCGGAGATCGCCACGACACTCCGGGCTCTGGGATACCGCCCCAATCCGCTCGGGGCTCTCCACTACCACTTTGGAGGAGTGCACGCCGTCGCCGTCGATCCCGAGACGGGGGAGATGACCGCCGTTGCCGACCCCCGCCGCGATGGGGTGGCGCTGGCGCGATGAGACAATCACACACAGCACACACAGAGGTGATTCCCATGCTTCGAACCCTGTTGACTCTCACTCTGGTGATCGCCGCGGTCGGGCCGCTGACCGCCCAGGAGCTGGTCGAGATCGATGGTCACCCCGCGCTGATCTTCGGCCAGATCGGCCGGCCCCCGCGCGAGGCCCTCGGATATCGCGATGGGGTGTTTGTCACACCGGCAACGCTGGAGCGCCTCGGCGCTGAGTCCAACTCCGTCGTCGAGATGCGATACCCGGGAGCCGTCATCGAGGCACGCATCTTCCCCATTCTCGGCGAGAGCCGCCGCGACACCACACTCTACATGGCCAGTGCCATGCGGGAGCGCCTGGGAGTCGACTCCGGGGCCCACCGCGTTGAGATTCTCGCTCTTGGCATGGAGGGCAATCAGCTGGGTCCACCCGAAACCGATCTCCCCCCCTGTGGCGAGGAGGGGGCCTGGGTCTTTCAGCGGGTTGGCCGGCCGCCCAGTGAGAGCCTCGAGCTGGGGCGGGCTGTGCTGGTCCGCAGCGACAAGCTCGAGGCCATGGGGCTCGCCCCCGGAACACCGGTCACGGTCACTGTGGATGAGTCCAGCATCGAGGTGGAGATCCATCCTCTCGATGATCCGGAGCGCTACGAGACCTCGGTCTATCTCCGTGGCTCTCTCCGCGAGGAGCTCGGCATAGAGGATGGCCCCCATCAGGTGGTGGTCCACAGCGCTTCAGAGGAGGCTGAGCTCTGAGCATGGGAATTCTCAGATCATGTCCTCTCGGTCTGGCTGCGTTTGCACTCGCAGCATGCGTCGCCTGCACCACGGCGCAGCCCTCTCCCGATGAGGTGATCGCCTCTGTGGGGCGCCTGGAGGCGCTGCAGGGAGACACCGATCGCTTCGCAGGCCTGGTTGTCGCGGCACCCCACGCGGACTATGACCGACACACAGGCGAGATCGTCACCTGGATCCACGAGGGGACCGATCTCCCCTGCCTTCTCGCATGGGGATTCCGGCGCCCCCCGGACCTCATCTGGTACGACGTGAATCGCCCAACGGAGCGCGCCGTGGCATCGGGCGAGCTCTCCTATGAGCGCATCCGGTCACCCGAGGCGGAGGCGCTCTACGCTCAGTGGCAGGCCATGGTCTTCGATCTCGCGGACTGTGACGCCGGTCCCATCGATCTCTATGTGGACATCCACGGGCACACGGCGAGGTACGAGACACCCGAGGGGGAGCAAAGACCTCTCGAGGTGATCGAAACCGTGGCGATGGGATTCACCGACGAGCAGGTCGAACGCATCCGCGATGAGTATGAGCGACTCGCGGGGGTCCACGGCCTCGAGGATCCCGCGCCGATGGTTTTTCTCCAGACCGATCCCTACTATGATTTCGAGGGCGTGGAGCAGAACTTCCTCTGGGAGGCCACCGGGGCGCGCACGATCGGGGCGCTCCGACCCGAGTGCGCCCGCCGGGCCCTGCACTTCGAGAACCCGGAGACGATGCGCAGCCCTCGGGAGAGACGGCGCAGAGTGGCGAGCATCTATGCCGATCTGATCCTCTTCATCTGGCAGGAGATCCTGGAGTCAGCACCGCCGGGGTGATCTGAGACGATCAGTGTGCACCGAGAAGACTCAGCCCCACGGGCACACCCGCGGGCGGAGGAACCGGGTCGCCGATGAGATCGATGGCCACAAGTCGCTGAGCACTGCTGGCATCGTCGACCTCGAGTGCGACACAGTCGCCGATTCCAGTGAGCAGTGAGGCACTGTGGAGCACGGTCACGGTGACCGCCCGGGACTCCCCCACCGCCAGATTCACCGTGTCCGGCGCAACGCTGAGCGAGTTGCTCTGTGCACTTTGGGCGCTGAGCGTCAGCGCGAGCGGCGAGGGGCCCGTGTTGCGCAGGGTGTGCGTGAAAACCGCCGTTCCCCCAGGCGGCGTGCTGAGAGTCTGAACCGGCGGAGAGAGAGTGAGCGGAGGCAGATCGGGGCTGAGGGCCACAGGTGGCCCCGCCCCATGGACATCGTTGACCACCGCGGTTCCGGCCACACCGCCAGCATCGAGGCCCCAGAATGCGAAGCGGTACAGATAGTCAGTCGAGGTTCGGCCAGGCAGGACGGCCGTCGCCACACCCTGGGCGAGGCCCAGTGGGGGGTGATCAAGCTCCTCGGGAGCGCCCGTGTGCGCCGAGTTGTAGAGGTCGAAGGAGAGCGTTGCACTGTCTGCGCCCCAGGTCACCGTCATTCCATCAAGATCGATCTCGGTGCGCGGGGTGGCCACATCAAAGAGCATCACCGCCTCGGTGGTGGCGAGATTGGCTCCCGTGAGCGCTGGGGGACCGGGGGGCGTGTTGGCCGTGGAGAGATACCCCATGGGATTCTGGCAATGACGCTGATTCGTTCCACCGTCGCGGACCTCGAAGTGGAGATGATCGAAATAGCTCGAGGATGTCCCTGAGAGCCCGACCAGCGCCCCCTGGCTGACCGGGGTTCCCACAGTGAGTGGCCACCCGCTCATGTGCAGATTGGTGCTGTGTCGGGCAGTGGTTCCCGCGCCGTGCTGGACCTGAACCACGGGATCGGTGAAACCCGCCGTCGGCCCGGAGAGGCGAATGGTGCCATCGGCCGAGGCATAGACGCGGGAGCCGATGGGCAGGGGGATGTCCAGACCCCGGTGCCAGTCGTAGCGAGGATCCGCTGCACTGTAGCGCCTTGGCCCGAATCCGCTGGTCAGCGAAGGTGACGTGCTGGCCAGGATGGGCCAGATCCACGGCCCGGTTCCAGCCAGTGGATGCGTCAGTGTCGAGTGGGCGCGCACCAGGGTCTCAGTCTCCTGTGTCAGCCAGAGAAAGGTGTCACCAGTCGGATCGATCACCATGGCATTGGTGAACGTCATCGAGAAATCACTTCCCACCGAGGGGAGCGCGTCCGTGATCTGATCGTGACTGTGAGCGATGCCAAGAAAAGTGCCATCGGCCCGATACTCGTGGAGATTCTCCCGTGCGGGATCCGTGGTGCCCACCTCCAGCAGCGCCAGCGTCCCCGCCGTCGGATGAACGGCCAGGGCTGTCCGTGTCGTGAACTGATCGATGTTGGCAGTCTGCGTCTCAGCGATGTCCTGATCGAGAAAGAGCGAAAACGAGCCATCGGATGTGTCAATCCTCACCACATCCCCATCGTTCGAGCCAGAGCCGTTGGTGTTGACGCCATAGAGATTTGATCCATCTGGGCTGACACGGATCTGGAGAAGACCGATGCTGTCTGTTCCCGGCGTTGCCGGTGGGCTGAAGACCGCCGCCATGCTCACATAGGGGGCGAGCATCGACAGATCCGCTGTCGTGCCTGGCATGTCCGCGAGATCGAAGACGTGGACTCCATTCATGCCCGGGGTGCTCGCAGTGTCATTCGCGTCATCCAGGCTGTCATAGAGAATGAACAGCCGATCCCCGAGAGGATCCGTCTCCACCCGGTGATAGACAAACTCTCCGAGCCCCGACTTGCCGCCATCGAAGAGATCCGTTGCGAGCGTCGGCGGAGCGAAAGCACCTCCACTGGCCGGAATGCTGACGATGAAATTGTCATAGTCGGGGCCCCCGGTGGTCTCAGAGACCACAGCGAACAGATCCCCGGTGTCGTCGAAAGCGATGTCCGACACGCTGATATTCCCCGGCGACACTGTGTTGGGAGCGAGCGCGAGAAGCTCCGCCTCTGAGGCGATCACTGAGAGGCGAGAGACGCCGCTCTGTGCGGGATCGAAGAGAATCATGGCATCCACGCCAGGCTCAGTGTCGAAGAACACCAGGCGACCATCCTCGAGACTCTCAAGGCAGATCGGGTCGCTGTCGGTGCCCCCCGTGAAAGCGATCACATCGCTTTCGACCAGGATGACCTCCAGCAGAACCTGAGACCAGACGGGCCGCGCTGTGAGAAGGAGAGCCCCCCAACACACACCCAAAGCGAATGGCCGAATCACTCCCACCAACATGCACAGAGACCCCTCAACTTCCAGGGCGTCGATCCCTCAGAGCATTGCCTTTTCGTGTCCACATAGTCCAGTGCGAGATTGTGGAATAGAGAAGCCTGGGATTCGGAAATAAGGAAGCGTGCCTGATGCCTCTGGACCTGTCAGAGTGTGTGATGGCCCGCCGGAATTCCGGGAAACGTGCCCCACCTGCCGGGACGAAAAGGGGGCCTGAGCGGCGCGTTCACTCACAGCCCCCACTCCGGTGGTGAATGAAGAGGTCACTCTGTGCGTGATCATTTGCGAAAAGGGACCCTCTGTATTGATATCATCTGGTCAATGCCTGAAACGGCCTGAGTCATATGTCTGGTTTCAGGGGGCTTATGGAGCCGGCGCGGGGATTTGAAACCCGGACCTGCTGATTGCGAATCATAACCCTAATTTTTGCAATGGTCTGCGTGGAGACGCACATGGCTGCAGCGAAGCGACTTGGGCGGAGGGAAAGTTTGCAGGGAGATGCACGTCGGCACAGAGTTTGGTCACAAAATGGTCACACCACATTGTTTCGCCAGACAGTCGGCCTCTGATCAGTCCGGTTCATTCCGTTACCCAAGGCCCTGGTCTGACAGTCGGTGTGAGGGCGGGGAAGGCTGAGCCTTCCACCTGACCGTATGAGGAGAACTCGGGCAGCCCCTTGTTCAGAGGAACCTCGCTTGCGGCAACTTCCTCAGCCCACCTGAGCCAGCGGTCGAGGTGCGCTCGCTCTACCGAAAGGAGCTGAATCGCCGGGCCCGTGGCGGGCCCCCATCGAAACCAAGCGGTCCATCCGCAGTGTGCCTCGGCGCACGGCGGTATAGTCCCCCAATCTCCACCCAATGGAGCAACAGCTCGCCCGGAGCCCTCTCGAGCAAACCCGCTGTGCTCATGTTGTTGCCGTTGGCCTGTCGCTTGTTCGCGAGCTTCCCACCCGGGCGGACTGATGCTGGCCAAATCGAGCCCTGCGACAGACGTCGCATCGGGATCTGAAATGTGCCAATTACGACCAGACTCCTGTGTGACATCCAGCAGGTTCGATAATACTAACTACGGTGTCGCGTGGATACAGTATCGCCAACAAATATGCGATGATGCAAGCCCTTCGGCACTCCACCACCTCATCCTTCGGAATCATCTTCTTCTGAAGACACCTGAGCCCCTCTTCAAGAGCCGCGAAAGCCATGAGATCACTATCCAAGATGGCTTTGCCCGATACCGACCTT
>JAFGKF010000257.1 GCA_016928695.1 Candidatus Sumerlaeota bacterium | reverse complement strand
GGAAGGGCATCTCCGCCTGGAAGCCGACGTGTCCCGCGTGGATGACCTCGGCGAAGTCCGTGGTGAGCGGGGCGATCGCCTGCCACTCCCCGCTGATGACCTCGCACACGGTCACGCGCGAGCCGTCGACGCCGGGGACGTCGCTGTCCAACTGCACGGCCATGAACAGAGCGTTCGGATCGTGGCCCGTGACGCCCGTCGGGCGCTGATACGGCGTGATCTCGTCAGTCCACCCGTCGTCGCTCGGGTCCCAGCGCTGAATCGACCACTGCTCGGTGATGGGATCGTAGGTGCCGCCGCTGCCGAGGAAATCCAGGGACACCGCCCACATGTCGTCGGTGCCCGAGTCGTGGATCATATCGTCATCCAGGTCACGCATGCCGAAGACCAACCGGAACGTGTAGTCCAGCTGGTTGGTGTCCACCCCCGACCAGACAAAGGGGTCCTCCACGGGGGCCATGATCGAGCTGAACATCGGGGGCGAGTGGGGAAGCTCGGGGTCCTCCGACGGCCCGGAGCCGTAGATGGGCACCATGTTCTGGGGCGCGTGGTAGGGATCCCCGTCGAGCCGGTAGTACCCGTTCCACGAGGAGGGGTAGGGGGGATCGGGGAGTCCTCCCGCGTAGGCCTCGCAGGGCGCCCAGTGGCCCAGCTCCTCTGGTGTGGGGGTGTTCCAATAATGGTCCGCCAGGGGGCGAGAGAAATCGTCGTAGACCTGAAGCCGCGTCGGGTGGATCTCGCGCTCCAGCAGCGGGTTGAAGCCGTCGAAGAACGTCCGCGTCAGCGTGCCGTCGAGCGACCGCCTCAGGATGCGCCGCCCCAGCGGGTCGCTGAGCATCTCCGCGTGGCGCAGAGGCGTCAGCGGGTCCTCGAGATCGATCAGCTCGGCCCGCTGCAGCGCGTCGGTGCGCGGGTCATACGTGAACTGCCACTCCAGCTCGCTGCTCGTCTGGATGGAGGTCAGATTGCCGAAGGCGTCGTACGTGTACGTGGCGGAGCCGTCGCTGAGCACCTGGTCGAGCGTGCCGATCTCGAACTCCGTCGTCTCCGTGTCGTCCGGCGACGAGCGGTCGCCGCGCACCAGCTCCACCTCGGTGCAGTTGCCCGCGAGGTCGTAGGTGTAGAGGCGCGACCAGAGCTCCGAGTCGTCCGCCGCGTGCCAGGTCTCGCGCACCAGCTGCCCGATGCCGTCGTGCTCGAGGGCGATCCATCGGCCGTCCTCGAACTCCACCGTGGCGGGGAGGCCGGTCAGGCCGTATTCGCAGGTCCGCTGGGCGATGATGTTGGGCGGGACCTCGGCGTCCCAATGGGTGATCTCGTGGAGCTGCCCCCAGCCGTCATAGGCGAGCGAGATGGAGGTGCCGTTGGCGTGCACCACCGTCTCGAGCCGCCCTGAGTCCTCGTCGTAGCCGTAGAGCGTTTCCTGCCCGAAGCCGTTGCTCACCCGCTCCAGAGTGCCGTCGGTGTCCCAGCCGTATTCGGTCACATTGCCGTCGGGATCGATGACCCGCGTGATGCGGCCGTAGTCGTCATACTCATAGCCCACCGTCGCGCCGTCGGGCTCGGTCGTCTCGGTCACGCGTCCCCACTCGTCGTGGTCGAAGTGGACGGCTCCGTCCCCGTAATCGAGGAGCTGGTCCTCGATGGCCGTCATCACCCGCTGCCACTGGTGGCCGGAGATCGAGACGTTGATGTCGTCATAGGCCTGGGCGACGTTCTCCCCCCACTCGTCGTCGAGGTCGTCGTTCCACGTCGTCAGGGTCGGGAGCCCCAGGTCGTCGCGGTCGATCAGGACGCTGCGCAGCAGCGTGTCGAACTCCGGGCTGGGGCTCTGGGGATTCAGGGCCTGATAGAGGTCCACGCGTCCCACGCCGGAGAACGCCGTGGCGCTGGAGCAGCCGCCGCACCGGCCATAGGTGATGTCGGAGTAGACCCCGTCGGGGCGCATCACCCGGGTCACCCGGTCGGCGAAATCCTGGTCCCAGGAGTTGACCCGGCCCAGGGGGTCCTCCATGGAGAGTGCGCGCCCCCAGCTGTCGTGGGTGGTGATCCACTCCGAGCCGTCCGCCGCCTCCACGGAGGTGACCTGCCCGAGGCAGTTGCGGCCGTAGATCGTCCCCTCGCCCGCCGGGTCGATGACGTACGAGAGCCGCTCCTCGCTGTCGTAGCCGAGGTGGGTCACGCGGTCCTCGGCGCCCGCATCCACGAGGTTCTGCGCGGTGATCTGCGTCACCAGAGTCGGGTTGGCGTCGAAACCGCAGGTGAAGAGCGTCCGCCGCTCCGGGACGTCGACCGAGCTGTCGACATATCCCTCCTCGATGGCGAACACCCGCCCGAGCGGGTCGATGGCGGTGGTCAGGCCCGGGTCGTAATAGCGGCGGATGTAACGGTTGAACTGCCCCTCGACGCGGGTCAGAAGACCTGTCGTCGCGTCATGGCTGAAGGTCGTCGTGATGCCCAGCGGATCGGTGACGGTCTCGATCAGGCCGGGTGGCGTCGTGGTGTAGGTGAACTCCGTCTGAAGCGTCTCGTCGGTGCTGTCCACGCGTCGCACGGTGACGTCGTCGACCGTGCGGTCGGAGTTGTAGGTGAAGACGGTCTCCGTCCCGTCGAATCGGACGATGCGAGAGGGAGCGTGTGATGAGGCGCTGTACTCCACCTCCATGAGCCGCACGGGATCGGTGCTTCCCTCCGGGTGAAACTCCTCGGCCTCCTCGAGCCGGCCGTGGATCCACCAGTCCGCCATGGTGGAGGTGTTCGCGTGATGATAGGTCATCTCGCGCTCGAAGTTGTCGTATGTGCTGTTGCTGTCCTCCCTGCGAACCTCCCGTGTGATCCCATGGGTCAGGTGATCGCTCTGGGCGTCGATGTCCTCATGCTCGTAATTGATGTGCCGGATCCAGGCCCCGTTCTCGTCGAACACCGACATGGAGTCGATCCCGCCCCCCTCGTCCGCGTCGGCGCGGTACACATCCGTCCGACCATCGCTGATCTCGTCATCCCCCCGATACACCGTGACACCTGATCCCAGAGAGAACTGATAGGCCTGAAAAAGGTCCTCCTCCGGGTCGTTGGGATCGCGTTTGAATTCGAGCAGAACGCGGGCGCCCAGACCCGTGTCGTGGAACGTGTCGAACAGATCGACGATGATGGGATGGCGATAGGCCGTGACCACGTGGGTCTCCCGCACGCTGTCCACGGTCCGCGCCTGCCAGATGTGGCCCAGGGTGGTGATGTTGTCCCCCTCACCGAGCCGGTGGTGTTCGAAGTCGTCATGGCTCAGGTCCACGGTCGCCTCGGGATTCGTCAGAGAGGCGGTCCCATAGACGTAGGCCTGCTCCCAGCGCGTGGAGATGTCCGTGACCCCCGGGTCCCCGGGATCGCCGTTCGGATACTCCGGCCACCAGTCGACGTGGATCAGCCTCTGGCAGGCGATGATCAGCGTGTCCTCTTCGTTGTCATCGAGCTCGACGCCGTAGCCGTTCGGCCACTCGCCCAGCGTCGCGTCGTCGTCCTCGGCTGAGCTGTGACCGTACTCGGCCATGGTGCGGACGAAGTTGCCGTTGTCATGGAGATCGATCCGAGCCACCCGGCACCGCGTCCCAAAGGAGTCCAGGTACAGCTGACGGATGAGCTCCTCGGTGTTGACGCTGGATCCACCCCTCGTCACGCCGCCCCAGTTGGCAAATGAGCTCAGCCTCGTTGCCTGGGCGGCGGACGTCTCGTTGAGGATCGCGACATCGGACCCGGGGGCATCGTGGTACGCGAGGACCAGAGACCGGCTATCCCCCTCGACCTGGATCGCCGCGAGAACCTCCTTCTGCACATGAATGGTGATCGGGTCGCCCGCCGATCCCCCGAGCCATGCCGCGCGGTGACCGGCCATGTTGCTCACGCCGCGGAGGGTGTGGCAGAGAGAGCCCATGACCCGGTCGTTGTAAGTGGACTCCACCCCGTACCCATCCACGGGGAGATAGAGATAGAGGTTGGAGTCGTTGTGGGTCTCCCACGTCAGATTCACCGCCCGCCCCTGGGGATCCTCGATCCGCGTCAGGTGGCCGCGGCGGTTGAAGGTCTTGATCGTCCCGTCGGCCAGCTCGAGGAGATACTCGTCTCCGGTGTCGACCAGTCGCCCGCGCCCGAGCTCGGGCACCAGCACCGGGTGGTAGACGTCCCCCTCCCCCGTGGTCTCGAAATACGCGTGGCGGGTCCTCACCCCCAGGGGATCGACATGGACGATGATCTCGTCGTCGTCGGAGACGATCCCGCCCTCCGCGGTCTCGATCCAGATCGCCGAGCCCGCGGCGAACGCCATCGGATCCCCCTGGTTTGTCTCCAGCCCCGCCCCCTCGATGCTCAGGTGCTCCTCCCAGTTCATGAACCAGGTCGGCCCGAGGAGCCCCTCGCCTCGCCAGTGCGCCGGTGAGAGCCCCCCGTTGTGATAGCTCCGGACCACCGCCATCGGCACGGGGCCGTTGGCGGGGATCTCCGCGTCGGTGATGATCAGCTGAGGGCTCCCCCCCAGGGTGTCGATGGGATTGCCCGCCCCGGCGGGCCCGCCCGTCGAGTTGTTGTTGAAAATGTCATTCGGGCTCTGGGGGAACCCCCCGCCGCACGGGTCGGGGCCGGGATTGCCGTAGTTCGATCCATCCCCAAACGCCCCATACCCCGACCCCGGCAGGACGTGCCACCAGGGCGGGATCGCCTGAGCAGGGAGGGGAGACGCGAGCGCGGCGATTGCGGCGGCCAGGGGGATCAGGGTCCCAAGGACCCGGGAGAGAGGGAGAAGGGGGGGATGCCTTTGGGAGGAGGTCACGTTGTGTCATCCTTTCCAATGGCCCGAGAGGCGTGTCGTGGCGGGGGCACTGGGACCCTCGGGCCGGGCTGTGGCATCCCCCCCTGACCGGAGCCGACCGCCCAGTTTCTCTCTTCAGAGATCGTGGGGAGGGAGAGAGTCCACGGGGCGGCGGCTCGGGGTGTCGGAGGCAGCTGCATGATGTGATCCTGGGAAACCAGCATAGAGCGCAAATTCTGAGTTGTCACTAAAATAGTGAGTGAGTTCTGATTTTTTTTGTGACCTTCTCCTTTGACGATGGAGCACCGGCGCCCTCGCCGGTTTGCAGCCGAT
>JAFGKF010000256.1 GCA_016928695.1 Candidatus Sumerlaeota bacterium | reverse complement strand
GCGTTTCCGACCGAGCCAGATGCCTGGGCGATGGACTCGCGCGACGAGCACATCCCGAACAACACCGTGCGCTGGGAATCCGGCCCCGACTCTGCCATCGGCCAGGCTCCTCCCGAGTGGAATGCGATCGCCGCACGGGGCGGACGCACGATCGAGCTCGACGACAACCTGGAGGACTGGATGGGGCTCTGGTGGTGGGATGTGGACACGACCCACACTGTTGTGGGCCCACCCGCGACGGGGAGCGGTTCGCTGCGCGTCGTCTGGGACGAGGAGGCGCTCTGGATCGGGGCCATTGTCCGGGACGACGATCTTTTGAATCCGGCCCCTCGCGAGCAGCCCTGGGCGGGGGATTCGCTCGAGATCTATCTGGACCTGAACACACCCGACGAGATCGGGATGCAGGTCTACAACGAGCGTGTCTTCCAGATCCAGCTGGTGCCGTCCCTGCCTGAGCTGCCGGAGGGCCACCTGATGTTCTCACGACCGGAGAATCGCTCCACCGAGGGCATCGAGCATGTCACGCACACACGACATGGCGGTGAGCGCGTCATCGTGATGCACGAGATCCGTCTGCCGTGGACGTCGCTCGGACTCGAAGGGCCACCCGAGCGCTGGCTCGGCTTCGACTGGGCGATCAACGATCTCGACGCCGACGGGATCAGCCGCTCGCAGATGGTCTGGCGCGGGACGATGGAGAACTGGCGTGACCCGAGCGGTTTCGCGCGGATCGGGCTGGCGGAGTGATCGCCAGCTTGCCGGTTGCAAACGTTTTCGGCGAGGGGCAGGGTGACTCCGCCCCACCGGAGGACCACGCACCGCCATGAGGCTGTCGCGACGCAGCGCCCTGCTCTTTCTGCTCCCCGCACTGATGCTGTTCGTCGGCTTCAGCTGGTATCCGATAGCGCGCGGATTCGTCTACGCCTTCCAGGAGATCCCCTGGAACCCGGACCAGCCGACCGAGTGGGTGGGCCTCAGCAATTTCCACAGCGTGCTCGGCGATCCCGCCTTCGCCATCGCGTGGCGCAATGTCGCGATCTTCGTCGGCCTGGGAATCATCATCGGCTTCCCCGTTCCGATCGCCCTGGCCATCGCGCTCAACGAGCTGCGCCGCGGACGGGGCTTCTACCGCCTCATGCTCTACATGCCGACGATTCTGCCTCTTGTGGTCGTCGCGTATCTCTGGCGGATGCTCTACCGCCCCGAGATCGGGGTGATCGATGGACTCCTGGGTCTCGTGGGGCTCGGACCGGTGCGCTGGCTCGAGAACCCCTCCACGGCGATGCTCTCGCTCGTTCTCATGAGCACGTGGAAATACGCGGGGGGCACGGCGCTGATCTACCTCGCCGCGCTGCAGGGGATCCCCTCGCAGCTCTATGAGGCGGCGGAGATCGACGGCGCGGGCTTCTGGCAGCGGCTGTGGCACATCACGCTGCCCCAGCTCCGCTTCATCATGGTGGTGATGCTTCTGCTCCAGCTCATCGCCACCTGCCAGGTCTTCACCGAGCCCTTTCTGATGACCGATGGCGGGCCGATGACGGCGGGCAATCCCCACGGCGCGACGCTCACAGTGCTGCTCTATATCTACAACACGGCGTTTGGCGGCGGGGGTGGGGGACTGGGTGCGGCGGCGGCCGCCAGCGTGATTCTCTTCGTGGTGATGGTCGTGTTCAGTCTTCTCTACCTGCGCCTGACGCGGCGCGCGGGGGCGGTGTGATGGCGGAGCGGACGCTGCTCAGCGATCTCGAGCGCCGGACCCCCGCGGGGCGCGCCGCGGCGTGGCTGCTGGTGGGATTTCTCTTCGTCGCGATGCTGACGACGCTTCTCCCTCTGCTGTGGGCGCTCTTCAGCGTCTGCAAGCCCCCCGCGCAGATCTTCTCATCGCCACCGACCCTCTTTCCTCGGCCGGTGACCGATCCCACCCAGTGGGCGTGGGGCAACTGGGCGGAGGCCTGCGAGCAGGTCGACTTCGTGCGCCACTTCGCAAACACCATCGTGCTCGTCGGCGCGATCTGGCTGCTCCAGATCATCCCGTCCGCGCTCGCCGCCTATGCACTGTCGCGCCTGCCCACGCGGCTGGGGCGTGTCATGGCGGTGGGATTCTTCCTGACGCTGCTCGTCCCTTTCCAGACGATCATCATCCCGCTGTTCCTGGTCGTGCGGGAGATCGATCTCGTGCCCCTCATCGGGCGGGGGCTCGGCGAGCCGGGGGCGCGGATGCTGTCGGTCTATCTGCGCGTGATCCTCCCGGCGGGGTGCTCGGCGTTCAACATCTTCGTCTTCAAGTCCTTCTTCGACGAGCTGCCCAGCGACCTGATCGAGGCCGCGCGGCTCGACGGCGCCTCGGAGCGGGCGATCTTCTGGCGAATCGTGCTGCCGCTGTCGTCCTCGATCATTGCGGTGGTCTCGATCTTCACGGTCATCAACATGTGGAACGACTTCCTCTGGCCGTATCTCAACTTCGACGTGGCGGGCGAGCGGCAGTGGACGCCGATCATGGTGCGGCTCTACTCTCTGGAGAGGACCGCCGACAACGCGACGCTCCTGGCGGCACTGGTGATCTCGACGCTGCCCCCGATGATTCTGTTTCTGCTCTTCCAGCGGCGCATCCTGCGGGGCGTCGCGCTGACCGGACTGAAGGGATGACAGGATGACTGACAACCTGATCCAAGAGGCGACCGATAGGGCGAGGGATGTTCTCGAGCGATGCCTGAGCCCGATGGGCATACGGGCCTCCGCGCAGTGCGATGGCTACACGGAGGTGTGGGCGCGCGACTCGGCGATCACGCTCCTCGCTCTTCCCCGCTTCCCCCGGCCTGGGAGATTCATCGACGCGCTGCGCAGGACCCTGTCGACGCTGGAGCGCGGGATGACGCGCCTGGGGCACGTGCCGTGCTGTGTCGACACACGGCGGGTGAACCCCACGAACAACATGATCGGGTCGATCGACTCGAATCTGTGGTACATCATCGCGCACGGGGTGCTCTTCGAGGCGACAGGCGACCGCCGCCGCCTCGCGCGCGCCCTGCCCTCTCTCGAGCGCGCACATCTCTGGCTTCAGTATCAGGACTCGAACGACTGCGGGTTGCTGGAGCACACGGAGTGCGCCACGTGGCTCGATCTCCACGCGAATCGGCACACCGGCCTGTGTGTCAACGTGCTGTGGATGGCGGCGAACCGTGTCATGGCGAATCTCCTGCGCTCGCTCGGGAGGAGGGGGCGAATCGTCGAGGAGCACGCGGCCCGGGCGAGGGCGATCCGCCGTGACCTCAATCTCATGTTCTTTCCCACCGGTGAGGTCGACCTCTCCGCTCTCCGGCGCCGCAATCCCGAGTGGGCGATGGTGATGGAGAGGATGCGCGTCTCTCTCTGGGAGGCCCGCTGGTATCTGCCGTGGTTCGGTGTGCGGCAGTTCGCCCGTGAGATCGATGTGCTGGGCAACATCCTCGCTGTCGTCTGCGGCGTGGCGAGTCGAGCACGCGCGCGGATGGTGCTCGACCGACTGATGCAGGTGGGCTGCGAGACACCCCATCCCTCGAAGGCGCAGGAACCTCCGACGATGCCGGGTGACCCCGAGTGGCGGGACTACTACCTCAACGGCAATCTGAATCTTCCGCACCAGTATCACAACGGTGGGATCTGGCCGTTCATCGGGGGCTTCCATGTGATCGCAGAGGTTGTCGCCGGGCGGCGGGCGAGGGCGCGCGAGCTTCTCGCGCGCTTGGCTGAGGCGAACCGTCTGGGTCGGGAGGGGGAGTGGGAGTTCAATGAGTGGCTGCACGGTGTCACGGGGCGCCCGATGGGTGTCCGGTGGCAGGCCTGGAGCGCGGGCATGTTTCTGGCCGCGGCGATCGCGGTGGAGACGGGCAAGAGCCCGCTCACCCTGGGATGAGAAGGAGATGACGATGCGACTCACCACATGCGGAGTGACACTGGCGTGGGTGATGATCCTCGCAGCGCCGGCGCAGACCCCCCGCTTCGCCGTGCAGGGGCACACGATGATGGGCGACTCCGAGACCCACGCGCGGACGATCGAGATGCTCCTCGAGGCGGGGATCGGAATGATCCGCGACGAGTGCCATTGGAGCCTTGTCGAGCGCACACCGGGCGAATTTTCTCTCCCCGAAAACTGGAGCGCGAATCTCGATATCAACCGGGCGAATGGCATCGAGACGCTGCTCATCCTCAACTACACGAACGAGGCCTATGACGACGGCCTGGGGCCGCACACCGAGGGGGGACGCGAGGCGTTCGCGCGCTATTGCGAATTCATGGCGCAGGAGACACTGGGGCGTGTGAGATATTTCGAGATCTGGAACGAGCCCAACGCCGCGGGATTCTGGCCGCCCGAGCCGAATCCGGAGGACTACGCGGCACTCGTGGCCGTGGCTGCTGAGGCGATCCGCGCGGTGAATCCCGAGGCTTTCATCATCGCGGGATCGACGTCGGGGACCGACGAGGCGTTCTTCCGCCGCGCCTTCGAGGCGGGGATGAACGGCCACTGCGACGCGATCTCGATCCACCCCTACTGCACGCCGGCGTCGCCCGAGGGGGCGGAGATCTTCCCGCGGATGCGGGCGATCCACGAGATGTCGGGGGAATACGGCGATCCGCTCCCCGTCTGGATCACCGAGTTCGGCTATCCGACACGCGGGGCGAGCAGTGTGACGGAGGACCAGCAGGCGAACTTCGTCGCGCGGACGTATCTCCTGGCGCTGACGCAGCCCTGGATCACATCCACCTTCCACTACTGGTTCGGCCCCGACCAGGCCTCGGACGACTGGAACGAGAACAACTTCGGGCTCGTGAGGCACGACCGGACGCGCAAGCCGTCATTCGATGCGGTCCGGACCCTCACGGATCTTTTCGCCTCGGCGGAGTTCAGTGAGTCGCTCGACGTGGCCGAGGGCATCGAGGCGCATGTCTTCACGATCCCGGCGAGTGGCGAGTACACTCACCTGACGGCGCTCTGGGCGCATGGGGGAATCAGGCACACGGAGATCCTGTCAGGAGATGATGCACTTCTTGTCTTTCGCAGCGGTGAAGCAGCGGTTCTCAGCCCGGTGCCATGGCTTGATCCTTCCATGGAGAGACTGATCATTGATCTCAGCGCTGAGCCACTTCACCTGATCACACGCTCTGTTCCGAACATATCCGAGGCAGAGGAACCTCTGCTGCAGTTCGACTCTGATCGGTGGGAGGTGACGAGGGGAGTCGAGAATCTCATCAACCTGCGATGGGCTGGCGCCACAGACCAGGATCCTCGCACCCCCTCACTGTTCCCAGTCCCCCGATCAACCGATCTGATCCACATTCCCTTTCTCCACGTCTATTATCCCTATTTTGGCGGGGCTCGTGTTGTCCCTGATGTTGTCCCTGAACGCGGAGCGCCCCTGGGTGTCTATCCCTTTGGGGCATTCGTCGGGGCGATGGATCTCGAGCGTGAAGTGCAGGTGATTGTGGGGCACCTTGTCACCGAGCTCGAGATTGTGCCCACAGCCTCAATCTCTTTGAGTCCATTGAATCCTGTCTCTGGCCCAACATCGGCTTTCACATGCACGCTTCGAAATCACTCGACTGCCGCAGTCAGTGCGGAGGTCACAGTCACAGCGGGAGAAGACATCACAGTCACTCCTCAGACCGTCTCACCAGTGCACCTGGAAGCCAGAGAGAGTGTTGATCTTCCATTCTCCATTGGGGGAGATCACGGCGCGGATTCTGTTTTCAGAGTGAATGTGCGTGCTGAGCTTTCTCAGGGTGAAGTTGTTGAGGAGCAGGACCACTTCTCCTTCACCACCTCCCCCCGCCTCGCGTCACCACCCGTGCTCGACGGCGATCTCACCGACTGGCCCGAGTGGGATCCGATTCGCCTGGGCTCGCGCGAGCAGATCACGGGCGAGTTCGAGACCTGGGGCGGGCCCGAGGAGGCCTCGGCCCAGGTCTGGACGGGGTGGGACGACGAGTGCTTCTACCTTGCCGCCGAGGTGAAGGACCAGACGCTGTGCGACGCCGTCTTCGGCCACGAGGTCTACAAGAACGACGGCCTCGAGGTCTACTTCGACACCGATCACGACGGGGACCGCGACGAGACCCACTACTCGGATGACGACAACCAGTTCTGCCTCGCGCTGTCGCAGGGCGACGCCGTGGCCTGGGCGTACTCGCATCTCAACGACGTCTCGCCGGGCGTGCGGCTGGTCATCAATCGCTCGCCGAGCCCCGAGCAGACGCTGACGGGCGAGCCGTGCGGCTACATCGTCGAGGCGGCGTTCCCACTCGACGAGATCAATCTCCGCGATCCGCACCACGGGATGCACATCGGCTTCAATGTCGCGCTCAACGACGACGACGATCCCACGGCCGTGCACCCCTTCGGCCAGGATCTGCAGATGATGTGGACGGGTCTGCGGCTCGTC
>JAFGKF010000030.1 GCA_016928695.1 Candidatus Sumerlaeota bacterium | reverse complement strand
GCGACGGTGCTCGTCCGCTCGGGCGATCAGTTCGCCTTCCACCGCGGCGTGCAGCCGCTGGGCGCGGCGGGCTTCGGCCCCCCGCCGGCGAGCGGTCTCTATTTCGGCAGTTACGATGTCGACGGCGAAGCCGATGTGCTGGGCAGCGAGCTGATCGGTCTCAATGCCGGGCGCTTCGCCCAGCAGAGCGCCGAGATGCAGAGCCTGCTTTACAACACGCAGGAGGGCGTGGATCTCTACCGGGTGAGGTGAAGACCCGGGTGATTGTCTCCACGTCGACCTCGCCCATGGACAACCGCTCTCTGCTGGTGGTCGACGATGCGTCGCGCCGGGGCGTGATCGTCGACCCCAGCTTCGAGCCCGAGCCGCTGTCGCGGGCCATCGCCGAGCACGGCGCGGAGCCCGTGGCGGTGCTTCTCACCCACGGGCACATCGATCACATCGCGGGGATCCCGCTGATGCCCGAGGCGGAGGGACTGCCCATCTGGGTGCACTCGGGCGACGCACCGATGCTCACCGAGCCGATGCTCAATGGGTCGTTTCTCTTCGGCGTGGAGTGGGTGCCCATCGAGCCGACGAGGCTCCTCGGGGACGGAGAGGTCATCGAGCTCGGGGGGCTCACGCTCCGCATTCTCCACACGCCGGGTCACTCGCCGGGTGGGATCACCATCGACGTCAACGGCGGCGAGGCGCTGATCACCGGCGACCTGCTGTTCCGCGGCGGGGTCGGGCGGACGGATCTCCCTGGCGGCGATCAGGCCACGATGGTCAGGAGCCTCCGCCGGGTGCTCGAGGAATTCGACGACCCCCCGGTCCACCCCGGCCACGGGAAGGCGACGACGCTCGCCCACGAGCGTGCGACGAACCCATTTCTCCAGATGTGGTCGCTCGTCTGAAGTTGCGCTTGGCGCGGCACGGGCGCTGTGCTGAGATCGGCGAAACAGATCGAGGGGGGAAATCCCATGGGTGAGGGAATCCGCATCGCCACGGTCACGGGCAGCGTGCGGCCGGGCAACTTCACGTCGAAGGCGCTGGCCCTGGTCCAGGACGAGATCCGAAACCACGGGGACATCGCGCTCGACGTGATCGATCCCGCCCGGATGAGGCTGCCGCCACCGGGGACCGACACCGGCTCCGTCGAGGTGAGGGCACTGCGAAAGGTGATCTCGCAAGCGACGGGAATCGTGCTCGCCACGCCCGAGTATCACGGGAGCGTCAGCAGCGTGCTCAAGCTCGTGATCGAGAACCTCGGATTTCCCTCCACGCTGGCGGGCAAACCCGTGGTGCTGCTGGGAGTGGCCTCCGGGGCGATCGGCGCCGTCAAGGCGCTCGAGCATCTGCGCAGCATCTGCGCGCACGTCGGGGCCCTCGTGCTGCCCGGGGCGGTCTCGGTGCCCGCGGTGAACCGGGTGTTCGACGGGGAAGGCCGCTGCCTGGATGAGGAGATCGAGAGGCGCATTCGAGGGGTCGCCACCGGACTGATCGATCACATCCACCAGGCGGTCTGTCCGAAGATGGCCATGGAGCGCATGGTCCGCGAGGGGGGACGCTGAGCCGGAGATTGTCTTGCCACCGCGTGCGGGGCAGCGCAGTGATGGGAGCGCGATGGACGCGCCCCTGATCGCCATCGATGCCCGCTCGGTGCGGCCCGGCATGACCGGCGTCGGACGACGCGTGGCTCAGATGCTTCGGGCCATGATCCGTGGGGATCACGGCCTGCGCTGGGGGCTGTTCACCAACACTCCCGGGTTTCTCGCCCAGTGGCTCGGGGGAGAGCCGCTGCCGCATGTGGTGACGCTCTGGCCTGTGGGCGCGCGTCCCGAGTCCCACCCGGGCGGGGAGTGGTGGCTCAATGTGACGCTGCCCCGGTTTCTCCGGCGCGAGGGCGCCGCCCTCTTCGACGGTCCCGCGTTCGCCGGGCCCTGGCGGAGGATCGGCGTTCCCTTGACCCTGACGATCCACGATCTCGTGCATCGGCTCCGCCCCGCGACGCAGCCGTGGCTCTTCCGGCGCTGGCTCAGCACGGCTGTCAGGCGCGGCTCGCGCGTGGCCGACCGCATCGTGGTCCCCTCGCCCGCCGTGGCCGCGGAGCTGGAGGCTCTCCATCCCCACACGCGGGGCAAGATCACCGTGATCCCGGGCGGCTTCGACTCGGCGATGACACCGCTGACGGACAGCGAGCTCGCCGCATTCCGCGAGGAGCACGGTCTGCCTCGCCGATGGCTGCTGCACGTCGGGACGTTCGAGCCCCGCAAGAATCACCGCTTTCTGATCGAGGTCCACACCGCGCTCTGCGCCGAGATCGATGATCCCCCTCCTCTGATCATGGCGGGAGGCCCCGGACCGACCCTGCACCGGGTCGAGCGCTGGATTGAGCGGTCGCCCTGGGCCGATCGCATCCACATTCAGACCGGTGTGAGTGACCGCGATCTGCGCGGCTTTCTCAGCGGTGCCGCCGCGCTGATCTTCCCGAGCCTGAGCGAGGGCTTCGGGTTGCCCGTGCTCGAGGCGCTGGCGATGGGGGCGCCGGTGGTGGCGCCCGATGTGCCGGGGCTCGACTTCTTCCGTGATTCCCCGGCCACGCTGCTCCCGCTCGGGGCGGTGCAGCCGTGGGTCAGTGCCCTGCGGCGGATTCTGAGCGAGCCGCCCACCCCCGAGCCGAGCCGCCGCTGGGCGGCGGATTTCACCTGGGAGCGCGCCGCGGAGCGTCAGATTGCGCTCTGGCGTCAGATGATCGGGATGTGAGAGACTGGGCGAACCATGGGCAAGAGGAAGAGAGACCAGGGCGTCACCGAGAGCGGTGAGAAGGTCGTCGCGACCAATCGCAAGGCGCGGCACCTCTATGAGATCCTGGAGACCCATGAGGCGGGGATCGTGCTCGTCGGCACGGAGGTCAAGAGCCTGCGCGAGGGCGGGGCGAGCATCGGCGATGCGTTCTGCATGCCCAAGCGGGGCGAAATGTGGCTGATCAACCTCCACATTGGGCCCTACGACCGGGGCAATCGCTTCAATCACGAGCCCACACGCGAGCGCAAACTCCTCCTCCACCGCCGGGAGATCGATCGCATGGCGGGCGCCGTCTCGCAGAAGGGGCTGACGCTCGTCCCCCTCCGGATCCACTTCAAGAACCGCCGCGCGAAGGTCCTGATCGGCGTCTGCCGCGGCAAGAAGGCCCATGACAAGCGCCACGCCATCAGGGAGCGCGATCTCAAGCGGACAGGTGAGCGGGAGTTCAGGAGGCGCTGAGCCACCGCTTCAGCAGACGGAACCACTGGCGTGGGTGGAGCGCGACCCACTCGCGGGATCCGGCGCGTCGCTGCACCTCGCGGAAGGTGTCGAAGATCACCGAGGGAGCTCTCCACTCGAAGCGGAAGATGTGGAACGCCGGTCCATCGGTGGGGTCCCCCTCGGCGTAACGGAGAATCCAGTCGACCAGCTCCACGTCCGACTCGGCGTAGCTCAGATCCTCGAGCCGCGTGATGGGCATCCCCGCCCACAGCTTCGGCTCGACCCGGGGCACCTCCTTGCCCTGCCGGTTCTCGATCAGGAAGGCGGCCCCCCCGTGCGAGAAATCACTCATCGCATCGAGCACCGCGGGGGTCGGCGGATTCTGATCGAGCACCATCGGCGACAGCGTGTAGTCGAGCCGGCGGTACCAGTGCGTCGAGAAGCGACGCCAGAGTCCGAACTCCAGCCCCGCCCTCACACGGTTCGGATTCACATAGCCCGCTCCGCTGGCGTCGGCCACGAAGTGGTCGTTCGGTGTCCGTGTCGCGTAGACATGCCCGATGATGTCGGGATAGCAGCGGGCCATGTTGGGGTTGATCCCCCAGCCGAGCGGCAGCTCGCCCCGGCGTGGATCCTCCCAGAGCCGCGGGAGGCGACGGTAGACCCCGTATCCGCCATCGAAATCGCCCAGGTGAAGGCAGACGTAGGTCTTGTTCTCGAGCGGAGGAGGGGGCCCCGGATCGGGCTGCCGCAGGTTGTTCGGCAGCGGCGCGTACCGGTGAAACGACATGTTGGGTGCGATCAGTGGATTGAGGAAGGTCCCGTGGGGTGAGAGCCGCCAGACGGCCTGCCACTCGGCCTCGACGGGGCGTCGGCTTCCCCCGGCGCTGCCGAAGTTCGAGTACTTGTGTCGCCAGAAGGGAAATCCCGTGATTTCCAATGGCGCCTCACCTCCCCGTGCCTCGGCGGCGGCGGCGAAGAGGTCATCCCACAGCTTGGCGTCCTGTCCCGGGGTCTGACCCGGATCGTCGACGGGCACCTCATCGCGCCACGGCGAGAGGTCGAAGGCCACACCGCCGCTGGCGATGACCATGTCCATCCCCTCGACATCCATCCCGTCTTCGCTGCCCCCCGCGTCGCGCCGCCAGGCGTCCATCACATAGCTCATCAGCCTCAGATCGCTGCGCCCGCGCAGCAGATTCTCGATCAGCCAGCGATGCGCGTCGCCTTTGCCGCGGAAGCGCCCACGCAGGTCGTGCACGATGGGGATCTTGCCGCACCGCTGCTGGACCCACATGAGCCCGTCCGGGCCGGTGACGGCGAGCCCCTCACGCGCGGCGAGCGAGACGGCGACGTTCGATGAGGCGGGGACGTCGGGGTCGAAGACCACAAGACCTCGCACACTGATGCGGTTGAGCATCTCGGGCAGGCCCACGGCCACCCGGGGGGGAAGGAGCTCGGCGACATCGCTGAAGGCGCGGAAGCCCCGATCCTCGAGCCATTCGCCCCCTGCGTGAAATGTCTCGAGCCAGTGCCAGGTGCCCAGCACCTCGCCGCTCCGCTCGGAGCGGGGGCTCTCGACCACCACGTGCGGTCCGCGCCGATTGGCGATCCCCTGCACGGT
>JAFGKF010000255.1 GCA_016928695.1 Candidatus Sumerlaeota bacterium | reverse complement strand
CGGACCAGCGCCGGGCGAAGAACGCGGCCGTTGAGACTGTAGCCCTCCTGGAACACATCGAGGACGGTGCCGTCCTCGACCCCCTCAGCCTCCTCCGTCGCCATCGCCTCATGGACATGGGGATCGAACGGCTTGCCCAGCGCCTCGATCTTCTCGAGGCCGTTCTTGGCCAGGGTCTCCCACAGCTGACGGTGGGTCAGCTCGAGTCCCTTGGCGAAGGCCTCGACCTCCGGCGTGTGAGTGCGGTGCTCCAGGGCGCGCTCGAAGTTGTCCATCGACAGGATCAGCTCATGCATGATCCCCTCGAGTGCATATCGCGCCTGCTCCTCACGCTCGCGGAGCATCCGCCTGCGATGGTTCTCATGATCGGCCTGCATGCGCAGCAGGCGATCGCGCAGCTGCTCGATCTCCTCGGCCTGCGCCTGGCTCTCCACCTCGACGATCTGCGGACCGGCGCCCAGATCGCCCTCGGGCGTCAGCGCCCCATAGCGGCGGCGGCGCAGCTGATAGCGCTGGCGGCGGCGGAGTGGGGGGGAATCGGGAGAGGTGTCAGTCATGGCTCCATCGTCTCTCTTCGGCAGCATCACGGCAGCGCCAGCCTGCGCAGGGTCGTCTGATCGACAAAGCCCAGCTCCCCGCTCTCGGTGCGGATCTTGACCCAGCCGGAGGGGGCAGGCTCGTCCATCTCCCACAGGCGGGTGCCGCCGGGCAGGTCGCCCATCGGGCTTCCCGCCTCGGGCCCCGGAGCTGTGCGAACCGGCGTGCTGTCCGCAACCACAATGCTCGGGGGGTGAGTCCGGCGATCCACGCGCTGCAGGGCGAGCGCCACCAAAGCGATGACCATGGCCATGGCTCCAAGGGCTGTCAACCGCCTCAGCGCTCGGCGCAGGGCCACCCGCTCGGGAGCCAGGGCGAGCCAGCCCCCCAGCCCCAGCAGGACCAGGGCCCAGGCGCCGACCGCCACCCAGCTCCACAGCTGGGGTGCGACCTCCTGCCGCGCCCAGAGGACCGGGCGCATCAGGAGGCTCCCCGTGGGGGGCGCACTGGGACGGACGAGGGCCAAATTGTGCTCAGCCTCATCCCATCCGGGCCGCGCCCTGAGCGCCATCTCGTAGCACCAGACCGCCTGACCCATCTGGCCGAGGGCGGCCCGCGCGCTTCCCAGGTTGAAGAGAAGCACCGGATCGCTGGGACAGATCTCCAGGAGCTGCTCGTAGAGATCCACGGCCTCCTCGTGGTTGCCGGCGAGGTGCGCGTCATTGGCGCGATCAAACGTGAGCTGGAGCTCCGTGACCGACACCGCCGCAGAGATGGATGCGCCCAGAGACACAAGCGCTGTGAGGAGAGCGATGAGGCGCTTCATCGGCCGTTCCCCCGTTTGCCCGACATCTCGCGCCCGAGGTCGCGCAGAGCCCCGATGGCCTCCTCATGGAGACGGTCCATCTCCCCCGAGGCCTCCGCACCGGGGGCAAAGCGCGCGAAGTCCGTGCGGGCCAGAATCTCCTGGAGCCTTCGGCGCAGCGACTCGGACACCCCACGCTGCGCCAATGCCTCATCCGTCTGCGCCCAGGGCACACCGAGCGTCGGCGCACCGAGACGATCGCCCAGGTGGCCGTGGATGGCCGCGGCGAGCTCCGCGTGGAACGACCCCACGTCACCCCGGCGACGCGCCCGCGTCGCGGCGCTCAGGTGGCGGCGCGCGCGGCGGCGCATGGCCACCACCATGCCCGCCTCGCCCTGCAGTCGAGCCCGCCGACGGTTGACGACGAGTCCCGCGATCAGGAAAAGCGGGGGCACGGTGGCGAGCACCCATCCGAGCGGTGTCTGGAGCGCCAGGGGAGCCGGATCGCGCAGGCCCCGGAAGCCATGGGTCTCGATGCCCAGCAGGGAGTTGGTCGACAGCGGCAGGGGATCGGGGCCCCGCATGGGCCGCAGCAGCGGGTTGGTGATCTCGCGCACGGGCTCCGAGGGCTGGGCCGAGACATCCACCACGATGGGATCGGCCCGGAGGATCCGATAGCGGTCGGTGTCGAGATCGAAAACGGGGTACTCGATCGGTGGCAGCGTCAGATGCCCGGTGCGATCGAATCGGACCAGGAAATTGAACTCACGCGACCCCTCGATCCGATCGCCCCGGATGCCGGTTTGAGGATCGGGTGGAGCCGCCGGAGGCTCCGCCGTGAACAGATCACCCCCCTGGATCGGGGGGAGATCGAACCAGTCGGGGAGCCCCTCACCCTCGATGCGGACCGTCAGCGTGGCCGCCTCATCATAGGCCAGCTCGGTGGGGACCATCGAGGCGGTGAGTCGGAAATCTCGCCCCACAGGGACCGAGCCGCTCACGCCCGCCGGAGCCGGAGGCAGGTCGCGGACGTGGAGTGTCAGGGGCTCCGTGGCGAGCGTCAGCTGATTGAGGCGCTGAATCCTCTGCCCCGTGGTCGGACTCGTGTATGCCCAGAGGTAACTGGAGGTCGCCTGAACAGGGGGAATGGTCATCACCCCCGCCTGCGTGGGCCAGAACGCCACGCGGCGGAGCAGGTGGACATAGGCCTCCTCGCCGGTGAAGGGGTCCTCGGTGAGCGTGTAGTCACTCACACTCAGTGGATCGAAGTCGTTGCCGAAGATCGATCGCTGAGGCTCGGGGCGCTGCACCAGGGTCATCGAGGGCTGAACCCGCAGGGGCTGAACAAATGACGGCCGCTCGAGGGGGGTGAAACGCCCCCCGACCGCCCCGTTGACAAGGTAGACCGAGAGGATCACCTGCTGACCGACACGCGGCTCGTTGGTGTCCGCACACACGAGCAGGTAGAGGCGCCCCTCGAACACCTCTGCATGGCGCTGAATCACCCGCGTCAGCTCCTGTCGCTCCGCCGCGTTGCGAGAGGTGAGGCGCTGGGGCTGGGCAAAGACGGGGTCGGCCAGCGGGATCCCGTCGCGCAGCTCGTGGAGGGCATCGGGCATCACGTTGAGGCGGACCGGATCACTCGTGGCCGGGATGCCCCCCGCATCGAGGGTGATGGGAGGGATCTCGACGAGCCCCTCGCGGCGGGGCACGAGAAACCAGGTCACCTGCGTCCGATACGAGCGGCGGCCGTTGATGTCGAGAATCGCGGACGAGGGCGTGCCGGTGCTCGTGATCTCGATCCCCTCCGGCAGAGCCGGGACCTCATCCGTGCGCACCTGCACATTGCTCGGACTCGAGAGCGTGAGCGTCAGGGCGGTGGTCTCGCCCGCCATCACGTTGCTCGGATCGACCGATGCCGTCAGCGTCGGCGCCTGGGCGTGCACTGAGACACCGAGAAGACTCAGGCAGAGAACCAGCGGGATGACCCTTTGTCTCATCACCAGTCGGGACCCCCCGTCCGGGGAGCCGCACGCGAGCCCAGCAGCCGCTGCATTCCCTGGGGATATTCCTGGAAGGGAATCAGATCAAGCATCGCCTCGGCCTGTTCCCGCTGAGGCGACCCCTGCTCGGAGGGCTGCATCTCACTCAGCGGAGCCTGGGAGGACTCCCCTTCCCAGGGATTGTCCTGGGAACCCTGCTGATCCTGCTGGCCCTGCTGATCTTGCTGGTCCTGCTGGCCCTGCTGGTTCTGAGATTGGTCCTGTGAGTCCTGTTGGTCCTGTGAGTCCTGTTGGTCCTGTGAGTCCTGCTGGTCCTGTGAGTCCTGTTGATCCTGCTGATCCTGCTGATCCTGAGATTCGTCCTGTTGGTCCTGTTGGTCCTCTTGATCCTGTTGATCCTGCTGCTGATCCTGCTGGCCCTGCTGCTGTTGCTCCTGCTGCTGCTGTTGCTGTTGCTGCTCCTGCCACTGCTCCTGCAGGCGCATGGCGAGCTCCAGGTTGAACTTCGCCTCGTGGTCTTCGGGATCGCTGAGGAGGGATTCGCGCAGCGATTGGATCGAATCCCCGATGCGCGTCAGCGCCGCCTCGAGATCGCCCTCGACCGCCGCCCCCTGAGCCTGGCGGATCTGCGAGGTCCCGAGGTTGTAATGGGCCTCGGCGCGCATCTCCTCTGCGTCGGTGGATGTCGCCTGGCGGAAGAGGCGCTCAGCCTCGGCAAAGTCACTCTGGTCGTAGCGGAGCGCCCCGATGTTGAGTAGGACCTGGGGCGTGTCCGGGGCGGCGACCTCGGCCTGCTGATAGTGGCTGAGTGCCGCCTCGAGATCACCCTCGCCGTGGGCGATGACGCCGAGGTTGTTCTCCTCGATGGCCTCTCTGTCGATCTCGGAGGCTCTGACCGGGATGACCGGGAGCAGCAGAAGAGCGACGAGGGCTGCGGTGGCACGGGCGGATACCTGCATCCGTCGGCGACGGCGACCGGTCAGGAGCATCGGATCGAAGATCAGCAGGAGAATGGCGGGCAGAAGGAAGACCTGGAACTGCTCCTGGCGGTGGTGGACCCGCTGCTCCTCGATGGCGGCCATGGGAAGGCGATCGATCTCGCGGGCGATCTCCTCGATCTCGATCTCGCCCTGGCTCGATGCCTCGAAGGCCCGTCCCCCTGTGGTCCCCGCGAGCTCGAGAAGCGTCAGCGTCTGGAGCCGGGTGAGAATGGGGCTGCCGTCCTCGCTGCGCCGGAAGCCCACGCGCTGCCCCCCCGGCGACAGCTCAGGCACCGCGCTGCCCGCCTGGGTCCCGATGCCCACGGCGTGGATCACCACGTTGGCCTCGGCGGCGGCCGCCGCCGCCTGGCTGATCTCGCCGGGGTGATCCTCACCGTCGGTCAGCAGCACCAGCACGCGGTGGCGGGGGGAATCCTCGTCGAACGATCGGATGGCCAGCCTCACGGCGTCTGCGATCGCGGTGCCGGGGGCGCTCACGGCGTGGTTGTCGACGATCCGCAGCGTCTGGTGAAGGATCGTCTGGTCAAGTGTCAGCGGGCACTGGAGCATCGGTGCGCCCGCGAAGGCGAGGATTCCGATGCGATGCCCCCGCAGGCGGCTGATGAGGTTGGCCAGCTGAGTGCGCGCACGGTCGAGGCGTGTGGGCTGGATGTCGTCGGCCAGCATGGACGAGGAGACGTCGACGGCGATGATCACATCGACGCCGCGCGACAGAATCGTCTCCTCCACCTCGCCGAACTGTGGCCTCGCCAGTGCCAGCACGAGGAGCGCGAGCGCCGCGACCCAGATCACCGCCCGCACCGACGAGACCGCCATCCGAGAGCCGTCCAGCAGGCGGGTGACCTGGGGCCACTGGCCGAAGCGCTGGAGAAGGCGGCGCCTGACGCGCAGCCGGTGCGCGAGCCACAGCCCCACCGCGGGCACGGCGAGCAGGAGCCATAGGAGATGCTCATCGCCGAAGATCATGGCAGTGTCATCACCCTCGTCTTTCGCAGGAGGATCTCGAGGGCGAAGCAGGCGAGGGCGGGCCAGAGGAAGAGCGTCATCAGCTCGTCCCACTGGGCGTAGACATTGAACTCGACCTCGCTCGTCTCCAGCTGATCGATCTCGTCGTAGACCGCCTGCAGCGTCCCCGCGTCCTGCGCGAAGAAGGCGCGACCCTTCGTCTCGGCGGCGATCAGCTCGAGCCGATCGGGATCGAAGCCGGGCATCTGGCGCCGCGCCCCCGGGGGACCAATGCCGATCGCGTAGATCTTGATGCTCAGGTCGCCGGCCAGCGCCGCCATCAGCTGCGGGTCGACGCCGCGGTTGTTGTCACCGTCGGTCAGCAGAATGATCACCTTGCTCTGCGCCTCGCTGTCGCGCAGCCGGTGGATGGCATTGAGGATGCCCGTGCCGATCGCCGTGCCGTTCTCGGGCACGACGCCGAGCCGCACCCGCGCGAGCAGCTGGATCAGCGCACTGTAGTCGACCGTCAGCGGGCAGACGGTGAAGCTCTCCTCGCCGAAGACGACCATCCCGATGCGGTCGGTCTCCCGCCCTCCGATGAAGTTGGCCATCACCTCCTTGGCCGCGTCCAGCCGGGTGAGAAAGGGGGGGAAGTCCGGTGTGCGCATCGAGCCCGAGCAGTCGAGCACGAGCATGATGTCGACGCCCTCGATCAGCACATCGCGCTGCACATCTCCCGACTGGGGGCGCGCCATCGCCACGATCAGGAGTGACAGCGCCGCCATCCGCAGCGAGGGCGGCAGGAGAAGAAGCAGCCTGCGGGGCGCCGCCCCGATGCCCCGGACCAGGCCCAGGTCGCTGTAGCGCAGCGTCGCCCGCCAGCGCGAGGCGATCAGCCACTGCCAAAGCCCGAGGGCGGGCAGTGCCGCCAGCAGCCAGAGCCACATCGGGTCGGCAAATCGAAACTCCATCACGCCGCCTCCCCCTGGGCAGTGGCCTCAGCCGTGGAGGGCGGCGATGCGTCCCGGAGAGCGAGGAAGTGCTGATGGGCCGAGGTGACGATCGCGCGGGCCAGCGTCAGCGCGGTCCGGCAGTGGTCGGGCGCGGGCCTCTGGCTGGCGTACTTGACCAGGTCGCACGCGGTGATCCAGCGCTGCACCTGCTCACAGATTGCAGCCGGATACCCCCGTTGGCGCAGCGCGTCGAGCAGCTCCTGGGTCGTCATCTCCGGTGCGCCGAGGCCGAACTCACGCTCGAAGTAGACGCGCACGATGTCGGTGAGGCTGTAGAAGAAGACCCGGTATCGCTGCTCGGCGACGAGGGAGGAGGCCTCGAGCGCGTCGAGGTCGGCGAGCGCGATCTCGTGCGGTGGGCGGACCTCGGCGGGGCGGGGCGGCGCCTCGCCCTCCTGTCGGAGTCGTCTCACAAGCCAGTGGATCAGAGCACAGGCGACAACGGCGCCCAGCAGTGCGAGATAGGGCCATGTCGGCCTCGGCTCGGGGAGCGTGAAGGGTCCATGGGGCGCCTTCGGGCCCGGGGGCTCGAGACCCTCGGGGATCACCGCATCGACCTGGATCTGGCCCAGGTCGGCCGTGGCCTCCGACGTCGCGCTGTCCGCCCCGGTCACGGTCGCCGAGATCGGGGGGAGATCGAGCATGCCCACGGCGAAGGGGACGATCTCCGCACGCCAGCGGGGAGCGCCACTCGCCGACTCCGCGGGGACCAGGCGTCCGTGCTCGGCGAGGTGAAGGTCTTCGCCCAGCTCGCCCAGATGCAGCTCACCGACGTGCTCACCTGGCTCGGAGTCGATCTCGACCACGACGGTCACCCGATCGCCGACCGTGCACTGGCGCGGTGTGACCTCTGCGCGGAGGGTGGCGGCCCGCGTCGACACGGACAGCGTGGTCAGAGCCAGGATCGCTGGGATGCGGCGCAGGATCACCACCGTGCGGCCCTCCGGCGGAAGAGTCGGATCACCGGCTCGATGGAATCCTCGTCGGTGCGGATCGTGGCGTGGTCGACGCGGTGGCGGCGAAAGAGATCCTCGAGGCGCTGCTGGCGCGCCGCCTGCTCCAGGCGGAAGGCCCGGCGCACGCGCGGGCTGAGCGTGTCGATGATCATCCGTCGGCCGGTCTCGGCGTCCTCGGCGGGGACCAGTCCCATGCGGGGCAGCTCCATCTCGCGTGGGTCGAGCATCTGGAGGGCGATCAGATCGTGGCGCTGGTTGAGCACGCTCAGCGGCCGCTCGAAATCGGGGGCCAGGAAGTCCGAGATCAGGAAGATCACCGCGCGGCGCGTCAGCAGTCGCATCGTGAACTCGAGCGCGCCGGCCAGGTCGGTGCCGCGGCCCTCGGCCTCGTGCGCCAAGATCTCGCGGATCAGCCGCAGCGTGTGATTGCGCCCCTTCTTCGGGGGGATGACCATCTCCACCGCGTCACTGAAGAGAACCAGCCCCACACGGTCGTTGTTCTTGATCGCGCTGAACGCCATCAGAGCGCTGAGCTCGACGGCCGTCTCCACCTTGAAGGCGCCGCCCGTGCCGAACAGCCCCGAGCCCGAGACGTCGACGACCAGCATCACCGTCAGCTCGCGCTCCTCGCTGTAGCGCTTGACGTGCAGCCCCCCCGTCCGTGCCGTCACCTTCCAGTCGATGGTGCGGATGTCATCGCCCTCCTGGTAGGGCCGGACCTCATCGAACTCGATGCCCCGCCCCTTGAAGACGGAGTGGTACTCCCCGCCCAGCATGGAGTTCACGTGGCGGTTCGTCGTGATCTCGATGCGGCGGATCTTGGCGATCAGCGCGGGATCGAGGGTCGAGGGTCGAGGGTTGTGGGTCGGATGGGGAGTCATGGTTTCGAGGGTCGAGAGTCATGGATTCGAGGGTCGAGGGTCGAAGATCGATGGTCGACAGAGCCCACGATCCTCGGGAGGGCCCTACGGGACCTCGACCGTGTCGAGGATCCTCTGCACAATCGAGTCGGTGGTCAGCTCCTGCGCCTCGGCCTCGTACGAGAGGATCAGGCGGTGGCGGAGCACATCCTTGGCCACGGCCTTGATGTCCTCGGGCGTCACGTAGCCGCGGTGGCGCAGGAAGGCGTGGGCCTTCGCCGCGAGGATCAGGTTGATCGAGGCGCGCGGGCTCGCGCCGTATTCGATCAGATCGCCGATGTCGAGCCCCGCCTGCGCGGGGTCGCGCGTGGCGAAGACGAGGTCGATGACGTACTGCTTGATCTTTGGGTCGACGTAGATGAGGTCGAGCACCTCGCGGGCGCGCAGGATGTCCGCGGGGGTTGTCACCTTCGCCGGCACAGGGAGTCTCCCGGAGGTGGTCCGCTCGATGATCTCCAGCTCCTCGCGCCGCGAGGGGTGCACCACGCGCAGCTTGAGCATGAAGCGGTCGACCTGCGCCTCGGGCAGCGGATAGGTCCCCTCCTGCTCGATCGGGTTCTGCGTCGCCAGCACGAGGAAGGGCTCGGGCAGCGGGAAGGTCTGGTCGCCGATCGTCACCTGCCGCTCCTGCATCGCCTCGAGCAGAGCCGACTGCACCTTCGCCGGGGCGCGGTTGATCTCATCGGCGAGGATCAGATTGGCGAAGAGCGGGCCCGTCTTCGGGGTGAACTCCTGGGTCCTCTGATTGTAGATCATCGTCCCGATCAGGTCGGCGGGCAGCAAGTCGGGTGTGAACTGGATGCGCTGGAACTGCGCGTCGATCGCGGAGGCCAGTGTCGAGACCGTCAGCGTCTTGGCCAGCCCCGGCACGCCCTCGAGCAGCACGTGTCCATTGGTCAGCATTCCAATCATCAGCCCCTCGACCATCTGCCGCTGGCCGACGATGACGCGGCCCACCTCGGACGTCAGGGTGTCGATGAAAGCGCTGGCGCTCTGCACTTGGTCGTTGAGCGTGGCCAGGTCCATGGTCGGCGATGTTCCCATGGTCTGAACTCGCCTCCTTCTCTTCTAGATGTCGGCGGGGACCTCGGCGGAGGCCTCAGCCGGGATGATCTCAGGGGCCGGCGAGAGGCCCATGGCGTCGACTCCGATCACCAGGTGCCGCTGTGAGCCGTCCTTGCTCTGCACCAGAAACGCGTGGTCGGTCACCGAGGGCTCACGGAGCCGCATGGCCAGATACACGTGCATCGCGGAGCCCACCGGCCATCCGTTGATCCGCCGCACCAGCTCACCCGGCTCGAATCCGGCCGCCTCCGCAGGCGAGCCGGGAGTGACCTCCATCACCTCGATCTGCATGGCCGGGCCCTGTGTGCGGGCCTCGAGCACCAGACCCGCATCCGCCAGTGTGATGATCTCCGGTGGAGGGGCTGGCGGCGCGGGACCCCGCCGCGAGGCCAAGAGCTCGTCATCGGTGGGGCGCTCGGCGATGACCATGTCGGCCCGGACCACGCGCCCTGCGCTCGTCGCCGGATCGCCACGCCACAGCTCGACCTCGGCCACCGAGCCGATCGGCAGCGACGCCACCGTGCGCAGGAGATCCATGCCGGAGGCGATCGACTGCCCCGCGACCGTGAGAATGATGTCGCTCATGCGGATGCCCGCCAGGTCCGCCGGGCCACTGGGTGTGATCCCACGCACCAGGACGCCCCCGGGCCCGCGGTGCCCCAACAGACGCCGCATGGGATCGGGCAGGGTCTCCTCCCCGCTCCGAAACTCGACACCGATGTATCCGCGGGGCACTCGGCCATGCTCGATCAGGGCGTCGACCACCTCACGGACCGTGTTCGACGGCAGCGCGAATCCGAAGCCCTGCCAGCGCCGCGTCTCGGTGGCGATGGCGGTGTTGATGCCGACCAGCTGCCCCTCGATGTTGACCAGAGCCCCCCCCGAGGAGCCCGGCTCGATGTGGGCCGAGGTCTGCAGGAAGTCGACGATCGTCCCGCCGCCGGTCTCGCGGAACTTGGCGCTGACGATGCCGTGGGTCACCGTGTTGGCGAGGTCCAGGGGATTGCCGACCGCGACGACCCAGTCTCCGATGTTGAGCTGGTCGCTGTCGCCGAACTCGACGGCGTCGAGACCGTGCGCGTGGAGGCGCAGGACCGCCAGGTCGGTCAATGCATCGGAGGCGATCAGCTCCACCTCCTCTCCGCGGTAGACGCGGCCGTCGTAGAGGCGCACCTCGTACTCGGGGCTCGGGATGTCTCCCACCACATGGCGGTTGGTCACCACGTAGCCGTCGGGTCGCACCACGACCCCCGATCCCGCCGCCTCGACCAGACCGAGGCGATCGGGGTCGAGCAGGGGCCCGATCAGGGGGCCGTGCTCCTCGAGCAGCTGGTCGAGCATGTCCATCGAGAGGGCCCGCACCCGCGGGTCCGATCCCGTCACATAGATGGTCACCGTCTGCGGCAGCACCCGATGAGCGATGCGCGCAAACGTGTCCGAGCTGAGCGCCTGGGGATCGTGACTGGCCACGTGGCGATCCTGCGCCAGACGCCAATTCACCACCGTCAACGCGGCGACGGCGAGCAGCAGGGCAACCGACAGTGTGGCTCGTCTCAAGAGCACAGCTCTCCTTCTCGCAGGGCAGGTGGCAAAATCAATACCGACACCCGCGACTCCCTGGAAAGAGGAAAAACCCTCAAAACCAGCGCTCTCTGCCCCCGCGATTGCGTCAGGGGGAAGCTGGCGGGGCATGGCCCGATGCGACAGAACGTCGCACAGGCCCAATCGGTGGTCAGATGGAAGGTGACAACCACCCGATCTCTGCTCCATAAAGATCATTGGAGTCCTGGGTCGGGGCTGCGGACAGTGGAGGAACTCCCGTGGGAATCCCATTTCCAAGGTGTGTTCAGACCGTCTTCGCTCTGCTCACGCTCTCTCTGGTGATCCCAGCCCCTTGCCAGCCCACGTCGGCTCTTGTCTTCGACGGTCGCAATCGCAATCTCTTCCGGGTCGATCTCGCCACAGGCGATCGCACTCTGGTGAGCGGCACCCGGTGGCGAAGACCCGAGCTGCTTCTGGCTGGGGAGGCGGGCACGGCCTGTGTTCTCGACGGCGCCCTCGGCACACTGGACCGCGTGGTTCCCTCCGCCGCGAGCCTTGAGGCCATCGCGGAGACCGGGCTCTTCTCCGCCACCGCCCTCGCCGGCCTGGACGCCACCCATGCGATGGCGGCGCTTCATCCCTCGGGATCCATCGTCAGGGTCGACCTGGTCACCGGTGACCAACAGGTGCTCTCGAGCACGGGAGTGGGCGAGGGGCCACCGAGGCGCCACATCGCGGCGCTCACCGCCGAGGACGCCACCCATGCGCTGGCGATTCAGAGCATGATCCACCGGGGAACCGATGAGCTCTGGAGCGACGGCCTCTACCGCGTGGATCTGACCAGCGGTGACTGGACACCGCTTGTGCTCGCCGAGCTCGCCAGCGAGGCGGCCGAGAACATCGATTTCATGGATCCCCGCGAGGTGCTCCCCGGCGACGGCGAAATGGTCACCATCCTGGAGACCAATCCCCCCGCCCTGACTCTGGTCGACACGGGGGTCGGTGTGATCTCGAACACGTCGCTGATTCTCGATCACGAGGGGACACCGCTGGTGCTCCCTGTCGCCGCCATCCCCCGCGACGCGCAGAGCCTGTGGGTGCTCGACCAGGAGCTGGAGGCCATCTTCACCGTCGACATGGTGACTGGCGAGCGCACCCTGGTGAGCCGCGAGGGGGAGCGTGGCGATGGCCCCTCGCTCGATTTCCCCCATGACATGGTCCTGGCTTCCGACGGCTCCCTCTGGGTCCTCACGGGCCGCACCTCGCAGAGCCTGGTCGCCGTCGACACGGCCACGGGAAACAGGCAGTGGATCTTCGACACCAATGTGGGGGAGGGGGCACTTCCCCACACCGGACCCATCGACCTGGTCACGCTGGACAGTGACACCGTGCTTGTCCTCACCGACAGCGGCAGAGAGCTGATGGAGATCGACCTGGCCACCGGCGACCGCACGCCGCTGATGCAGCTCCGCCCCCCCCTGACCCGGATCGCGCGTTGTCCCGCCCAGAGGCTGTGGGGCCTGAGGGTGAGATCGGTCGTCGAGATCGATCTCGACACCGCCTCCGAGACGGAGATCGATCTCGACTTCAGTGACGATCAGTTCCGCTTCGGATTGACGGATGTGGTTCAGCTCTCCCTGGGCCGCGCTCTGCTCTCCGTCCAGGACTTCGGCGCATCGCCCTCGCTGTGGGAGATCAATCCCCTCGTGGATCCCCCCACGCTGACCCCGCTCTTCGATGACACCGAATCCAACCGTCCTCACCAGCTGGACCATCTGGCCGCAGCCGATGTCGATCACTTCGTCTTTGTCGATCTGAGTCGGGAGGACGGCTATGACGAAGATCACCCGGGGATCCACCGATTCACCCGGGGAGAGCTGGCCCTCGTCCCTGTGAGCACACCCGCCACGGGGTCCGGGGCGCCGATGCCTGACCCCCGTCAGCTGGCGATCGACGAGGTGGACGACGTCTGGATCGTCAACGCCGATCCCCCTGCGCTTCTCCGTGTGGAGCTGCTCAGTGGTCTGCGGACCGAGATCTCCGGGCCGGGCCGCGGCGCGGGCCCCCTGTGGGAGACGGCGACCTCCATGGCCCTGCTCGATGGTCTGCCGCCGATGTCCTCTCTCGAGGCGCTGCTCAGCCACCTGCTCGGCACCGTGGTGCTCGAGGGCGCCCTCTATGACGCCGCGGACATGGACGACTCAGGCACCCTCGACGCCGCGGATGTGGTCCGCATGGTGGGACCGCAGGGCACTGACTCCCACTGACCGGGCCCCTGGGGGGATCGGGATCTCAGCGCTGAGGCTCGGGAGCCTGGGGATACTCCGAGCACAGCAGATGGAGGGGAGGCTCGTCCTCCTCGATCGCAGGGAAACGCCCCAGCGGCTCGAGGAATCGGTTGTCAGCGGCGTCGTCGTTGACCGAGGAGACCTCGCCGACCAGGACTTGGCCCTGCCCCTCCTCTCCCCAGAAGCGATGATACAGCCGCTGGGTGAGCGTGATCGACTCGCCCGGCGTCAGCCGGACGACCGCACCGGGCTCCACGGTGCGGTCGACCCCATCGGTGGAGAACGTGACAGGGCTCTCGGTGTCAAGGCGCTCATCGTCGGTGGCGTTGAAGAGCTCGATCATCAGATTCCCGCCCCCGCGGTTGATGATGTCCTCCGCCTTGCTCCAGTGAAAGTGCATCGGCGTCTCCTGGCCCTCGCGGACGACCATGATCTTCTCGGCGTAGGTCTTTGCGTTGCCCTGCCGGAAGGGATTGCCGTTGCGCAGGGTGAAAAGCGTCAGGCCGCATCGGTCGAACTGGCCGGAGCCGAAGTCGGTCAGATCCCAGCCGAGCATGCACTGGCGAATCTCATCGGCCTCAGGCCCCACGCTCTGCCACTGGGCCGGTGTCCAGTGAGCGAATGGGGGGAGAGGGAATCGGCGCTCGGCGAAGAAGGCCTTGGTCTCGCGGATGATCTGGTTGATCTCGCTTCGCTTCATCGGAGGGTCGTGGCACCGCCTGTTGCAAACGTTTGCTATCCTTTGCCCCGACCGCTCTCCGGAGTCCATCGGAAAATGAGTCCCCCCCTCCGTCCCCTCCCAGCTCCTCGGAGCGGAAGTGGTCTGGGCTCAGTGGCCTCCACGGGACAATTCAGGGGAGATCCGGCGCCGTCAGCTGTTGACGATTCATGAGAAGATGTGGCACCAGTTGACGACTTTGTCGGCGAGCGCGTCCCATTCCCAGGGATGGCTGCGCGGGAGACGCCGTGGAGTGCGGGTGCCCCGAACCGGGCACCGTCAGATTCTCACCCAGCCGGGTGCGGTCAGAGGGAGACCATCACAAGTGCGAGCTTTTATCGGGAACCGAGAGACCCCTGACCGATCGTGCGTCGCGGCGCGATCCCCTCTCCCATCCTCTCTGTTGTGGCTGACTTTGCTTCCGCTGCTCACCGGTTCGGTCGCCCTGGCGCAGCAGCCCCCTGATGAGATCCCCATCCCCCCGCCCGGCATCTACTACACACAGGAGATCCTGGGGAACATCCCCGAGCTCAATCCCAGTCTGGAGGAGCGCTTCGTCTCCACCTCGGGATTCACCATCACCCGCACCTACGTGCAGGCGATCGCCACCTCCCCGGAGGAGCCGGTCGAGGAGCCCGATCCCCTGCCGTCTTCCAATCCGAGGCGCAATCAGGAGGAGGAGGTGGTGGATGTCGTGTTCTACACGGTGGGGCCCGAGCTGTGGTTCCTTGGCCATCCCGCCAACGATCAGTTCGACATGCAGGTGGTCGGCATCAACCTGGTGTCCAGCGAGATCGCCTGTGGCCCCTACAGCCTGCCCGGCGACGCGGCGGATCCTCTGTCTCGCCTGGCCATGATTCAGTCCATGACCACCGCAGAGCCGGTCAGCGGTGCGCTTCCAGAGCTGGGCAAGGACGATCGCTATCTCATCGTGACCAATCCCAGGTCGCACCGGGTCACCGGATTTCTGCTGGATCCCGATCTTCCGGCGGGGACCCAGCTGATCTCTTCCTTCCAGTTCGATGCGGCCGACTACGACGATGACGCCATTCCGGGAGACCCCCTCAACGCCCGGGCGCTGGCCGATGTCTGTGCCCAGCTTCTCGAGGAGCAGCCGGAGCCCTGGGAGATCGACCCTCAGACAGAGGCGATCTACTACTTTCAGGTGTTTGACCACCGGCCCACTCAGATCCAGGGGATCGACCGTGAGCATCAGCCGTATCCCGATCTTCTCAATGGCAGAGCCGATCCCGAGATGCCGGCTCTGCTCTCCACCCTGTCGGTGGGGCCGCCAGTCGCACGTGCCACCAGTGTGAATCTCGCGCAGCTTGCCCCCACCACGGCGATCTATGCCACGCCGGAGGGGCAGGCCTTTCCCTTCCCCAGCGGTGTGGCCATCGACACGAATGTCCTCGGTGGCGACAATGGCCAGACCTATTTCATCGCCCGCACCGGGGGATTCCGCGACGCCCTCTTCCTCCGAACCACCGACGAGATGGAGAACCCAATCGGTGAGGAGATCTACAACAGCGCCAACTTCCACCCCTATTTCCCGCTGCGCCTCAGCGAGGTCGAGTTCGATGAGATCATCGGCAGCATGTGGGTCCGGACCGAGGTGGTGTTGAATCCGGAGGGGGAGCAGATTTTCCCAGACCTCTATCACATCACCCCGGTGAGCCCCGAGTTGGCGCTGCCCAACCTCTACAGCAACCCCACCGATCCCCTGAACTTCGCGGGACGAGGCGACATGAACCGGGACGGGCGCCTCGACTCCGCGGACATCGTCTGGCTGGTCAACTATCTCAACCTGGGGGCCGACCCGAACTTCGATCCGGGTCTGATCAACAGGGTCGACGTTGACGCCAACGGTCGATACGACTTCTTCGATTTCGAGGGGATCGTCACCCAGATCCTCGTCGGCGGCCGTGCGGATCCCCCTCTGCTGAACATCCCCGCCATCGCGCTCACCCCAGATGGCGATGTCCACACTCTCCCGGCCCAAACGGTCTGGGACGTCGAGGTGGATGATCTCAATCACGACGGTTACCCCGAGACCTTTGCGCTGTACGATGACGCTGTGGGAACCTCTCTGTACTTTGTGCCGGGCGAGATTGGGGAGTTTCCTCCCGATCCGAACAGCGCTCAGATCTTCCCCCTGGATTTCCCCGCCCGCGACATGACGCTGGAGGATTTCACGGCGGACGGCCTCCCCGATCTGGCTCTGGTGACGTCGAACGTCGGCGGCACAGCCTATCTCCATCTCGGCTTCACCCAGTCGATCAATCCCTCCCTGGAGATCGCCCTCGCCTTCACCCCCGGCTTCGAGGTGGGGCCCAGCCCTCTGGACATCACCACAGGGAACTTCGACACCGACTCCCGACCCGATATTCTGATCGGCCTGGACCGCGATGAGGACAATCTGGCGGTCTTCTCCAACCGCCCCGGTCAAGGGCTCGAGCGCATGCTCCTCACGTACGGCGATGCCCCCCGGGGGCTCGCCACAGGGGACCTGGCCGAAGGCGGCGGACAGGGCGACCTTGTCATCGCCGCGGAAGACGATTTCACTGTGGAGCTGATCTCCATCAACAGAGCCGGAGCGCGGCAGGTGATCTCCACCAGGGACACTGCCAATGCCCCGCGCGATGTGGTCATCGGTCGCCTCGCGACACCGGAGGGGACCTACTCACCCCTGAGCGGGGACCCCTATCTCCCCGGCGATTTCTTTGATGTGGCCGTCATCGAGAGCCCCGCTGTGTCAGGGCCGGCGCTTCAGATCTTCCGGGGGAATGGCCAAGGGCAGCTCTCCCTCGCGGCCGACATCCAAATCATCTCTGTCCAGACAGCCGTCGACGGCGAGGTTGCGGACTTCAATCGAGATGGCCGAGACGACGTGGTGATCGTCGGACGCAAGGCGATCGCCATCTACGGTGGCAATCCCCTCCTGCAGCCCGTCTCATCCATCCGGTTCGATGGTCTGGCGCCGGTCCTGTCCTTTGGGACCGGCGACATCACGGATGCGGAGGTGGGGGACTTCAATGGCGATGGATTCCCGGACATGGTCGTCGCCATCTCCGGGACGTTCTTCTCCAGCCGCCTCGTCTGGGTGGAGAATATGCTGGAGCCCCAATGGCCCCCTGTGGAATGAGGCCGCTGCTGCCCCCCCTCACCCCAGAGGGCAACGCACTCACTGATCTCCGAGCAGCGTCAGCCCCACCGGGACGGCGTCGATATAGCGGAAGCGCAGGGCGTCGGCGATGATCATCTCCGAGCCCGTCGTGTTGCCATGCAGAGTGACGTACACGCGCCCGGCGTCGAAGTGATAGGCGTTGCCATCGGGGACGCCGTCGACATTCACCACCCAGCCTGAGCCCCCCGGCCTCTGCGTGGTGGTGACGCTGTGGACGACCCCATAGCGGTCCACGAACCGGTACTGAACACCCTGGGCGAGTCCCGTCTGCTCGCTGCGCATCCAGCCGTCGATGGCCCATGTGCCCGCGACAGGGAGGTCGACCACCCAGACCGCGTAATCGTCCATCGGGTAGTTGCCCGATGCGTAGTACCTGGCGCTTCCCCCAAAGAGCGTGCCCGAGGGTGAATAGCTCGTGGACTGCCAAGCGGAGCTCGACTGGGCGTCGTCATAGTCCAGCGATGTCGGCTCACTGTCGACGATCACATCGGCCGGCGTCGGCGTGGGGGGGCTGACAGGCGGCTTGGGCTCCCACGGTGTGGGCGAGGAGCTCTGGGAGACGAGGCGGACCGCGCAGGCGGCCATGCGGGAGTTGGTCGAGTCCCCGATGTTGGTCTGGGTCGAATTGTCGAACTCGATCCAGTGCCCCTGCCCTGCGGTGTAGTCCATCGTGGCCACCTGGTCCCAGACGTTGCCCGCGTTGGCCACCGTCAGGTCGTAGGTGGAGGTGGAGATCCCGCCGGCGTCGTTGACTCTCACGGTGATCCCCTGCGCGTTGGCGCTGGAGATGCCGTGCGTGGTGACATGGACGTCGTAGGTGCCCGTGGCCAGACCGGACGGGGTGAACCGGGCCCTGTCGTTGCGCCCATTCGCGTCCCCGGGAAGCGCGAAGCGCGACCCGATGCCCGGCGTGCAGCCCGGTGCGGTGCTGTGGGAGGAGCTGTCGGTGAACGTCCCGGACTCGGAGTAGTCGCCGACATTCAGTCCCCCCGCGCGGGTCTCGATGATGTGGGTGCTCCCCGTGGTGACCGTCACCGGCCCGGCGGTGGCCGAGGCCTCGTTGTTCCAGTCGTCGTACGCCACCGCCGCGTAGTGATAGGTCCCGGCTGTGGCCGCCGTGTCGTCGAAGGAGAAGGAGGTGCGCGACGAGGCGAGATCCCACCACTCCATCACCAGATTGTCGTAGTGCAGATCCACGCTGGCATCGGTGTCGCGGTAGAGCCTGTAGTGAACCGGCAGATCGCCATCTCCCGCCGCTGCCGGGCGGCTGAAGGTGATTTGGGGGAAGCCGCCGCTCAGCGTGGCCGAGAGAGAGGCCGGGGCATTGGGGGGAGTCGACTCCTCATCGGGCTTGTGCGCGATGGCGGGGACGTCCACCCAGGTGTCCATCGGGCCACCCGGATCGAAGAGGTTGTCGGCCAGAATGCCGGGGGGATCCGCGCCCTCGCTGGCCTCGAACAGCGCCGAGTGGGCGAAGAAGTTGAAGCCGTCGGGCACGCGGGAGTTGGCGCGGAGGGTGGTGACGAACTGATTGTTGCGCGGGGGATCGTAGACGTAGTTGGTCGAGTCGACGACGAGATAGGATCCGAGGGCCGCCACCATGGGTCGGGTGTTCTGGTCGCCGCTCTGGGCCAGCTTGGCCACATAGAAATCCCAATCGCCCTCGGTGCCCGAGACGGTGGTGGAGTAGCAGCCGGGGTGGAGAACATCGATGGCCTCGTGGGCCACCCACCAGTTGTAGCCCTGCCCCAGGACCTCGACCGAGTCGGAGAAGTTGACGAGGAAGGCGGAGACCTCCACCCAGGGCTTCTCGAGCATCGTCTGGGCATGGACTCGCTGGACGAGCTGGGCGATCTGGTCGCGCCGCCAGGCCTCGTAGACCTCCCCGAGCGCGCCGGGTGAGGCGGGATTGTAGGGGAAGCCCGTCTCCGCCTGGAACTGCGCGAGGGCCACGGGATCGTAGCCGCTGTTCGATCCCAGCAGACGGATGTAGTCGAAGTGGATGCCATCGATGTCGTAGTTGCGAACGATGTCCATGAAGACGTTGTAGATGTGGTCCTGCACCGCGGGGATGCCGGGGTCGAGGGGAGCGTCGTCCCCCGCACTGGGCACCGGGTAGTTGACGGGATTCCCCGAAGAGTCCTCCGTGATCCACTCCGGGTGGGCATTGTAGATGTGGCTTGGGCTGGCCGGGGGTGTGGTTCGGTTCCACGTGTTGTAGGTGGTCAGCCAGGCGTGGACCTCGACGCGGGGCGAGGCGGCGTGGAGCCGGTCGATGAAATACTGGAGCACATCCAGATCCGAGGGGCTGATGGCGTAGAGCTGCCCCCGCGGTTCGCTGTTCGGATAGGTCGAGTCATCGCGGTTCGGGTAGTAGTAGGCGTCCGCGCGCCCGCGAATCTCGACAAAGACCGCGTTGATATTGCTCGCCAGGGTGTCCGCGATGATCGCATCACAGCTGGCCTGGGTGTTGATGTCGAATGTGGGGGCATAGAAGGCCCGCATCTCGGCCGGTGCGGCCTCCGCCGCCAGTGTCCACATGGCCAACAGGCCGCAGATCAGTGATCTTTTCACTCTGACTCCTCGCCTTCTCCCTCTTTTCGGATGAGTCGCCTCAGGGCTGCAGAGTCATCCGACCTCTGAGGAAAGCGTATATCCCCCTGGGGAGATCGTCAAGAGAAGCACCCCGGCGAGCCCCCCGGGGGGAGATCTTGAAAAAAAATGGGAACCGGCGCAATTTTCACCCCCTGGCTGTGTCTTGGTCAGCAGAGAGCAATCTCTGAGGGCTTGGCCGACCGGACACCAAGATCCCACACCGGGCCGCCTCCGGCGGCACGTTGCTCAGGCGGCCAGCCCTCAACCAATGGGGGCCACAGGCAAGGCTTCCGGGAACACAGCGCAAGGAATTGACCCCCGCAACGCAGGAGGTGACATCGCCTGTGGCCGCCATCGGGACCGCGCCCGAGGATGCCTCTTTGGTCCGGTCTGCCCTTGGAGGGGAGACGAGGGTTTTTGAAAAGCTTGTTGAGCTGCACTGTGAATCGGTCCACCTGATTGCGTTCGCCCGCATGGGCAACCGTGAAACGGCGGAGGATCTGGCTCAGGAGGTTTTTCTCCGCGCTTTTCTCGGCCTCCGCCAGCTCAGGGATCCGGCCCTCTTTGCCGCCTGGGTGAATCAGATCACCCGCAATCTGGCTCTGAATTGGATTCGCCAACGACAGCGGACCTCCCGGCTCGTCCCCATGGTGCCCATGGAACAGCTCTCGCAGGAGATCCCAGACACCGAGGCCCGCGACCCCCGCGAGGGCCTGACCACTGGCGAGCAGGAGGCGGCCGTGAGGGAGGCCATCGGCACTCTCGAGCCCGAGCAACGGGAGGTCGTCCTGCTTCACTTTGCCCAGGGGCTGAGCAAGTCGGAGATCGCCCATCGCCTCGGCACCCATCCCTCCACCATCGGCCGGGGCGCCTCGACAGCGCCCTGCGATCCCTGCGCGCCGGCGTGGAGACCCTCCTGCGTGAGACCGCCTCCTCAGTGTGCCCCGCGCAGTCGGCAGTGCTCCGCACACTGGCGCTCATCGGCGCCCTGGGCGCGATGTCCTCCACAGCCCGGGCCTCTCTTGCCCAGACAGCCGGCGACCTGCCTCTGCTCGGAGGCGCTTTGGGAGAGAAGGAGGGCGCCCCCGGGGCGCTCGCCGCCCTCGGCAAATGGTGCCTCAGCCTCAAGGGGGCCACAGCCACCTTTGTCACCGCGACGGCGCTGACGGCGGGTGTGGCCTGGCAGGCGGGCGGCCCGCGCGAGGAGATCGTCAACTCGGTCGGGATGCCGCTGCGCCTGATCCCCGGCGGCACCTTCCTGATGGGATCTCAGCCGGATGAGACCGGTCGGGAGGACGATGAGCCGCTCCCCCATCTGGTGACCGTCGAGCCGTTCTACATGGGAGTCTATGAGGTCAGAGCGGTGGATTATCGTCCCTTCGTCGAGGAGACGGGCCCCGAACATCGTCCGGAGATGTGGCCCTCGCACTTCGATCCCAACGACAGCCGGCGGATGATCTATCCCAACGTGGCTGTTGCGGATCTGACGTGGAGAGACGCCGCCGCCCACTGCGAGTGGCTCTCCGAGCGCGAGGGGGTGACCCACTCTCTCCCGACCGAGGCCCAGTGGGAGTGCGCCTGCCGAGCGGGGGCCACGACGGCCTGGAGCTTCGGCGACATCTTCGATCCCGCGCTCGCCCTGGTTGGTATCCAGGGTGAGATGCCTCCGGGGCACACGGGCGATGTGGGTTTTTTCCCTCCCAATGCCTTTGGCCTCTACGACATGCATGGCAATGTGGCTGAGATGTGCTCGGATCCCTTCATGGCTGCCCACCGAGCCGACGACGAGCAGCGAACCGATGAGAGCTGGGCTCTGAGAGGCGGCTCCTGGCACACGCCGATTGACCACAGCCGCGCGGGGGCCCGCTGCTCATTCTTCGACGGTGAACGGGCCTACGACGTCGGATTCCGCGTCGTCCGCGCGGTGGAGTGAGTCGACCGGCCCTTCCGCGGGCGAATTCGCTTGAGCTGACCCACCCAGAAGACTAAAATTGCATTTACGGACACTGCCTCAGGTCTCCAGGTCTCGGGGGAGGAGTGCAGGGTGATCACCCCGGGATTGCCGACCTCAGGAATTCACAGCAGGGGGTTCCGCCATGAATCACATTGAGCCGAACCGGGGGTGGTTCACACCTCTGGCTGTCCTGATCCTCGTCACTGGCTTGGCCGCGCCTCTGCCCGGGGCGATCACCATCCACGTCCCCGGCGACGTCCCAACCATCACCCAGGCGGTCGCCCTGGCCTCGAGTGGAGACACGATCCTGGTGGCGGGCGGAAGCTACACTGAGAGTGTCACTGTCTCCTCGGGCACTCTCACCTTCGTGGCGGGGAGCCCGGAGGAGACCTTCTGGAACGCCGCCCCTGACCTCTGTCTCGAGGTCAACACCTCAGGCAACGTGACCATGCATGGCTTCGTTCTCCAGAATGCCGCGGGGCAGGCCCTTGGCTGCTACGGCTCCTCCGCGTCTCTGCACGTCGAGAATTGCACTCTGCAGAACAACGGACGCTGGGGGATCCACAACGCCGCCGATGGATCGCTGACCGCCATCAACTGCCTGATGCGCAACAACAACACATCGATGACCACGCTCACCCATGGCGGCGTCCGGTTCGACAGCACGGGGGCCACGGCGCTCATCGAAGGATGCACCATCATCTCGGACACGAACACGGGGGGAGTGGGTATCCATCCTCTCAACGGCTCGGATGTCGAGATCCGCGGATGCACCATCCGTGACGCTCAGCGTGGCATCGCTGCGGGCAACGCGGGAACGCGGACCGTTGTCACTGACACGCAGTTCTCCGGATGCACAGTGGCCATCTATGCCGACCGGAACGCTGAGCTGAATGCAGGAGACCTGGGCAACTCCGATCCCACCGACGACGGGGGAAACATCTTCTTCCCCGACAACACGGACTTCCATGAGAATGGCGGAGCCTCTGTGTTCCTCGCCGAGGGCAATCTCTATCCCCGCATCGACAGCGCGTATCTCACAGCCCGTGTCCTGGGCAGTGTCGACTATTCCCCCGCGCTCCATGTGGTCGTCGAGAGAGCCGCGACTCACCCCGATCCCGTGAAGTTCCCCACGCCCGTGCCCGATGGCCAGTTCCTCGAAATCCGGGCCGTCGCCAATGAGCCCGGCGTTTATCCGATCGATCTCGGTGACTGGATGCTCTCCGACGACCCGCTCTTCTCCGCCGGCGACGAGGGGATCTTCGAGATCCCCGGAGGAACAACCATCAACACGGGCCAGAGCATCATGTTCGCCTGGAACCTCGCCGAGATCGACCGCGTCTGGGGCATTCACCCCACGGCGCAGACCTTCGACCTGAGCACCGCCTCCCCGGAGATCGCCCTCAGCATCGCGAGCGACGAGGTCTTCCTCTCGCCCAGCACCGTGGGGATCCATGACGCCCTCCTGTATGGGGCGACGGACGACACCGTCGACCCCACCGTCTGGCTCGCCGGGCGTGTGCCGCTCGGCCCCGAGGGCACGCTCTTCACGCGGGATCTTGACTCGACCGACACCAACACCGCCGCCGACTGGACCTCGGAGTACTTCGGCGGGCGACTGAACACCACACCCGTCTCCGGCTGGGAGGTCTATCGCTGACGGCCCCTGGGGGGCGCTCAATCGAGTTGACCAATGCCACTCCACTCTGAGAGGGGTGGGGGGAGCACCCGCTCCCCATGCGCCTGAGCATCGTCATCCCGATCTTCAACGAGGAGGAGCTCCTCCCGAAGGTGCTGTGGCACGTCCGGGAGATGGCCTCGCGCGAGTCGTTCGAGACGGAGCTGGTGCTCGTCGACGACTGCTCGCGGGACGGGACCGCCGAGATCCTCGCCACCGAGGTCGAGAGGCCGCTGACCACCGTCCTCCGCCACGAGGTCAACCGCGGCAAGGGCGCCGCGATCCGCACGGGGCTCTGCCACGCGACGGGTGACGTGATCATCATCCAGGACGCGGACATGGAGTATGATCCCGATGAGATCCCGTCGATCGTCCGCCCGATCTTCGATGGCCGCACGCGCGTCTGCTACGGGAGCCGGTTCCGCGGCCAGGTGACAGGGATGCGCCTGCCCAACCGCGTGGCCAACTGGCTGCTGGCTTGGTTCGTGACGATTCTCTTCGGCCAGCGGATCACCGACGAGGCGACGGCATACAAGGCGTTCCACCGCGACGTGCTGCGGCGCGTTCACCTGAGCTGCGAGCGCTTCGAGTTCTGCCCGGAGGTGACGGCGAAGGTGCGGCGTCTGGGCGAGCGCATCCACGAGGTGCCGATCACCTTCTTCGCCCGGACATTCGAGGAGGGCAAGAAGATCGGCTGGCGCGACTTCATCGTCGCGGTGAGGACGCTCCTGCGCTGCCGCTTCGGCCGGATCGACACGGGCACCCCGGCGCTGGGGGACAAGTGATCCCCAATCCACCTCCTCATTGAGGTATCAGGGGCGCTGAGGCTCACACTGTCTCGCCCCTCCGGGGCTTGAGAGCCCGGAGAATCCGGGATTCAATCACACCAGCACACGAGCACACCGACACACCATCTCCGCTCAGGCGCCGGGCTCTTCCTTTTTCTTCACCACCGTGCTCCTGAGGAAGAGCTCCTTGAGCTGCTCCTCGCTCACCTCGCTGGGGGCGTCGCACATCAGGTCGGTCGCGCTCTGCGTCTTG
>JAFGKF010000254.1 GCA_016928695.1 Candidatus Sumerlaeota bacterium | reverse complement strand
GTGTTCCTGTTTCCCGCGACCAGATCGAGGTCGCCATCGCCATCGAGATCTCCAAGGGCCACGGCGCGCGTGTCGGCTGTGTACGTCGTGATGTCGAGTCCCGGCACTCCCCCGAAGGGATTCCCTGTCCCATTGTTGAGGTAGAGGCGGTTGCGATAGCTGCCGTTGCCGGCCACCAGATCGAGATCGCCGTCCCTGTCCACATCGCCGAGAGCGACGGCACGTGTGGGATGTGAATCAGTGCTGATATCGGATCCGGTCACCCCATTGAACGGATTGGAGGTCCCGTTGTTGAGATAGAGACGAATGCGCTGCCCCGAGTTGTTGTAGTTTCCCGCGACGAGGTCGATGTCACCGTCGCCGTCCAGATCCCCCAGCGCCACGGACGGGGTGTCGTGCGCGTCCGCGGTGATGTCCGATCCCCCCACCGCGGTGAAGGGGCTCTCCCCGGCGGCGTTGAGGTAGAGGCGGTTGACTTGGTTCCTGTTCACCACGACGTAGTCCAGGTCTCCGTCCCCGTCCATGTCACCCAGCGCGCCGCGGCGCAGCGCATGCGAGTCGGTGGTGATGTCGGTGCCCGAAACACCGCTGAAGGGATTGGCTGAGCCGTTGTTGAGATAGAGCCGGTTGCGCTGGTTATCGTTGCCCGCGATGAAGTCGAGATCGCCATCGCCGTCGATGTCACCCAGCTCGGCTGAGAACGTGGTGTATGTGTCGGTGCTGATGTCGGATCCGGAGACGCCACTGAAGGGGGTCGCCGTGCCGTTGTTCAGGTAGAGGCGACTCCGCTGCCCCAGAGTGTTGCCGACAATGACGTCGATGTCACCGTCGTTGTCCACATCGCCGAGGGCGACACTCCAGGTGCCGTGGGTGTCACCGGAGATGTTGGAGCCCGAGATCCCGTTGAAGGGGTCCGCGGTGCCATTGCTGAGATAGAGACGGTTGGCCTGGCCGTCGTTGCCCGCGACGACGTCGAGGTCGCCGTCACCGTCCATGTCCGCCAGCGCCACAGCGAGGGTCCACTGACCGTCGGTGGTGATGTCGGAGCCGGTCACCCCGCTGAAGGGAGCCGTGGTCCCATTGTTCAGATAGAGGCGATTGCGCTGGTTCGAGACATTGCCCGTGACGATGTCGAGGTCCCCGTCGCCGTCCACATCGCCCAGAGCCAGCCCCCGCGTGTCGTGTGTGTCGCCCGTGATGTTGGACCCGGTCACTCCATTGAATGGGCTCGAGGTTCCATTGTTCAGATAGAGGCGGTTGATCTGACCCTCATTGGCCGCAACGATGTCAAGATCCCCGTCGCCGTCCATGTCCCCAACCGCGATCATTTCCGTGTTGTGTGCGTCCCCCGTGATGTTGGACCCGGTCACCCCGCCGAAGGGATTCGAGGTCCCGTTGTTCAGATAGAGGCGGTTCGCCTGGTTGGAATTCCCCACGACGAGATCGAGATCCCCATCCCCGTCCATGTCCCCCAGCGCCATGGAGTGGGAGGCTTGCGCATCGGATGTGATGTCCGAGCCCGACACGTTGCCCGGTGCGAGGGCCGCGAAGCGCGTCCGGCGCCAACTGAGAATCAACGCCTGCTCTTCCGAGGACCAGTGGGCTGTGGTCTGCGCCGTGTCGCACAGATCCCGCGCTGCGAAATCCTCGGTGAACGGGATCCCCGGCGCGGCGGCCGGGATCGCGAGAGACAGGAAAAGCAGGGCGATCAGGGCCGCTGTGAAAGTGATTGTTGACAAATAGTCCTTCCGATTCATGGGCTGTTTCTCCTCCCTGGAAACCAGTGTCATGTCAGGGGTCTTCCCTGATGGGTCCGGATGGACCCCAATGCTCTTCGTGACTGTTCCCCGTGCCGTGGCACTCCGGGCACGGAGGGATCATGGGCAGTGTGACGCGGAAAACGGTGCAGCCGGGCTGACTGGCGACCGCGATGTGTCCACCCATGGCGTTGATGTTCTTGAGGCAGAGAGAGAGGCCCAGCCCCGTCCCCTGCTTCCCCTTCGTGGTGAAGAAGGGCTCGAAGATCCGGGGGCGGATCTCCTCGGGGATCCCCAGGCCGTCGTCGGCCACCTCGAACCAGACCTCCCCCCGCTCAGCGTCGCAGCCCGTGGTGACACGGATTCCGCCCCCCCCATTTTTGTCGCAGGCGTCAATGGCATTTCTGATGAGGTTCTCCAGCGTGTCGAAGAGACATGATCGGTCAAAAACGGTGTCAGGCACAGTCGGCTGAGCGCAGAGTGTGAGCCCCACGCCCCGGCGGAGCGCCTGGGAGCGGAAAAGCTCGACCGCCTCTTCGGCGACGCGGTTGAGATTGTCTCGGGCGAGGGTGAGATCGGTCCTCTTCGAGAAATGGAGCATGTCGTCGAGCAGAGAGGCGAGGAGCCCTGTGTTGCGCAGGAACATCGGCCAGATCCGCTCGACGGTGTCCAGCCGGGTCTCCTCGAGGGCCCGTGTGACCAGGTTGGCCGAGCCGCGCAGACCCGACACGATGTTCTTGATGCGGTGGGCCATGCCCGCCACCGCCTGACCCAGCGAGGCGAGATCTCTGAAATGTGTGAGGGAATCGCGGAGACGGTGAACGCGCTGCTCGGACCTCTTGCGTTCGATGACCCCCGCCAGGAGCCAGCAGACCGTGCGCATCACCCTGACAAGGCGTTCATCGGGTGTGATTCGGCCGGGACCGAAAAACTCGAGAACACCGGCCACATCCGATCCGATCAGGATTGGAAAACCATGACCCACGGAGAAGCCGCAGCGGGAGGCCGGCTGCGTGCGCCGGCAGCGCTTGGCATCGGTGAGATCGAAGTTCCAAATCGGCTCTGCGCCGGCCATGACCTGACCGGGCAAACCGTCCCCGCTTGGGAATTGAATCTTCTCGGTGGCCCTGCGGAAGGGCCGAAAAGGCCGCTCTGAGCTGAAATGCCAGAGGCCAGATGAGACCATGTCCGCCTGCTCTGGCCCTCCCCTCAGGCAGAGGTGTCCGACGTGACAGCCGGTCAGTGAGGTGATTTTCCCCAGGAGCCCGGGGGACCAGTCTGCGACACAAGTCGCTTTTTCACAGCACTCCGCGATGCCCAACAGGGTGTCCAAATCAGCCGATTTTTCCAGCTGGGCCATTGTGTTGACCTCGTCGACACCCCCACAAGTCGCCAAATTCCCCATCAGGTTTCCCCTGAGCGATGTGGACTCCCGTTGGACTGGGTCATCCACAGTCACAGCAGACCGTTATATGGCCTTTATATCCAAATATTCCTATACAATGGTCACCAATGGTCTTTTTTAGGACTTGCATGCTGCTCAGGAGTCTGCCAATGTCAAGCTGAAACTGCCCGGCGAGAAGCTCAGGAAGACCCTGATGGAAGATGACCTGCTGAATATGGAAGATGACCTGCTGAATGTTGAGGAAGTGGCCGCCTACCTGAAGGTCAGTCCCAAGACGATTTATCGACTGCTCAAGCGCGGAGAGATCCCGGCCGCCCGGATTGGTCACCATTGGCGTTTCGATCGCAAGACAATCAACACCTGGGTTTCCCGTGAGAGCATGAAGAATCTGCGCGACATCGCGTGAGCGCGAATGTCGCTGGGGAGGCAGGGGTTGTTGAACGACACACCGGGGGGCCATCACATCTGCCCAGACGACGTTGAAGCAATCCACTCCAGGGCGCAGCCCTGTCCGTGCGGTGGCGTCTCTTTGGCAGGGGGAGTGGTCTGAGAGATGCCTGGCCCATTGCCGCCCGAGCCTGGCCCAGACCGGACCGAGGATTTCCCCGCGGGCGCTCGCTCACGACCACTGGGCTCGCTGGTTCTGGGGGATCGGCGCATTGCCACAGTCTTTGCACTGGACATCGGGGGCTTGGATCGTGTCGCTGAGCGGTGGGGCGCGCCTGAGGCACAGGGTCTCCGTGATCAACTCTCCACATCGCTCGTGGAGATCCTCGAGCGGCACGACGGTGCGATCGACACGGTGACCGACGATGAAATCGTGTCAGTCTTCGGTGTGCCTGTGTGCCATGAGAATGACCCTGAGCTCGCTCTGCGAGCGGCATGTGAGATCCTCGGGCATGTCAGGGAGATCAGCGGCCGGCACGCCGGCGAAATTGTCCTCCACGGCGGCATTCACACAGGCCTGGTGGTGACTCAGGAGATCGGAGCAATCACCCCCCCTCGCTTTTGCCTCGTGGGGACCACCGTCGATCTGGCGTCTCTCCTCGCCCACGCGGCGGGCCGTGAGGAGATCCTCGCGAGCTGGGAGACCTATGAGCAGGTGGCTGAGCAGTTTGTGTTCGAGCCCGTGGGGCCTCTTCGGCTGAGAGGCTTCGACCAGCCACAGAGGGCCTTCCGGCTGGTGGGACTCAATCCTGAGCCTCAGGCCATTGTCCCACCTCCGCGGGCAATCCGTGTTCCCCTCATCGGGCGCAGTGAGGAGCTGAGACTGCTTCAGCTATTCCTCGGTGAGCGCAGTGCCGAGGGCCGCTGCCAGGCTCTCCTTCTCCGAGCCGACATGGGCATGGGAAAGACGAGGATTGTCTCTGAGGCGGTCTCGAGGTTCGCCCCCGCGGCCCACTTTCACCGCAGTGCCGGGGCTCGGTGGGCACAGAGGGTGAGCCTTTTCGCCGTGATCGAACTTCTGCGTCAGGTGCTTGAGATCAGCCCGCTCGACAGAGCGTCCCAGATCACGGCCAAAGTGGAGTCCGCTCTCAGGGAGCTGAACACGGAGTCCGAGATCGACGCCCTGTGCCTGCGCCATCTCCTGGGCGATCCGGATGCAGCGCAGATCCTGGTCCGAGAGACCCCTGACCATCGCCGCCATCTGATCTTCCAGGCGGTGCTCCATTTGTTCCGGGCGCTCAGCCGGGAGAGGCCTCTGATCCTGCTCTTCGATGATCTGCAGTGGGTCGACAGCGCCACTGAGAGTTTCCTCGGCGAGCTGCTCGGGGCTGAGGGGCTCGGGGAGTGCTGGGTGATTCTCGCCTCGCGCAGGGATCATCCGGATCTCACCGCCGTCCGCGAGATCGCCACACTCACTCTCCCCTCCCTCTCGGATCGAGAGAGCCGACTTCTCCTGGAAAACGTGCTGGAGCAGATCGGCGTCAGCGCCGAGCTGAGGCGGCTGATCATTCGCCGGTCTGAGGGCAATCCTCTCTTTCTCGAGGAGCTGGCGCGCATGGTCATCGACGACCTGCTCGAGCGTCCCCCGGAGGAGCGGGAGGAGATCGTTCAACGCCTCGGCGAGGGGGTTCCCCAGTCGCTTCACAATCTCATCCAGGGGCGGGTCGATCGTCTGGAGATGAAAACCCGACTTCTCCTGCAGTGTGGAGCTGTGATGGGAGGCGAATTTGTTCTCGAAGCCCTCACCCTCGTCGAGTGCATCCGAGAGGGGCTGATGGACAAGCTCATCACCCTCGAGTCGCTCCAGATCCTGATTCGCCGGGAGAGAGAGGGGATTCTCAGATTCTATTTCAGAAATTCTCTGACACAGGAGATTGTCTATCGCTCGATGCTGCGTCGTCAGCGCGAGCAGATGCATGAGATGGTGGCCGGGGCGCTCGGTCGTCTCTTCGCCCAGCGGCGACGAGAGTATGCAGCCCAGATTGCCTTTCACTGGGAGCAGGCGGGCGATCCACGGCGAGCGGCGGAGCACCTGCTGGAGGCAGCTCGCCGGGCCTGTGATCTTGGGGATCTCCCGCTGGCCGAGCTGCAGGTGGAGGCCGTCATCGAGCACCTGTCCGGGGAATCCGCCTCCGAGGATGATCTGAGAACCATGGTCGAGGCGCTGCTGCTCAGCGGAGCTGTTCACAGGCTCGAGGGCAAGCTCGCCGATTCCCAGAGGCGGCTGCACTCTGCGCTCCACGCGGCTCGCCATTTGGATGATGGCGAGATGATCAGCCGAGCGCTGCTCGAAAACGCTCACACGCTTCTTCAGCGCGGTCGCCCCGGGTGGGCCAGGCGCCTCCTTGGCCAAGCCCTGGCGCTCCCCGACTCCAATGGCAATGGGCGCCAGAGGGCGCTCTGCCTTCAGCAGCTGGCCATCATTGACTGGCAACAGGGGCACCCGCTTGAGGCCGAGAGACACCTCCGGGAGGTCGGCGTCGATGCCGAGCAGGAGCCCGTCATCGCCTCTGACACGCACAACAATCTGGGCCTGATCCTTTGGAGTCGAGGGGACCTTCCGGCGGCACACAATGAGCTGCAGAGGGCGATGGAACTCCGGCGCCGGGCGGGTCAGATCTTCGGTGAGATCGCCACGGCCAGCAATCTGGGCATTGTGGCGGAGCAGATGGGCCGATTCCACGAAGCGGATGAGCGGTATCGGTGGGCGCTTGGCCGTGCCAGAGCCCTGGGCTATCGGGTGGCCGAGACAGCGCTCTGTGCCAACCTGGCCAATCTCGCCCTTCTCGCACGCCGCTGGCAACGGGCGCTCGAGCAGAGCGCCCGGGCCGAAGAGGTCGCTCATCGTATCGGTGATCGGCGATCGGAGGCGATCGCTCTGGAGAACCGTGCTCTCGCGGAGGCAGGGCTCGGTGAGCGGGCGGCCGCGGGTGATTCATTCACGCGTGCGGCCGAGATCGCCCTGAGCCTCAGAGATCGGGAACGCCAGGCGAGCCTCGCGCTCGGACGCGCGGGGATGTGTCTCGACCAGGGGAATCTGCAGGAGGCCATCCGAGAGGTCAATGAGGCACAGGGGCACATCGAGTCCGAGGACCTGGGCCACCTGCGTCCCACGCTTCTCAGCGCAGAGGCCCAGATCGCGCTGGCTGAGCATGATCGCGAAAGGGCAATTGAACAATTCAGAGAGGCCCTGGCGCTCTCGCGGGGGACACATCAGCGGGCCGACGAGATGAGAGTTCTCCGCGCCCTGATCGAAGCGGCGCCAGCTCTGGGAATAGCCGACAAAGAGGAGAATGAGCTCCGGATGGCACTTCAGGAGATCGAAAGAGGACTCGAGGCATGAGCCGCATTCCAAGCCACTCTGAGGAGAGGTGTTTATTCAGCTCCGCACAGTCAATGCGCCCCTGCAGAGTCCGCACTGAAATGAAATGCATTTTCTATGCAGAGCTCAATGTGAGGCTCGTCACCTGTTTTACAGCGATGGCATTGTCTCTGGTGTCATGGCTCCCCTCTGCGATCACGGGCCCTGAGCCGCCCGCTTTCCGGGAGGGAGAGATCATCGTGAGGTATCGCTCCCCACCGGTGGTGACACATGGCGACAGCTCGGGCCGGCTCACGGCTGCAGAGGTGGCTCAGAATCGCACCCCGAGCCTGGCAGCGCTCGACCGGCGCTTCGACCTGAGTGCCGCTCGCTCTGTCCACACTCATGGGAACGCCGCAGACATCTGGGTTCTTGAATTCCACCAGGACAGTCACACATCCGTTCATGAGCTGTGTGACGCTTATCAATCTGATCCCAATGTCCTCTATGCCGAGCCCAACTTTCTCGGGACGCTCTGCTATGTCCCGACCTCGGATCCACTGTATCCCCAGACAGTCGGTGATCTCGGAATCATCGGAGTCGAACAGGCCTGGGACGAGCAGACCGGATCATCTCCCTCTGTTGTGGTGGCTGTGATCGACTCCGGTGTCGAGGCGGCCCACCCCGATCTCTCCGCCGCCCTGGATCTCGCCAGCTCCTTCAACTTCGTCGACAACGACACAGACATCTTCGACGACGTGGGGCATGGCACGCGGGTGGCGGGGATCACAGCAGCCGCTGAGGGAAATGGTGAGGGGATCGCGGGCATCGGCTTTGGATGCCGGATCATGTCGCTCGATGTGGCGAACGCCAGCGGCGAAATCACAGCCGCTGACGTGGCCTCCGCGCTGGCCTGGGCAGTGACCCGGGGGGCGGACATTGCCAACATGTCCATCCGGTTCTCGGGATATTCGCAGACGCTCCGGAGCGCCTGTGACGCGGCGGAGCAGGCCGGTGTCCTGCTCGTCGCCGCCGTGGGCAATGAGAACCAGGGTGACCTCCCCGTCTATCCGGCAAGCTTCGACTCAGTGATGGGCGTCGGTGCAGTGATGGATGACGGTGTGACACGCGCACCCTGGTCGAACCACAACGGCCTCGAGGACTCGCTGGTTGAGCTGGTGGCGCCGGGGGCGACGATCTTCTCCTGCATCCCTGGCTCCCAGTACAACGGCACATATGGCTCGGGCACCTCCTTCGCCGCACCGATGGTCACGGGTGTCGCAGCGCTCCTGATGGCCCAGAGTCCCAGTCAGTCGAATTTTGCAATCCGGAGCCACCTGCTCGCGACGGCCACCGCTGTCCCCGACAATCAGCCAACAGTCGGTTGGGCGGGATCAGGCCTGCTCAATGCCAACACTGCCATGAGCAGTTCCATGACGCCTGTGATCTCCATCGCCGGCGTGACGGTTGACGATGACGTCTCCCACGATGTCGACAATGACGGCGATGGTGTGCTCGACGAGGGTGAGACGGCGCGTCTCATCGTCAACCTGACCTCCACGGGCGCTGACGGCCTGAATGTCTCGGGCACGCTCTCGACGTTCGATCCTGACATCGGGGCCATTGCCAATTCCACGACCTCCTTCGGAACAGTCCTCAGCGGGGGCAACACCAGCAATTCCTCTGATCCCTTCTCCGACATCGTGGTCAGCGCAACCTCAGGCGTGAAGGACGTGACTTTCAGCTTAGACCTGATGGGCGACGGAGGATACAGCGACACGCTGAGCTTCGACCTGGCTGTTGAGGATGAGGTCGATATCTCAGGGGTCGAGATCAGCACCATTTTCACCAGCGACAACACGTACCACGTCACCGGCAACCTCCAGATGTGGAACGCCACAACGATCCAGGCGGGGACTGTGTTCAAGGTCGATCCTGGCGTGGATATCCAGGCGGGATTCAGCTGTGAGCTGACAGCGGTTGGCACCTCCGAGGAGCCCATCGTCTTCACGTCGGCAAAGCCGCCAGACCTATCAGGTGTCATGCCGATTGGCATCAGCGGTGAGATTGGCCCCCGGACGGTGCCGGTGGATCTGGGATCATACGTCAACGTGCGTCATGTGGACGCCGTGGGTGGCTCGGATGTGACCGGCGACGGATCCTCTGTCGAGCCCTGGGCCTCGGTCACCTCCGCGCTTTCCCAGATCAACGATGCCTCGTCCTCGAACACTTACGCGGTCCTCGTCGCAGAGGGGGTCTACGCCGGGGCGACAGTCAACATGGAACCGCATGTGGACATGTTTGGTGGATTCGAGACAGCTGGATGGACAAGGGACATCTTTGCCCATGAGACGATTCTCGATGGCGAGAGCACACGGCGCGTGGTGACCGGTTCCGCCAATGCGAGGATCGACGGATTCAGAATCACGCATGGATACCATGACTCATCGGGGGCCGGCATCTATGCCCGAGACACGGCTGTGGTCTCGAACAATGTGATCGTTGACAATTACGTGGATGCAAATGGCGGATGCGGAGCCGGAGTCTGGCTGAGTGACTCCGCGGCCAGTGTGGTCAACAATCTGATCGCCAGCAATACTGTGCCCCTTGGTCGCGGGGGTGGCATCGGACTCGCTTCCGCCACTGCGGCGCCGCTCATGGTCAACAACGTCATCATTGACAATGTGGCCAATCAGGGGGGTGGAATCGGAGCGCTGGGCCTGTCCCATTCGGGTGGCAACATCTCCAACAACATCATTGCAGGAAACAGGGCCATCTCATGGGCTGGCGGCGTTTTCCGAGCGGGGGACACGCTGTCGCACTGTCTGGTCGTCGGCAACAGGACAACAGGCCCCACCGATGTGCTGGGAGTGGGTGGCATTCTCTGGCAGGGCGGCTCCTCAATCTCTTTCAACGTCATCAGCGGCAATCACGGAAATCACGGGGGAATCTGGCTCCGCACCGGAGCATCTCCGACGCTCGCCGACAACATCATCAGTGGAAACCACGCTGAGGACGCAGGTGCAGGCGTCTACCTGCGTGACTCTGTGCCCACGGTATGCAACAACACCATAGTCGACAACAGCAGCCATGTCGGCGGTGCGGGGATTCACTGCATGGCCGATTCGGCGCTGACCGTGCCCATCGCGAACTGCATCCTCTGGGGAAACAGTCCGCTGCAGATCAACACAACAGGCGCAGCGGATGTCTCTGTCGATCACAGCGATGTTGAGGGGGGGCACCTGGGGATCGGAAACCTCGACGCCGATCCGCGCTTTGTGGGGCCCCTCACCTGGGGCACCGCGACGGCGATCACATATGACTCACACACATGTCAATCCAGCCTCATGCTGTTGGAGTCCTCTCTCGCCGCTGACAGCCTCGAGAACCTCGTCATAGAGATCGGGGGCGACTTCCATGTCGTGGCGGGCAACACAGAGTCCACCATCACGATCTGGGGGGATGTGACACAGGGGGGAAGCATATCAGCCCCCCAGCCGTGGGAGATCCCTGACTATCATCTGAGATCCTCATCGCCCTGCATCGATCAGGGAACAAACACAGGGGCACCGATTGTGGACATCGACGGTGACGCACGTCCCATCAATGGCGGCGTGTCTCTGACAGTCGACATGGGAGCGGATGAGTATGATCCGATGAATCCCCACGACGGATACACCTGGGGCAACCTCTGGGTCACCACCAGCGCCATGAGTGCCACGTTCGAGAATGTGTTTGTGGAGAACGGACAGGGGCTCCTCAGCGAGATCGCCGCTGTGTCAATCACCGACTGCACGATGCGCCGCAACACCGAATATGGCCTGAGATCGACCGCCGGCACAGGGGCCATCTCCGGAGCAGTGGCCGAGATGAACTGTGGAGCGGGTGTCGAGGGTGGCGGCCGCGATCTCGAGGCCTGTGTCGCCAGCGGCAATGGCGGTGATGGCCTCGTGGGCGCTGCCCTGAGTGAATGCATCGCCCTTGGAAACGGGGGCGACGGCCTGACAGGGACGACCGCCACCGACTGCTCTGCTGAGTTCAACACGGGCGATGGCGCTGTTCTCAGTGGGAGTGCCCTGCGTGTCGCCGGAGACGACAATCTCGGCCGGGGCATTGTGACCTCCGGTGGTGACGTGATCGACTCCGATGCCATCGGCAACGTGGGGGCGGGCATCGAGATCAGCGGCGCGGGGACGGTCAGCGGTTCGACCGTTTCCAGGAACATGGGGGGCGGTGTCATCACCGACGGCTCGACCGTTCACAGCTGCACCGTCGAAAACAATGGGGGCGTCGGGGTGACTGGCTCGGGCACATCGACGGTCTCCGACAGTCGGATCACAGGCAATGCGGCCGCTGCGGTCTCCGGGGTGACCACGGTGACGAACTGTGCGGTGGCGAGCAATGCGGGCGGAGTCAGCGGTGCCTCCGCCATCTCGGGCACATACGTGGGCAACAACACAGGTGATGGCATCAGCGGGGGGGAGATCTCCGACTCCACGATCGTGGGCAACAGCGAGGATGGGATCGACTCACTGGCATCGCTGACGAACTCCTGGGTCGTGGGAAACGGCGCCCTTGGCATCCGCTCCAGCGGTGGCACGGGAGTGGTCACGGACTCCACTGTTTGCGACAACGCGGGCATCGGCGTCGAGAACATCGCCTCGATGACAGGGAGCAATCTTCTCGACAATGGCCCCTTCGACGCCAGCGACACCGTGGGAGCGGGCAGTGAATTCCGCAATTTCACGGGCAACTGGTGGGGCCCGACCACCCACGCTCAGATGGAAACCCTGGGTTGGCCCGCGAACATCACTGAGATCCAGGACAATCTGGATGGCAGTGGGAGCCACATCATCGACTACCAGGGCTGGCTCTCCTCGGCGGCCCCCGACGCACCGAGCACTGCCCCCCCCGCTTTCCTCCTGTCGGTTGCCCCGAACATGGCCAATGCGGTCAATGTGGGGAGGACAGACTTCAAGC
>JAFGKF010000253.1 GCA_016928695.1 Candidatus Sumerlaeota bacterium | reverse complement strand
CATCGCAGGGGAAAACCCCCACCAGTGCGCCCCACTCGGTCGTCATGTTCGCGATGGCGAAGCGCTCGGCCATGGAGAGCCCCGCGACGCCGTCGCCCGTGAATTCGATCGCGTGATTCAGCACCTCGTCCTGGTTGTAGATGCCGCACAGCGTGACGATCACATCTTTGCCCGACGAGCCCTCGGGGAGCCGCCCGGTGAGAACCACCCGCGCCACTTGGGGGATCTGCCACCAGAACTCCCCCGTCGCCCAGATCACCGCCGCGTCGGTCCGCACCACGGGCGTCCCGACTGCACACAGCGCGCCATAGGTGTTCGAGTGCGAGTCGCTGGCGACACAGAGCGATCCCGGTGTCACGTGCCCCTGCTCGACCATCACCTGGTGGCCGATGCCTGTCCCGGCCGGGTAGAAGGTGATGCCATGCTCTCTCGCGAACGCCTCGATCTTGGCGTACTTCGCCAGGTTCGCCTCCGAGCGGTTCTGAATGTCGTGATCGATCGCGAAGATCGGCTGGCCCGGGTCTTTGACACCCGGTGCGCCGATGGAGAGGAACTTGGGGATCACCGCACCCGTGTTGTCATGGGTCATCACGTGCTTGGGGCGGATCGTCACGTAGTCGTTCGCATGGACCTCCCCTGCCGCGCCGACGGCGTGGCGCTGGGTGATCTTCTCGACGAGATTCTGGGGCATGGCTGGGACCTCGGATCAATCTGGGCTCGGGAATATGCGAGAGGCCTGGCACGGCGTCAACAGATCTGGAAGAGGGGATTCCGGTGTTTTTCTCCCCGGCTCCCCGCGCGTCCCCCGACTCACGGCTTGCCAGGATCCTCTGCCCCGGCTAGAGATCCCCACCCATCCCAACGGGAGAAGGCCTCGCCATGGACCGTGCCCAGCTGGAAGAGGAAGTCAGACGGCGATATTGGTTCCACCGCTTCGAGATCGCCCCGGGGCTGTGGACGGAGGGTCACTACCAGGCCGATCCCGCAGGCCTCTTTGCCCACATGGGTTTCCCCCCTGAGATGAGTGGCATGCGCGCCCTCGACATGGGTTGCGCGGACGGGCTCTTCGCGATCGAGATGGCCCGCCGGGGCGCGGAGGTGACCGCGGTCGACGTCTTCCCCCCCGACTTCCGCAACGTCGAGTTCCTCAGCGCACTCTGGCAGATCCCGGTCACCTATGTCCAGTCGACGATCTACGAGTTCCAGGGCGAACCCTTTGATCTCATCTTCGCCTCCGGGGTGCTCTATCACCTTCAGTACCCACTGCTGGGGCTCCATCGCCTCAACGCCCTGTGCGCCATGGGGGGCAAGATGATCCTCGAGTCGCACGTGGACCGAGGGCGTCGCCTGAGGATGACTTTCCTCCCGGGGCGCGAGCTCAACGACGACCCGAGCAACTGGTGGATCCCGACGGTCCGATGCTTCGAGGCGATGGCACGCAGCGCGGGCTTCGAAATCGAGAAGGCTGTCCGACCCGCCCCTCACCGTTGGATGATGCGCGTGCGCAAGGGGAGGGAGTGCCCCCCCGCCTTCACCCCCGACGAGGTGATGATGGCGAATTTCGGAACAGGGGCGTCGTGAAGGGCTGACTCAGCCCTGCTCCAGCAGCCCCGACAGTCCCCGCCTCAACATGACGCCGCACATCTTGCGGCGGTAGGACTCGGTCGAGCGCAGATCGGTGATCGGCGAGAACTCGGTCTGCACGAGCGCCTGCGCCTCGCGGATGAGAGCGGGCGTCAGCGCTTGGCTGGTGAGAAGCGCCTCGGTCTCGCGCGCGCGGATGGCCGTGACCGCGACAGCCCCGTACGCAAGACGGCAGAGGGCGACGCGCTTTCTCTTGTCCAGGTGAACGAGCCCTGCGAAGCTGACCTTCGAGATCGACTGCGCGCGGCGTGGACCCATCTTGTGCCAGAGTCCATGGGCCCCCGGCGGCGGCTTGGGAAACTCAACGCCCAGGATCAGCTCGTCGGGCCGAAGATCGTTTTTCCCGACGCCCTTGACAAAGTCGCCGATTGGGATGCGGCGCTCGTCATCGACCGAGCGGCAGAGCACCTCGGCGTCGAGCACGAGCAGCGGCGGGATGAGATCGCCGACGGGCGAGGCGGTCCCCAGCTGGCCACCGACGGTCCCACGGCTCTGGATCTGCGGCGCGCCGATCTCGAAGCAGGCGAGCGAGATGACCCGGGCGTGCCGCTCGATGAGCGGCGAGGCGAGCAGCTCGGCGAAGGTGACACGGGCCCCGATGCGCAGCGATGTCTCGGTCTCCGTGATGCCCCGCAGCTCGTCGAGAGCCTCGATCTGGATGATCACCCGTGGCTGCATCCGCCCCTCGCGCATTCGGACGAGGATGTCGGTGCCCCCGGCGAGCAGGGCGACCTCGCGGCCGCGCTTGGTCTCGGCGGCGAGGAGCTCGAGGGTCTCCTCCACCGTCTGGGGAATGTGGTAGTCTTCGATGCGAACCAGCTCCGGCATAAGAGGGAGATTGTCGGGGTGAGATCCGGGGTCGTCAAGGGCATCCGACGCTCCGCCCTTGCCGATTCAGTGCAGAGACCCCAGAGTGTCCGGAGCCCATCGCAGGAGCGGAGGCGTGAAACTCCTCATCGCGACACAGAATGCCGGGAAGATCCGTGAGCTCGAGGCGATCCTCGCCCCGCTCGGAGTCACGCTGAGCACACCCGAGGAATTCCTCGAGGTGCCCGAGGCGATCGAGGACGGCGAGACCTTCGAGGAGAACGCGCTGAAAAAGGCGCGCCACTGGTTCATGGCGACAGGGCTCCCGACGCTGGCCGACGACTCCGGCCTGATGGTCGACGCCCTCGACGGCGAGCCCGGTGTGAGGTCGGCGCGCTACGCCCCGACCGTCGAGGAGCGCAACGCCAAGCTCCTCGCCGCGCTCGAGGGCATCCTGCCCGAGCGGCGCACCGCGCGATTCGTCTGCGTGGCAGTGTTCATCAGGGGACATGGCGATGAGGTGATCCGACGCGGGACGTGTGAGGGCAGAATCCACAGCGAGCCGCGCGGGGACGGGGGATTCGGCTACGATCCCATCTTCTGGGTGGAGGGCCACGGCTGCACGATGGCCGAGCTCCCCGCCCAGGTGAAGAATCAGATCAGCCACCGGGCGCGAGCGCTTGCCGCTCTTCAGCCCGATCTGATAGAATGGGTGAAGACATCGCGGAGGGGGTGACATCGATGGCGAACATTCCCGAACATCAGCGCAGTCCCTGGATCAAGATGCAGCGCGGGCTTGAGCCGAAGCCCGATGCTGGTCCTTGGACCTATGTTCTGATCATCCTTTTCTGCCTGGGTGCGGGAGTCCTGGGTGTCTCTCTGCTCATCTCCCTTCCGCAACTGTTCACAGCCGGATCACACGGTCACTTCACACGTGCGGGATGGATCTTGATCCAGGGCTTCGTCGGCATTTGCTGCACCGTGTTTTCCCATTGGGGTCTTCGGTACACTTGGAGAGAGCTGAGAAAGAGAGATTGAATCGATGCCGAATCCGAAACACTCGAACCCCTGGGGCGACTTCCACGCGGAGCACGGCGACCGACGGAAAAAGGGCGGCCCTTTCACCATTCTGCTCCTCTGCCTGTTCTTCGGCCTGGGGGGCGCCGCGCTCGGGGGATTCCTCGGAACCTTCGGCATGGAGAGATATGGCATGGACGGCAGCCCGGGAGTTGGCCCCGACAGCGGCGAGACCATCGAGGAGTACAACAGGCGTTTCTTCCGCCGCGGCAAGATCGGCGCGGCGATCGGCGCCGTCGTCGGGATCGGATTCGTCCTGGGATCGCTGGCGTCGATGGACGACTGACGCCTCAGAGCCCCTGCAGCAGCTCGATCTCGCGCTCCATCCCCTCGGCCAGCTCCTCGAGGCAATCCGCCACCCGCTGGCGCAGCTCAGGTCCATCGACCGTGAGAATCGGACCCCACGAGGTCGAGTGGCGCTCCATCACCCACGGCTGAGGCCAGCGGTCGATCGTCTCGACGAGCAGCTCGCGCTGATACCCGGGCATCCCGCTGAGATCGACGATGAGCGAGGGGTCGAGCCGGATGCGCGCGAGAAGGTCGGAGGGGCGCTCCACGTTGAGCAGCAGGTCGTTCCACATCAGCACCGACACTTCGCGGGCCTTGTCGGCGACGTGATCCATGACGTCGGCGAGATCCTCGATCTCCTCATCGGCCGTGAGACCCCGCAGGAAGTCCGCTCCCGCCGTGCGGCGCTCGATGAGCTGCCGCATCAGCGTCCGGACGCGCCAGAGCGTGGGGAATGTGTCGAGGGCTTCGAGACCCTGGATCTCCTCGGCGAGCTGACGCGCCGCCTCGGGGCCCGCGAT
>JAFGKF010000252.1 GCA_016928695.1 Candidatus Sumerlaeota bacterium | reverse complement strand
GTGGACAAAGTTGCGAATCGCCTCGCGCTCGGCGGCGAACTCTCTCTGCACGCTGCTGACAAAGATCAGCTGCCTCATGATCCGTCTACCTGCCCGGCGACTCCCCGCACATCGATCCCATAACCCTGCCACCCCTCGCTCCCACCCGCAACTCTGAAAACCGGGATAAGTCATTGGGTGTGCTCCGTGATCAGCCGGGCCTTGGCTTCCGAGTCCCGGACGTGTTTGGCGCGATGGCCAGGGCGCGCGCGGTGCTCCGGCGGATCATCGTCACGCCGGAGACGCTAACACCACGGTGCCACGAGAAGACCTCGTGCCACGAGAAGTGCCCAATCAACCAATCAACAACTCAGCCAATCCCACCATCACCTCCCATCATTCACATTCGTCACCACGTCCGCCGCGTCGAAGTCGCCGTCGGTGTTGGCGAGCCGCGAAACCGCGCGGACCTTGGGTTCGAGCTTTGCACCGACCGCGCTCAGCAGCTCCTCGAGGGCAGCATAGTGGGAAGTCTCAGCAGTCGCCCCCCCGTGCGGTGAATCTCGGAGAGGGTCTTCAGATAGGTTTCAACGGGGTGCATCTCCACTCGTGTGAAAACCCCTGCGGCGGTGGCGTGGGACCTGTGCCGGGATCGGTCATGAGGGCCTTTCCCGTCCCGAAGCTTGCCACCTCCATCTACACCCCGCAACTGGGAATGCCGGACTGAGTTATCCGGTGCGAGGTGACTGCGCTCACCCCAGCGCCTGGCGGCAGAGTTCGTGGAACTCGCGGAAGAGGGGGGCGGCGTCGTGGGGGCCGGGAGCGGCCTCGGGGTGATACTGGACGCTGAGGATGGGGAGCTCGCGGTGGCGGAGCCCCTCGTTGGTGTGGTCGTTGAGGTTGAGATGCGTCGGCTCGACGTCACCGCCGAGGGAGTCGAGGTCGACCACGAAGCCGTGGTTCTGGCTCGTGATCTGGATCTCACCCGTGCGCAGGTCCTTGACGGGGTGGTTGGCGCCGCGGTGGCCGAACTTGAGCTTGCTGGTGGTGCCGCCGAGGGCGAGCCCGAGCATCTGATGCCCGAAGCAGATGCCCGTCGTGGGCATCTTTGGCACGAGCTGTTTCAGATTCTCGACCAGCCAGGGGACGCCCGCGGGGTCGCCGGGGCCGTTGGAGAGGAAGAGCGCGTCGTACGGCCCGTCGAGGATCTCCTGGGGGGGCGTCGTCGCGGGGAGGATCGTCACGTGGAACCCCTCGCGGGCGAGCAGCCGCCCGATCGAGCGCTTCATGCCGCAGTCGAGCGCGGCGAGGCGGACGGGATTCGACGTGCCCTCGGGGGGCTCGACCACCATGGGCGCCTTGATGGTCACGGGTGTGATCGAGTCGATGCCGACGAGCGACTCGCTCGCGCGGACGCGGTCGACCAGCTCATCGGGATCGGTGATCTCGGTCGAGACGGCCCCGCGCATCGCGCCCTGCTCGCGGATGTGGAGGACGAGCTCGCGGGTGTCGACGCCGCCGATGCCGACCACGCCGCGTTTGATCAGCCAAGTGGGGAGATCGCCCTCCATCCGCGCGGAGTTCGCCAGGGGGCTCATCTCGCGGACGACGAGGCCCGAGGCGAAGACGCGCCGCGACTCGTCGTCGGCGTCAACGACGCCGTAGTTGCCGATCAGCGGATAGCAGAAGGTGATGATCTGGCGGAAGTAGGAGGGGTCGGTCAGGATCTCCTGGTAGCCCGTCATGGCGGTGTTGAACACCATCTCGCCGAAGACGGTGCCGGGGGCGCCGACGGCGTGGCCACGCTGGACGTGGCCGTCCTCGAGGGCCAGAAGAGCGGGCTGAGGAGCGGAGAGGCGCATGTCGCGCGGGATCGTGCCCGGTGCGGGTCGAAAGTCAAGGGCGTGTTGACTGAGCCCTCAGATAGATCTCCCAGGCCCGGAAATCCGCGGCTGTGGGGGCCTCTGGCAGCGGCAGATCGAAGACCCAGACCGCCCCCTCCTCATCGCTGGCGAAGGAGGAGCCCACCAGGATCTCGGCGCCATTGGCGTTGTCGGTGTCCGCGGCCGCGGCCCAGCAGCCTGCGGTGTCGCGGTTTGCGATCCCTGTGATCTGGAAGTCGAACTCGTCCGCATCGAGGTCGTAGATCGCCTGAAACTCCCCGCGCTCACGCCCGACGATGATGTCGGTGGCGCCCAGCTGGCTGTCGAAGTCGCGGCGCGGGAGAATCAACTCGTCTCGGCCATCCCCGTCCACATCGGCCCCCGCGCCGGGATAGGCGCCGAGGCCCCCTGTGCCGACAACCCGCACGTCGCCGGGTGTGGAGCCGATGTTGAACGCGCTCGGTGCGCCGGGGGCGAAGCGGGTGCCGCCGAAGTGGACGTGGAGATTGTAGGTGTCCTCGGGGGCCCCGACCGCGAGGTCCTGCGTCCCGTCTCCGTCGAAATCACCCGTGAAGACAATCTCGCCCACAGAGTCATAGGAGTCGACGCCGTTGATGGTCACATCGGCGGGGGTGGAGGCGAGCGCGATGGAGGAGGACCAGGTGGTCCGGCCACGGAGCACGTGGGCTTGCCCCGAGGAGTAGACCGAGAGCGACGGCGAGTGCCAAGCGGCGCCGATGATGAGATCGTCGAGGCCATCGCCTGAGATGTCGCCCACGGCGAGCGCCTGTCCCATCTCGTCGCCATCCGCGGGAGCCGTGATCCGGACGTCGCGCCCGGTCGACCCCGTCGTCGCGAGGTCGAAGGTCGTGCCCGAGGTGAAGTTCTCCCCGAAGATGATGAAGACCTGGCCATCGGGTCCAAAGCCGCCCGTGTTGAAGCCCGCGTGATTGCCGATCACCAGATCGCCGTACGTGTCGCCGTTGAGATTGCCCACCGCGATGCAGGGGGCGTCGAAGAAGGGGAAAATCGCGGGTCCCCCGGCGCCCAGGAAGTCACCCGCCGCGGCTCCGATGAATCGCACGTCCCATCCCCCCGAGGGGCCGAGCGTGATCTGGGAAGTGCTGAAGAGATCCGGTCCCCCGAAGATCCCATAGACCACGCCGCTGTTGCCGCGCCCGAGACCATCGTGGAAGGGGGCGGACAGGAAGAGGTCGGCGATCGAATCGCCGTTGACGTCCCCCACACCGATGGCGCTGGGCATCTGATCGTTGTCATCCTCGGCGACGATCTCGAGATCGGCCGCGGTCAGGCCCAGGTCGATCGTCTCCCCGGAGGCGATCCGTGAGGAGATGAAATCGGCACTGCCTCGGAAGATGTGCACGCGGTCGAGATAGCCGTCGGTGCCGTCGGAGGCGGCTGTGATGACCTCATCGAATCCATCGCCGTCGAGGTCGCCCCCCGCCAGCGGCTGGCCGAAGAAGCTCGTGGCAGCGGTGTTCGGCCCCCGAATCGTCAGGTGAGCCTGGGTGACGGGCACATCCGTCTGAGCCCAGATCCACGGGCTCGCAATCGCCATGACCGCCAGGGCGCACAGCGCACCCTGGGCTCGCTGTGAAACACGCATCGCTCATCTCCCACTCGCAGCGCTTCCGCCCACCAAACCTCAACGGAGTGACGCTGTCAAATGGCCAGGGCGACCCATGGCGATTTTCCTTGGCACAGATCCGGGCATCGGGTGAAATCTCTCGACCTCTTCGGCTCGTCCCAGGCGACACATCCAGGACCAGAGAACGCTCCGCGCCCCCGTGCGCGGGCGGGAGATGATGAATGGCCTTCAAAATCGCCCTGATCCGCGCCGCAAATCCCTCGATCCCCTACCAGGTGTCGATGCCCCCCCTGGGGCTGGGGTACATCGCCTCGGTCCTGAGGCGAGATCTGCGCGGCATCGAGCTCACGTTCCATCGGGATGTCGCCGAGATCCGATCCGTCGAGCCCGACCTGGTGATGATCAGCTCGGCCTCGGAGAACTGGCCGGAGTCGGTGGAGTACGCCCAGGCGATCAAGGCCCACCGCGACGTCCCGATTGTCGCGGGGGGAATGCACATCACGGCGCTCCCTGAGACGATGCCCGACGAGATCGACCTCGGCTGCATCGGCGAGGGCGAGGACACGGCGCTCGAGCTGGTCGAGACCGTGAGACGCCACGGGCTCTCCGTCCCTCACCTGCGCGAGATCAGGGGACTGTGCTTTCGCAACAGCGATGGCTCGATCGAGCGGACGCCCTCTCGCCCGTACATCGATCCCCTCGACCGTCTCCCCTTCCCCGACCGTGATCTGCTCGGCGATCAGTGGGCGACACCGCGCGACTTCGAGGTCCACCTCATGTCGTCGCGCGGCTGCCCCTACACCTGCCACTTCTGCACGGCGACGAGCTGGGCGAAGGTGCGCTACTTCTCACCCGAGTACACAGTGAGCGAGGTCGAGTGGCTCCTCGAGCGCTATCAGCCCGAGTGGATCTACTTCTTCGACGACCTCTTCGTCGGCCACCGGAAGCGGTTCCGGGAGATCTGCGAGATCCTGCGCACCCGCGGCATCCACCGCCGGGTCAAGTTCCGCACCTACGCGCGCGTCAACCTGGTCGACGAGGAGCTGTGCACGCTGATGCGCGACCATGGCTTCCTCAACGTCGACCTCGGCATCGAGACGAACTCCGAGAAGGTGATGGCCTACTACAAAAAGCATGGATGCTCGCCCGAGAAGAACCAGCGCGCGCTCGACCTGCTGGCCGAGCACGGTCTCTCGGTGGGCACCAACTTCATCTTCGGGGCGCCCGTCGAGACGCTCGAGGACCTCGAGGCGACGCTCGATTTCATCCGCCGCAACATGGACAAGATGGAGCGCATCTCCGTCGGCGCGCTCCAGGCGCCCCCCGGGTCCGGCGTCCACGCCGACCTCACCGCGGCGGGGATGATCGACAACCACGAGTTCGACTGGCACCGGCAGATCAACCGGCCGGGCGAGTTCCACGTGGGCGACGACGGCTACCTGATGCTCAACGAGAACGTGACGCCCGAGCAGTTCGAGCGCTTCATGGAGCGGGCCTTCGCGCTGCAGCGCGAGATCAACCTGCGCGGCGAGCTCGCCCAGCGCGATCGCCGGATGCACGAGGTGTACCAGCGCCTCCACGCCGCCGAGAGCGAGCTCGACTCCCTGCGCGGGTCATCCGCCGTGCGGCTCGCGATGGGCCTCAGGCGCCTGCGGGGCAGGGGCGGCCAAACCAAGACGCGCTGATGGCATGGGAGCTCTGGAACTGGTTTCACAACCCTGTTCTTGGGGCCGTCACGGTTCTTGCGGCGCAAGAACGCGCGCCGGCCCCAGGTCTCTCGGGCGCAGC
>JAFGKF010000251.1 GCA_016928695.1 Candidatus Sumerlaeota bacterium | reverse complement strand
TCCCCTTCCCCCACCCAAGCCCACACGGCAAAAAACGCCGCCCCTCTCCTCCCGGGGCGGCGTTTTTCTTTTGCGCTTTCTCACGATCAATGACCTGGGAATTCAACGTGCCGCTGCTGAGACGCATTGTTCCGCTCTGCACATTCAATGCACCGCGCTGTTGGGGCGCAGCATGCTGCGCCCCTACGAAGTCCGCACTGAAATGAAATGCATTTTCTATGCAGAGCTCAATAAGTGCCGGAGCCGCCTCCGCATAATCGCCGCTTCGGCGCCGGCGCATGGGAATTCCGGCACGATCTGTGGAGTATAGACCTTGCTCGTCCAGTGAATGGGAGACCACAATCCCCGGGCGCTCGCTCAGGGCCGACACTGAAGGATTGGGGGCGTTCACTCATGACTCATCATCGGATCTCACGTTTCCTCTTCACGCTGGTGGTCGCATCCGCGTGTTCGATCAGAGCCATGGCCCAGGAGGCCTCACCGGAGGCCCGGGCGAGGGCGCGCGATCTGGGGATCGAGGTGGGGATTCTGCCGACAGGGCCGCTCAACGCCATCACCGACGTCGAGGGCGTGATGGTCGGTCACACGACGATCTGGGAGGGGGATTCGGTTCGGACGGGCGTGACGGCGATCCTGCCGCATGCGGGGAATCTGTATCAGGAGAGCGTCCCCGGGGCGGTTTTCTGCGGAAACGCCTATGGCAAATTGGCCGGGTCGACGCAGATCGAGGAGCTCGGCACCATCGAGACGCCCATTGTGCTGACGAACACGCTCAGCGTGTCGGCGGGGATGGAGGGGATCATCCGCCACACGCTGGCCCAGCCCGGCAATGAGTCGCTGCGCTCGGTGAACGCTGTGGTGGGCGAGACCAACGACTCATATCTCAATGACATCCGAGGGCTGCACGTCACGCCGGAGCATGTCATCGAGGCAATCGGGGCTGCCGCCCCCGGTCCCGTCGCCGAGGGCAGCGTGGGCGCGGGGACGGGGACGACCTGCTTTGGGTTCAAGGGCGGGATCGGCACCTCCTCGCGCCGGATCCCCGCCGACCACGGCGGATACACAGTGGGCGTGCTGGTCCAGTCGAACTTCGGTGGCGTGCTGACAATCAACGGGGCACCCGTCGGGCGCGAGCTGGGGGAGTTTTCTCTGAGTCAATACACCGAGAGCGCCGCGGCCGATGGCTCGTGCATGGTCGTCGTGGCGACCGATGCCCCGCTGTCCGCGCGCAATCTCGAGCGGCTGGCCAACCGGGCCCTGCTCGGCATCGCCCGCACGGGCTCGTATGTCTCCAATGGCTCGGGGGATTACGTCATCGCCTTCTCGACGGCGTATCGGATCCCCCGCAGCGACGCGATTCTTGAGCCGCCGGTCGAGCTGGTCGCCAACAGCGCCATGAGCCCTCTCTTCATGGCCGTGGTGGAGGCTACCGAGGAGGCGATCTGCAACTCCCTGCTGATGGCGACGACGGTGACGGGCCGTGATGGCAATCGCCGCGATGCCATTCTCATCGACCGGGTCGTGGAGATCTGCGGGCGATACGGCGTCCTCGATCTGCAGGATCGCCTCCCGGCAGTCCGCGAATTGCGGACCACCCCGTGATCCGCTGCGCTCTCAGCGGCGCCCCCTCAGGGCTCTCCTGAGTTTGAGGAACCACCTCACCGCGGCACTGCCCTCATAGGTGGCGAGCCCCTTTCGCAGCCCATCGATCTCCTCCTGAAGCGGCTGGGTGCGGTGGCGGCGCGTCCCCGGGATGAATGTCGCATCGACAAGCGCGCGGGAGATGGCCTCCACGATCTCCGGGTGCTCACGGAGATGGGGATCGCGGGCCATGTGGCGGAGGTTGTCCGCGCCCACCTGGGGGAACTGGGTCAGGGTCAGCAGCGCATGCCAAAACCGGAGGTCGGGGAGTGGCTCGCCCTGAAAGACATTGCGCCGATCCAGCGGGGAGCTGCGCAGCCCCGCCTCGCCCGCGCGCCGCGTCAGCGGGTAATTGCGATACAGCGACAGCACATTGATCTCCTGGAGAATGAAACCCGGTGGCATCTGAAGCATCATCTCGAGCGTCTTCAGATAATCCTCATCCGTCTCGAAGGGATTGCCGAGAATCAGATCGACAACGGGTGTGATTCCGCTGCGGTGCATCAGCCACGCCGCATCGATCGCCTGCTTCGCCGATGCGGGGCGGTTGTAGTCCTCGCGCAGCGTTCTCTCGCTCCCACTCTGCAGGCCCATCACCACAAAGGACACCCCGGCCCGCCGGAGCCTCTCCACGAATTCGGGCCGGCACAGCACAGGGTACGTGTAGCACCAGAAGGGGCGTTTCACCTCGCGGGGATAGACCTCGGCGAACTCCCTCATCCACTCCTCATTGAAGCCGAAGACGTCATCCCAGAACTCGATGATGGTCGTCTCCGGGCGATGCCTGAGGTAGCCCCGGATCTCATCGACGACGCTGTCGACACTGCGGAGCCGCACGTAGTCTCGGCTTCCGTAGATCTCGCGGTACATCGAGTTGCAGCAGTAGGTGCAGCTGAAGGGGCACCCGCGGCTGGCCATGATGGGGTAGCTGTGATGGAGATTGCTGCCATCGGGTATGGTGGCGCGGTTCACCCGGCCCCCAGCGATCCAGTCTCGCCCCGCGGGGATGAAATCCGGATATGGGAGCGCGTCGAGGTCCCGGATCACAGGCCGCACGTCATTGCGATGGATCTCTCCGTCGCGCCGCACCCAGAGGTTGGGGATCCCGGTGCAGTCCTCCCCCGACGTGAGGGCGTGCACGAGATCCATCATCGCCCCCTCCCCCTCGCCCACACAGGCGAAGTCCGCGATCTGGATCGCCAGGTCGGGATTGGCGGTGACGTCGACGCCGCCCCAGATGACGGGGGCATCGCTGGCCCGTCGCATCTCCACCGTCGCGCGCTCCGCCAGGCCGAAGTAGTGCGAGGTGTAGCTCACACCGATGAGCTCAGGCTTGAATTCACCCGTGAGCTGCCTCAGCGCCTCGAGATCCCCGCCAGACACACTGGCCGGTGGAACATGATAGCCCTCCGGGTCGTTCGCCCCGGCGTCCGTGTTGGCCTGGGGAATGCTGCCGAGGAAGGCGAGCGAGACCTCGTGCCCCTCGCGCCTGAGCAGTGAGGTGAGCAGGCGCAGACCCAGGCACCACTCATCGAAGATGGACAGCAGAAGGACTCTCATGGCGACAGCGGATCTTCCCTGGGCACCTCTTTGGCCATCGGGCCTGATAATGCAAATCCTGACACAGGTCAAGCGGCGCGGCGGGGAGACGTCCCCATCGTGAAGACAATCACAGACGGCGGTCCCAGGGCCGAGGCCGAAAGCGCGGGGTGTTGAACCGCCGGGCGTCAGCGATGGAGCGCCGCCGAGAGTCCAACGACCGCCGGGGTGTGCTCGAAGCCCAGCGTCCCTCGCCCGAGCGGAACCAGACCGTGTTGTGAATGAACTCGTTGTCCATCGTGTCCCACGCGGGACCATGGAATGGGGAATGATGGAGCACCGTCGCCCCTTTCATGGGCATGGTGCCGGAATTCCCATTCCGGCACCTTCCCCCTGTGCCCCCCTGTGCTATCAGGCAACGGGGAACCTCCGCGCTCCCTCAGGGGGCATCGACCCCGTGTTCCATCAGGAACTCCCGCACCTCAGCGACATCGCGATGGTTGCTCAGCGATCGGATCGCCGCCTCGCGGACCACCGCCTCCGGGTCCCGGGCAAGCTCCAACAGAGGTTCCACGGCTTCGTCGGGCTGCTCCCACATGCCCAGGACACTGGCGATGGCTGCGCGCACGTGGGAATCTCCATTCGGGATCATTGCGGCCATCCGCCTGACGGCCTCGGGTGTCCGACACCAGGACAGAAGAAATGCCTGCAATCGCCGATCGCTCTCCGGCGACGAGATCCCCCCATCCCCTGGAATTGATTGAAGCACGGCATCCACCAGCGCCTCCTGAAACCGCTGCGGAGTGTGGCGATCTGTGACCATGGCCGGTCGCCAGCGGATCGCCTGCCCGCGGTTGATGACGATGAAACTCGTGATGACCTCACCCTCATCGTCCACGACATCCACGGTGAAATCCCCATCGATCGTGAAATAGAACACCATTCTCCATGGGGGATCCTGATCGAACCGCAGCGTCTCCGCCATGTGACGGATCGCCTCCGGGTCATCGATGACGGTCAAGACCCTGTCGGTGCGCCCACCCCTCTCATCGATGAAGAACGCGTGGACCACCAGGTGATCGGCCCGGAGCAGAGCGGCGCTCAGCCGCCTGTCCTCGTCGAGCACCCCCCGCACACCGGCGCTCAGGAGAAGAGAGGCCCCCAGCACCGCGATTCGCATTCTCACGGTGTGGGCCCACACAGCTGCGATGAGAACCCCGATCCACAGCGTCACCGATGCGACGGCCCAGGAGCGCTGGAGCCCGAGAATGTATTGATCGTTGGCGTACCACGGGCCGAATGGGAACACACACTGCAGAAGCAGATAGCCAAGGACCAGCAGCCAGAGCGCAGAGAGTCGCTGCTTTCCCGTGCCGGGAAACCATGCTCTCGGTGCAGGCGCGTCTGTGTCGGATGGGCTCATCGCAGAGGTGATCGCCTGGGGGGTCTCACTCGGTCAGACGAAACGGGCTGGGGGACAGTTGACACTCAGGGGTCGACAAGGGGTGTGGGAATGATGGGAGGTGCCGGGGCTTCACTGACGGCGGACGACATCGCCCTGCCCCCCCCCACAGGCCTGCTTCACCGGTGACGCTCTTCTCCGATTTCCCCATTCTGAATTTTCAATTCTCAATTCATCACGAGAGCTGGGTCATGCACTTGGCCCTCCAGCAGCGGGGGCACAGAAACACACACAGCATTCCGCCGTCGGCAATCGGACACTCCGGAGTGGAGTCCAGCTGACCGAAGAATGTCATCTCGCGGCCACAGCAGACCGGGCTCTCCTCCGCCCCCTGAATCCAATCCGGCTGCCCCCCCATCTTGTGATTGGGTCGGGGATGACCTCCCGCCGCGGAATCACCGGTGTCTGCGATCAGTCTGATCTCTGGGAGGATTTTCGCTGGAGCAGGAGGTGAGGATTGAGCGTCTGAGGACTCCTCATCCGAGCCGAAGAGAATCGCCTCTTCGGTGGTTGCGTCGACCTCGAATTCGATTTTTCTCTTCCCCGGCAGTCTCATCTCTTTCCCCGTCAGGGGATGGCGAGCCACCCGCTCCGGACCCGTGCTGACAACCAATCGGCCAAAGCCGGGGATCAGAAATCCTCTGCAGGCCTCCCGCTGACCCAGCTGCGCCAGCTCATCCAGAGCGGCGGCCACGCTCTCTGGGGGAAGCCCGCACCGCTCCGCCAGTCTCGTCTCGATCTCCTGTCGCGTGAGAGACATTTTCACTCCTCCGTGCTGATTCGTCTGCCAGCTCTTTCCCCATTCACAATTCTCTGTTCATCACTCATTGACTGCACCCCTGGAGATCGATGGGCCAGGTGCCGATCACCTTCTCACCCCTCATGAGATGAAATCTGTCGAACAGATTGACCGTGGGGTCGCAGTGAGAGGGGACCAGCTCCAGGACCGCTCCGATCGAGGGGAGCCTGGAGGGGTCCGAGCATGAGATCTC
>JAFGKF010000250.1 GCA_016928695.1 Candidatus Sumerlaeota bacterium | reverse complement strand
CGATCTCCTCGACGATCAGGTTGTCGAAGATCATGTAGTTGCCCGTGTTGGCCCCGCTGAACGAGTCCTCGTGGCCGAGCATGACCTTGCCCGAGGTGAAGGTGTCATCCGGGTCGTTGTAGGTGGCGATCAGCGTGTCATTGATGAACAGGTAGAGCGTGCTGTTCACATACTGAAACTTGACAGTCTGCCAAACCCAGCGGAACGCCCCGCCCGGCTCCGTGGCCCCATAGGGATAGCCGGTCACCGCGTTGTTGAACAGGTCGACGTTGAAGTTGCGGCCCGGCACATCGGTCTCCTGGCCATCAGCCCATGAGAGGCCCGGGAGCGACGCGTCGTCGATGATCCCATTCACGCCCTCCAGGAGGTAGTAGTCGGGGCCGGACACGTCGACGTCTCCGAAGGCCTTTAAGAAGTAGCCGTCGGTCTGATCCGTCAGATCGGATGTGGCCTGCCGGAAAGCGATGGGGAATAACCCACTGTGGTTGAGGCCGACCATGGCGTCCTCGGTCGAACCACTGCCGTTGTCGTGGTAGTAGAAGACATCCACCTGCACCTCGAAATTGTCCGTGAAGGTGTCGGCGGTGAAAAGCGACAGCGAGGTGGCCGTGCCGGTGAGGTTGACCTGGGTGGCCAGGCCCCGTGTGGCCGTGGCGCCCGTCGGGGTGTTCGGCGCCTCGGGAATCGTCGTGCCGTCCACAGGGGTTCCAGGCGCTGTGATGGTCAGGGTGCTGTAGTCGAAGCCGAAGGTTGCCGAGTGGTCGCCGGTCGGCACCGCGTCAAACGTCGCCGAGGATCCGGAATCGTCGAATGTCTCCTCCAGAAGCTGGGCCTGGACGGAGAACGTCATCGCCACCAAGCAGAGGGCGATGCAAAAAATAGAGAATCTCTTCATTGCGCTGAACTCCTTGTCATCTGTGGGATATGTCTCGAGAGCCACATTGGCACAGAGCCAATGCCTCCCCTGAGCCATTCTCACCGAGGGGATCCCTCATCTGTCAAGGGGTTATTCGGGAATCAGAAAATGGAAACGCTCTCAGTGAGCAGAGACGGGCGTGATTCAATCCCCATGACACCCGTTCGAGAACAGTGAGGCCCGGGAGCTCAGCTCCCGGGCCATGGATCAGAGGAGATGCCAACCCCTCAGGGCGTCTCGGCCAAGAGCGCCTCGATCTCACGGATGAACACCGACTTTTCGGTGTAACCCTCATGGATGGCCGCGACCTCGCCCGTCTGGTCGATGACGAAGGTGGTCGGAATGCCCTCCATCTGGCCCGAGTCGAGCAGCGCCCCGTAGATCCGACTCACCACCCGGTTGTCCCTGAGGATGGTGTAGCCCATCTCCTCCTCCTCGAGAAACTCCGCGAGATCCTCCTCACTGTCATCGGTGGAGATCCCCAGGAGAGTGACACGCCCTGCATACTCCTCGGCGATCTCGTTGAAGTGCGGGATCTCCGCGATGCACGGCGGGCACCACGTCGCCCAGAAGTCGACGATGCGCACCTCGCCGTCGGAGTCCGCCAGAGACACTCTCTGACCCTCGGTGTCCGTGAGCGTGAAGGGGGGAGCCATCAGAGGTCCGGGGTCGGTGACCTGAAGCGTCCAATCGCCTTCGCCCATTCCCCCGAAGGCCGAGGCCAGCAGCACGACCTCACCCCTCGGTGGCATCCACAGCGTCAGGCGTGAGTTTGTCGCGTAGCCGCCGTCGTCGTTCTCCAGGCTCTGGCCCGCCCCCGCCACCTGCAGAAACGCATCGAAAACACTCGACATCAGGTCGATCTGCAGCCGCTGGCGCGGCGGGCCCGTCAGCGCGATCACCTCGGGACCCTCGCCCTCGTCCAGCTCACCACTCATCTCGAGCGGCTCGCCCTCATAGGCCAGTGTCTCGTCCACCTCGAGCGGGGAGGCCGTCACGGTGCACTCCACCGCCCCCTGCCCCCTCATCGAGCCCGCGGCGAAGTTGATCGGCGCCGGACCCGACTCCCCGGGGAGATAGACCACGCTGACGTTTCCCCCGCTGTGGGACACGCCCTGCGCCCGCTGACCATCCGGACCCATGATCATGAGAAACGCGGCCTCCGCCTCGGACTCGAGGGTCAGCATGACCCCCTCGCCCTCGGTCACCGTCAGGAGAGCCGTCCCCCGGCGATCCATGGAGCAGGTCGTGGTGAGGGGTTCATCCATTGCAAGCGACTGTATCTCGACCGACGAGGTCTCGAGCGTGTAGGTTCCCGACTCATGGGGCAGAAGAGAGGACACCGCGATCGTCGCCTCGCCGCTCTCGGCGGGGATGAAAACGACACGGGAGTCCGTGCCCTGGCTGTCGTCGTTGGCGACGACCGCGCCGCCGGGCAGCGTCACGCGCAGATAGGCATCGAAGTCCTCAGAGAACAGATCGATCACCACCAGCTGCCCGGCCTCGACGGCCAGAGACAGCGTGTCCTCGCGGGTGTCGCGCGCGCCGATCGGATCGTCCTCGGTCAGCGCGCCCTCGGCCGACTCGCCGAGCGTGAGGGCCAGTGCCGGGGCGGCGACCAGGGCCGCGGTGAGAAGACACAGGGGGAGAAACCGTGAGATTCGCATCATGGCTGCACTCCTTCATGCTGGAATCCGCTGCGTCACCCAGTCTGCCAGATCCCGGGTCCGGGGAAAAGCGAAATGCGGGAGGCCCGGGCGATCGGCCCGGGCCTCGATGTGGTTGAGTCCTTGAATCGCTGCTCACAGCGGGAGCAGGCCGATCAGCTCCTCGACCGCCGCGGCCGACTTTGCCAGCGCCGCCTTCTCCTCGCCGCTCAGCGGGATCTCCAGCACCTTCTCGATGCCGTTGGCGCCGAGGATGATCGGCACGCCGAGGTAGATGCCGCTGAAGCCGTACTCGCCCTCGAGATACGCCGCACACGGCAGCACGCGGCGTTTGTCCTTCAGGATCGCCTCGGCCATCTGCACCGCCGCCGCCGCCGGAGCGTAGTACGCCGACGTCCCGAGCGTCTTGACGATCTCGCCGCCCCCCATCCGCGTGCGCTGCACGATCTCCTCGAGCCGGTCCCTCGCGATGAACTCGGTGATCGGGATGCCGCTGACGGTCGTCGCGCTGACGATCGGCACCATCGTGTCGCCGTGGCCTCCGAGCACCATCGCCTGGATCTCCTCGACGGAGAGATTCGCCTCCCAGCCCAGGAAGGTGCGGAAGCGCGCGGTGTCCAGGATCCCCGCCATGCCGACCACGCGCTGCTTCGGGAACTTCGAGACCTTCAGCGCCGTGTACGCCATCGCGTCGAGCGGGTTCGCCACGATGATCAGGATCGCGTCGGGCGAGCGCTTCACCACCTCCTCGGTGACACCCTTCATGATGTCGAAGTTGGCCTTCAGGAGATCGTCCCGGCTCATGCCCGGCTTGCGCGGCAGACCCGCCGTGATGATGACGAGGTCCGATCCCTTGGTCTCGTCGTACCCATTGCTCCCCTTGACCAGGCAGTCGAAGTCCTCGACCGGTCCTGCCTGTGCCAGGTCCAGTGCGATGCCCTGGGGTCGCCCCTCGATGATGTCGACCAGAGTGATGTCCCCCAGCTCCTTGGCCGCCGCCCAGTGCGCCGCCGTCGCCCCCACATTGCCAGCCCCGATGATGCTGATTTTCGCCCTTCCCATGGTATTCCTCCAGAGAGTGGAATGGGTCATTGATTGACCCTTTGAGCCGAAATGATCAACTGCCAAGACGCCCCGCAGGCCGAAAATCAGGGCTCCGCCTCGACGCTGACCACCAGGGTCAGGGCATGCGATTGCACGATCTCCTGAACAGGGGTGCCGGCGCTGAATCCCTGAACGCCGCCCTCATCCGGGCTGTGTGCCGGAATGGGAATTCCGGCACGATCAGCATGATGTGCGCTGGCCACACCGTCACCAATACAGATCTCTGCACATTGATTGCACTCCTCACAGAGCCCCGAAGGGGCCACCGGCCATAGCCGGCCCCTCCAGGGCCTGGAAGCCCATTCCCCGCCGACGTGTGATCGCAGGTCATTCCCATGCGGAGAGAGGAGTGCACTCTTTCCACAGATCTCAGT
>JAFGKF010000249.1 GCA_016928695.1 Candidatus Sumerlaeota bacterium | reverse complement strand
CGGAATTCCCATTCCGGCACCTCAACTCAGGTCGCGGGGGGAGAGGCCCCGCTGAGGCGCTGCGAGAGCAGCTGTCCGATCCGCAGGGCGCGGGCGATCACCTCGGGCTGCTTCGAGAGGTCGGGGACCATCTCATCGGTGATCTCGGTCTGCCCGGGCGCAAGGCGGGCAAACACCGCCCCGTCCCTGCAGGTGATTCCGTGTCCGCACACATAGCAGGGATTCGCCCCCATGGCCGTCACGCGCCCGATGCACTCGATGCCGTTGTATCGGAAGAAGGTCTCGATGTTCACCGCGGGGGCGTTGGGATCGCTGCCGCCGACCCCGATCGCCACGCCCAGCTTTCCCCTGACCGCCTCACCACCCCGGTGCCGGAACTGGAACCACCGCTCCATCAGCGCGTGCATCTGGGCGTTGAGCATCGAGAAGTAGTTCGGGGCACCGATCACATAGGCGTCTGCCCTCTCGAGCAGTGGCCGGAGAGCCTCCATGTCGTCCGTCAGAACACAGGTGTTGTCCCCCGTGCATCCGAGGCATGCGCCGCAGGGCTTGATGTTCAGTCCCGCCAGCGACACGAACTCTGTCTCATGGCCCTTGATCGCGCCCAGGACTCTCTGAACCAGCCTCTCCGTCGTCTGCCCTCGCCGGGGACTGCCTGAGATGCCGAGAACCCTCATCGCCTTCAACCTCGCTCCCGTGGTCAGAGGGAGACTGGGGGTGGAGACCGGAATCCGCAAGGGGATTGGGGAAAGTGGGGTCTGGGAGTCCCACACCCGGACCATCTTTTATGACACTGTGCACTCCGCATCCGTTTTGGAGTCCTGCGGCGCGCCGTCGCCATAGTGCTTTGGCGCGTCGGCGACTTGCCGCAGATATGGAGTCCACGGGCTTGCCCGTGAGTCTGGGGCAAGCCCCAGGACTCCAGACAGAACCATGGACTCCACATGGTTCACACAGGTCAGCGGGAGCAGATCACGCGGTTGCGGCCACCCTCCTTGGCCCTGTAGAGCGCGGCGTCGGCGAGGGCCAGCATCGTGTCGACGTCGTCGGCGCCGTCGTGTGTCGCCACTCCGATGCTGGCGGTCACATGGAACACACATCCGCTCGAGTCGGTGAACTCGAAATCGGCGATCCGCTGCCTGAGACGCTCGGCGATGCACTCGGCCCCCGAGGCCCCCGTCTCTGTCAGGGCGATGCACATCTCCTCGCCCCCGTAGCGTCCCGCGATGTCGGTGACGCGGATGGTCGCGGTGATCAGACGGGCCATGGTGATGAGGACCTGGTCGCCGACGAGGTGGCCGTGGGTGTCGTTGACGCTCTTGAAGTGATCGAGGTCGAGCATCAGGAGGCTCAGGGGCGTGCCGTAGCGCTGTGAGCGCAGGGTCTCCTGCGTGAGGCGCTCCATCAGGAGGCGTCTGTTGTGGAGCCCCGTGAGCTCGTCGGTCGTCGCCATCAGGGCCAGGCGCTCCTCGGTCCGCTTGCGCTCGGTGATGTCCTGCAGGATGCCGAGTGAGCCGACGGGCTTTCCCCGTTCGTCGAGCACCTGGACGGAGGAGTCCGAGAGCCATCGCTCCTCGCCGTCTCGTGTGCGGATGCGGAAGTCCGCGCGCCACTCCTTCATCTCCCTCGCGCGGATGTGCTTGATCGCCTCCGCCATGGAGAGCCCTGTGCACTCCCCACGCATCACGCTCTCCTGGATCAGGCCCCGCCAGGTCTCCGATGTGAGCTCCTCGGGGCGGTAGCCCGTCATGCGCTCGATGCCCGCGTCGATGAAGACGAACCCGGGCGAGCCGTACTCGCGCTGGTAGGCCACGGCGTCAGCCTCGGCGATGGCGCGGCGGTAGAGCGCCTCTCGCACGCGCAGCGCCTGCGAGGCCCTGAGGCGATCGCGGTTGAGCAGCGCCTGGGCCATCTGATCGGCGATCGCCCCGGCGAAGCCGATCTCGTCCGCTGTCCATGTGCGGCGCTCTCCGACATGCTCATGGCAGACGATTCCCGTCACGGCTCCCCCCAGGCGGATGCCGGCGTCGAGCATCGAGGTGATGCCCAGGGGAATGAAGTAGCTCTCCCGGAAAGTCAGTGTCCGTGGGTCAGTGAGCGTGTCGTGGACGTCCAGCGCACGCTCCACCTCGATGGACTCGAAGTACTGGGGGTGGTCGCCCGCGGAGAGTGTCTGCCCCGCAGTGTGCATCTGGTGGGAGCGCTCAAACAGGTCGACGCAGTGGAGGTGCTGGTGGTCTTCGCTGAGCTGCCAGATCCCCACTCTCTCGACCCTCAGGGTCTCGGCCGCCATCTCGGTGATCGCGCGGGTGGCGTCCTCGATCTCGCCGCTGATCACCGCGGGGTGAGTCGCCAGACGGACGATCGTGCTCCTCTGGAGACTCGTCTGTCGAAGACGCTCCTGCCGCTCCTCCTCGGAGCGCTTGCGCTCGGTGATGTCCTGCAGGATGCCCAGCGAGCCGATGGGCTTGCTTGCTCCGTCGAGAATCTGGACCGCTGTGTCGGAGAGCCAGCGCTCGTCGCCACTGCGGGTGCGGATGCGATAGTCGCCGTGCCACTCCCGGATCTCCCCGGCACGGGCTCGCCGGAGCGCCTCCTCCATCGTGAGTCCGGCGCTCTCCCCCAGCATCACGCTCTCGCGGATCAGGCCCCTCCATGTCTCCGAGTTGAGCTCCTCAGGGCGGTAACCCGTCATCCGCTCGATGCCGGGATCGATGAATGTGAATCCTGGCCGGGAGTAGTCGCGCTGGTAGGCCACGGCGTGGGCCTCGGCGATGGCCCGGCGATACAGCGCCTCTCTCTCCCGATGACCATCATGGTCAGAGAGGGTGCTCGTCCCTCGTTGCTCGTCCACGATGTCGTGCCCCCTGTCCCCGTTCGCGCGGCCTCCCCCGAAGCCCACGGCGGGGAGTGTTGTGTGGAGCCCCATGGACTCCACCTCCACCTCTCCTTGTCGGCAGAGCGACAGCCGAACCTGAGAGCTCAGTTTATTCAGCTCTGCACAGTCAATGCACCGTGCTGTGGGGGCGCAGCACTGCTGCGCCCACCTCTCAGGGGCGGCATGGCACGGGCGCAGCATGCTGCGCCCCTACGAAGTCCGCACTGAAGTGAAATGCATTTGCTATGCAGAGCTCAATAAACCCCTGAGATCAGCGATCTGTATCCACTCTGAGCTCTCAGGTCATCAGGTGATAAACCACGCCGATCCCCGCGCTTGCGACATTGCATGCGCTTGAGACGAGCGCCGCGCGCCCCCAGGGGAGGCGAGTGACGCTCCGGTAGAGAAGCGCCTCGGTGAGGATGACGACGATTTCGATGAGCAGGAAGGGGAGCCCATAGGGGATGCCGGGCGTGGCGAGCAGGCGGTGGAAGAAGACGGCGAGGGGGTTGGTGAAGATGTTGATGAGAAACGCGTCGAGCAGAGTGCGGCGGCGCTGGCCGCGCGGGACCAGTTCCGTCGCCAGTGGAAGCTCGATCACCAGGGTGAACACAAGCGGGAAGGCATAGAACCGCCAGGCCATGGTCCGCTCTGTGCCATCACGGGCCGGAAGACGCCACCGCCATCTTCCGCCGTCTCCAGCCCAGGAGAATCAGACCCACGAGGCCAAGGGCTGAGATGTCGGCGGGGCCAACGCTTCCATACCATCGGGGCGTCCGCCGCCACTCTTTTTCAATGGGCTCCCTCTGCCAATTGAGCACCTGCTCGGATTCGAGGTCCATGTGGATAATCCCCCCTTTGACATGGGTGATTCGAAAGGTCGTCACGAGGCGAAAGGCTCTCGCCACAGGAGTGACATTGCGCGAGAAGAGTGTCATCGATCCGTGAGCCACACATATTGGATCGATCTGAGAGATTGCGATTCGGTCACCGGGTGGTGCATCAGCCGCCTTCGTGGCCCACAGATGAGGCATGGTGTTCGGCCAACACCCTCTGAGCATCGAGGGTCGGCGAACTGCCCGCATCGATCGTGGGATCTGGGATTGCCGCTGTTTGCGCAGCCTGGGCTCAGGGCGCTGTGCAATGTGGACAACCGGCGGAGGCTCAATCACTGGGGGGCGTGATCGGAAATCCCATCTGATCGATGTGCCGTGGGAGTGTCGGACAACGATTGTCTCCCCCTCATTGACTCTCTGAGCGATGCCGCTGTCGTCCACAGGGTAGATCCAGAACACGAGGTCGGGGAAGTCCTCGATGCCTGCGATGGTGATCTCGTGACTGACCTCGATGGTGACGAGATCGCTCATATTTGCATGGGCGCCGGAGAAGGTGAGTGTGACAAGCGCCGCGACCAGGAGAGGGCGCAGCGCGGAGTCGTGAGTGGACATGACCCGCAAACCTCCGGTGAGAGATGGTCTTGTCGGGTCCCTGCTCTCTCACAGACCGCCTCCGCCGCGGGGCGGTTTAT
>JAFGKF010000248.1 GCA_016928695.1 Candidatus Sumerlaeota bacterium | reverse complement strand
GGGGGGTCGACCACCACGCGGTTGATCGCCGGGCGGGCCACCTGCCGCGCGAGCGGAAGCGTCTGGCGCACGTCCCCCGCGAGGAAGGTGCAGTTTTTCAGCCCGTTGTCCGCCGCGTTGCGCCGCGCGTCCTGCACGGCGGGCAGGTGGAGCTCGACGCCGAGCACCTGGCGGCACCGCGGCGCGCAGAAGATCCCGATCGTCCCCGTCCCGCAGAAGGCGTCGAGCAGCGTCTCCTCGCCGGTCAGGTCGAGGGCGTCGCGCGTCAGGCGGTAGAGCGTCTCCGTCGCGAGGGTGTTGGTCTGGAAAAACGCCATCGGCGAGATCGCAAACGTCTGATCGCCGATGCGGTCGTGGATCACGGGCTCGCCCCACGTCCAGGCCACGCGCTCGACCTGCGCGATGTCCGCCTTCGCGTCGTTGATGCCCCAGAGAAAGCACCTCAGCTTCGGGCAGGCCGTGCGCAGTTCCTCGACCAGCCGGTCGCGGCCGGGGAGATCGCCCGTCTTCGTCAGCAGGATCGCCAGCGTCTCCCCCGTCGCCTTGCCCCCGCGCACGATCACACTGCGCAGAAAACCCGAGTGATCGCGCGGGTCGTGCGGCTCGAGGCTCTCGCGCCGGGCGTGCTCGCGGAAGACGGCGACGATCGCATCGAAAGACTCGGGCTGAAGCAGGCAATGGGGCACGTCGATCACCTGGTCGAAGTGCCCCGCGCGGTGGAAGCCGAGCGTCAGGTTCCCCGCCTCGTCGCGGCCGAAGGTCAGGTCCATCTTGTTGCGATAGCGCAGCGGCTCGGGCGAGGCCTGGATCGGCTCGATCGGCCCATGCGGGATCCTGCCCAGGTGCTCGAAGGTCTCGGCGATGATCGCCTCCTTCGCCGCGATCTGCTCCGACTCGGGGATGTGCTGCCACCGGCACCCCCCGCAGTCGCCGACGAGCGGGCACGGGGGCTCGCGGCGCATGGGGCTCGCCTCGAGGATCTCCATCACCTCCGCCTCGGCGTGCTGCGCCCTGCGCTTGGTCACGCGCGCGCGCACGTGGTCGCCCGGCGCGGTGCCCTGGACGAAGACGGTGATCCCCGCCACGTGGCCGACGCCCGCCCCGCCGTAAGCGAGCCGCTCGATGGCGAGCTCGATTTTCTGCTGTCGCTGAATGGTCATGCGCTCGCCTGTCGGCGTGGAGCCCTCAGCTCCTCGGAGTCGAGAACGATCGTCACCGGACCCGCGTTGACCAGATCCACCTCCATCATGGCGCCGAAGCGCCCCGTCTCGACGTGGCTCCCCCGCGCGCGGAGTCTCTCGACAAAGCGGTCGAAGAGCGCCGACGCCTCCTCCGGAGGGGCCGCCCCCGTGAAGGAGGGGCGCCGCCCCTTGCGGCAGTTGGCCAGGAGAGTGAATTGACTGATCGCGAGCACCTCGCCGCCGACGTCGATCAGCGAGCGGTTCATGTGGTGCTGCTCGTCCTCGAAGATTCTCAGGTTCAGCATCTTGTCGGCCATCGGGTCCAGCTCGGCCTCGGTGTCGCCCGCGGCGATGCCCACGAGCGCGACGAGCCCCCGGCCGATCTGGCCGATCACCTCACCGTCCACGGCCACACTGGCGCGCGAGACGCGCTGAAGGACGATTCGCATGGGGACTCCGATGGCCCTCAGCTCTTCGGGGGTGTGCTCTCGTCGAGATAGGCCAGGTGACAGCTGTGCAGCAGCGTCTCGAGCAGCTGCTCCTCATCCTCGCTCAGATTGCCCTTCGTCTTGTCCCGGAGGATGCCGAGCATGTCGATCTGGTAGCGCGCCAGATCCAGGTTGCGCTCGTACTTGCCCGTCTCCGGGTGGGGCTGCTTGCCGCAGAAGATCAGGGCCTGCATCCCGATCGTGTAGATGTGCGCGGCGAAGTCGGCGCGCGGCAGCGAGGTGTCCTGGCCCTCGGGGCCCTGGGGCTCCTCGCCCTTGGTCTCCTCAGGGGGTTTCTCTTCGCTCATGATCTCAGTGACTCTCCATCGGTCCGGGTGGCCGCACCCTGAATTCCCCGGGGAGCGCTGTCAACTCCCCGCCTCCTCCTCGAAGTGCTCCGCGCCGAAGCGCCACAGCGCCACACCCTCGCGGCGGTGCGAGCCCGAGGGCAGCCCCGCCTTGTGGCAGAGATTCTCGAAGAACGTCTCCGCATCCCATCCCTGCTCGGTGGCGACCTGGGGGAGGAAAACGCCGCGCCGTGATCCCTCGGCCATCATGATCCCGTGCTCACCGAGTGTGATCTCCTCCGGCTCGGTGATCGGCTCCATCGCGTGCAGCACGGTGACCTCGATGGTCAGTCCGGGGAGCTCGCGCTCCCTGACGGGCGAGAACCGCGGATCGTGCCACCCCGCGTTGACCGCGTTCTGCGCCACCGCTTCCCACAGCGGCAGGTGGGGATGGACCTGGCCGATGCAGCCGCGCAGGTTCTTCCTGTGGCGGAGGGTGACGAACGCGCCACTTGGCTCCTCCAGCCGCTCCGTCAGCGACTCGCAGGGGAGATCATCGCGCCCGGGGGTCTTGCCAGTCCGCGCGCAGTGCTCCAGCGCGCGCCGCGCGATGGTCAGGAGAGTGCGGCGCTCCTCGGCCGTCAGTGGCTCTGTGCTCATGGCGCGCGTCCCTCCTCGATGCGGAGATCAGTTGAGATGGATCGTTCGCGGGCGCGAGAGGAGCAGCAGGTCCCGCGCTCTCTCGTTGTCCGGCTCGAGCTCCAGGAGGCGCTCGCAGAGCGCGAGGGACTCCTCGAGATTGCCCTGGTCGTGCTGCAGGGTGGCGAGGCGGAAGATCACATCGGTGTTGTTCGGTTCGAGCTCGAGCATTCGGCTCAGAGGCTCGATCGCCTCCGCGCCGCGCCCCGCCCCGATCAGCGCCGCCGCGAGGTTGTGGTGGTGGACCGCCTGGTTCGGCTGGCGCGTCGCCAGGTGCTCGAAGATCCGGATCGCCACCCCCCAGCGCTCGCGGCTCATCGCGTAGACCCCCGCCGCGTGGTAGACCTGAAGGTTGCCCGGATTCAGGTCCGCCGCCTGCTGCCAAGCCTCGTCGGCGCCCTCCAGGTCGCCCAGGGCCTCCCGTGCCCTCGCCAGGCTGATCCAGGCCAGGGCATGGGTCTCGGCGTCCTCACCCGAGTCTGCCGTCACCACCACACACCGCTCCAGGAGAGGCCGTGCCTCCTCGAAGCGCGCCTCGCTCACCAGCAGATTGCCCAGGTTGTTGAGTGCGGTCGCGTGATCGGGCTCCGCCGCGATGGCCCGCTCGAGCAGTTCCTCCGACTCCCCCCGGTCACCGCGCCACAGAGCCAGTCCCGCCAGGAGCACCAGCGCGTCGGCGTCGGAGGGATCTGCGGCGACGGCTGAGTGCAGGAGCGCCTCTCCCTCGTCGATGCGGCCTGCCTGGATCAGCGCCTCTGCTTCCTGCGTCGGAGATGCCCCCGGTCCGCCCCCGGCCAGGAGCACGGCGAGAGTGATCAGAGTCACGATCAGTGTCGCCGCCAGAGCGGGCGGCGCCCAGGGGGGGAACCGACGGCGTGATGGCACAGCCTCACTCATGGGGTCTCTGCCCCCTGTGCAAACACGACGAGACACGAAATTGAAGAGATTTCGCACCTCATCTCGCCCATCCACACGCCCGGAGGATGGAGGGCCGGCGCCCCCGCCGGCATTTGCTGCGTCGGCTTGCAAGACCGGCGCTGCCTGAAGGCAGCGATGGATCTGATATGGAGTGCGGCGGCTTGCCGCCGCGATGCCTGGAGCACAGGCAAGCCTGTGCATTCCACATATTCGGAGTGCGTCTGCGCGTTGGCGACTTGCCGCAGATCTGGAGTTCTGCGGTTTGCCCGTGAGTCTGGGGCAAGCCCCAGGACTCCAAACAGAACCATGGACTCCACGTGTTGGGAGGGCGGCGAGGGCTCCGGCACTCCATTATGCGATTCAGCCCGCTTCAGCAGGCGCCTCTTGGCCACTGGCTTCAGCCAGTGGCCCCTGAGGCAGCGGGGTCTCCTCATGTTTGGAGTCCTGCGGCTTGCCGCAGAATCAGGGAACATGGGCAAGCCCATGGACTCCACGTGTTGGGAGTGCGGCGAGGGCGCCGGCGCTCCATCAATCCACTGATCAGCGCTTCAGGTTGTAAAGTGCGCTCAGGCCCGGGAAGTGCGCCGCCGCGCCCAGCTCCTCGGAGATGCGCATCAGCTGGTTGTATTTCGCGATGCGATCGGTGCGCGAGGCGCTGCCCGTCTTGATCTGACCGGCGTTCGTCGCCACCGCGATGTCCGCGATCGTCGTGTCCTCGGTCTCGCCCGAGCGGTGGCTGATCACGTTCGTGTACCCCGCCCGCTTGGCCATCTCGATCGCCGCGAAGGTCTCCGTCAGCGTCCCGATCTGATTGACCTTGATCAGGATCGAGTTGGCCACGCCCTGCGCGATGCCCTGGCCCAGGCGCGTGGTGTTCGTCACGAAGAGGTCGTCGCCCACCAGCTGGATGCGCCGGCCCAGCCGCTCGGTCAGGATCTTCCAGCCCTCCCAGTCATCCTCGGCGAGGCCGTCCTCGATCGAGATGATCGGGTAGCCGTTCACCAGGCTCTCGTAGAGATCGACCATCTGCTCGGAGGTCTTCTGCTGCTTGTCCTTCGCCTCGGCCAGGAGCACGTACTTGCCCGCGGCCCTGACCTTCTGGCCCTTGCAGTCCTGGCCATAGAACTCGCTCGAGGCGGGATCAAGCGCGATGCAGACGTCCGTCTCAGGCTTCAGGCCGGTCTTGGCGATCGCCTTCATGATCACCTCGAGCGCCTCCTCGTTCGAGCCCAGCGCCGGGGCGAAGCCGCCCTCGTCGCCCACCGACGTGCTCTTGCCCTCGGCCTTCAGCACCGACGCCAGCGCGTGGAAGATCTCCGCGCCCCAGCGCAGCGCCTCGGGGAACGACGGCGCCCCGACGGGCATCACCATGAACTCCTGGAGGTCGACGTTGTTGTCGGCGTGCTTTCCGCCGTTGAGGATGTTCATCATCGGCACGGGCAGCGTCACCGCGGCGAATCCGCCGAGGTACTGGTAGAGGGGCAGCTGGAGCTCCTCGGCCGCCGCCTTCGCGACCGCCATCGAGCACCCCAGGATCGCGTTCGCACCCAGCTTGCCCTTGTTCTCCGTGCCGTCGGCCTCGCACATCAGGCTGTCGATCACCACCTGCTCGGTCGCGTCCTGGCCCTCGAGGACGTCGGCCAGCACCGTGTTGACGTTCTCCACGGCCTTCAGGACGCCCTTGCCGCCGTAGCGGGCCTTGTCGCCGTCTCGCAGCTCCACGGCCTCGTGCTCGCCCGTCGAGGCGCCCGAGGGCACGGCCGCGCGTCCGATGGCACCGGAGTCGAGGAGCACCTCGACCTCCACTGTGGGGTTGCCACGCGAGTCGAGGATCTCACGGGCCTGGACATCGACGATTGTGGTCATGGGGGGACTCCTTCTTCACATGCGCAAAATCGCCCGGAGCGTGGCAGCGGAGGGGGGGGTGGTCAAGGGCCAAGTGGGGCCGCGAATCGATCCGGCGCGGGGCATCTCACGCAGAGGAGTCTGAGTTTTTTCGTCGCATCACGCCCGGCAACTGGTGAATGATCTCCCATTGCCATGGAATTCTGGTCCCTCCTCCTCGACATCCTCGTGCTCCTCGCGCTCGCGATGGCCCTCGGCGCGGTGTTCGAGGCGATGCGCCAGAGCGCCATCCTGGGCTATCTGCTCGCCGGAGCCCTGCTGGGGCCCCACACGCTCCACATCGTCAGCAGCGAGGAGGTCATGCACTCGATGGCCGAGCTCGGAGTGGCGCTGCTGCTCTTCTCCATCGGGCTCGAGATCTCCTGGCGACGCCTCCGCAGTCTCGGCTCCGTCGCCTTTGTGGGTGGCACCCTTCAGCTCGCCGTGACAGCCATCGCGGCGACGCTGCTGATGCTGGCACTTGGTCAGGGGCTCGCCGCCTCGCTCGCCATCGGCGCCATCGTCGCCCCCAGCTCGACCGCCTGCGTCCTGCGGATTCTCACCGACCGGACCGAGATGGACAGTGTGCACGGCCGCGCCTCCCTGGGGATCCTGCTGCTCCAGGACATCGCCCTGGTGCCGCTGGTCCTGTTCGTCTCCACGCTCGGGGGTGAGGGCACCGCGGGGCAGGTGGTGCTCGAGGTGCTCGAGATGACGCTGCTCGGCGCGCTCCTGGTAGGGGGACTTCTGGTGTTCAGCCACACCGCTCTGCCGCGACTGCTGGGGTCCGTGGCGCTGAGCCGCAACCGCGAGCTCCCGATCCTCCTCGCCATCGTCACCTGCCTCGGGGCCACCTGGCTGTCGCATGAGCTCGGGCTCTCGCCCGCTCTCGGCGCGTTCGTCGCCGGGATGTTCCTGGCCGAGTCGCCCTTTGCCACTCAGATCCGGTCGGATGTCGGGCCGCTGCGGACGGTCTTCGTCACGCTCTTTTTCGCCTCGATCGGCATGGTCGCCAATCCCGCCTGGATCGTGGAGCATCTGCCGCTGGTGCTGATCACACTCATCGGCGTCATCGTGGGGAAGGCGGCGATCATCTGGGCGGTGGTCCGCCTGCTCGGGCGGAGTGAGTGCAGCGCACTCGCCACCGGTCTCTGCCTCGGCCAGATCGGTGAGTTCTCTTTCGTCCTCGCCCAGATCGCTCTGGCGGGGAGTCTGCTGACCGAGTGGTCTTTCCAGCTCCTCGTCGCCGTCGCCGTTCTCACGCTTCTCCTCACCCCCGGGCTCGTGGCCCTGGCTGTTCCCACAGGGCGCCGATTCGAGCTGGTCATGCGGCGACTGGGTCTCGCCCGCGCTGATCTTCTCCCCGAGGTCGAGCAGCCCGCGAGCCTGAGCGAGCACGTGATCCTCGTCGGCTTCGGGCCCTCCGGGCAGATCGTCAAAGTGGCGCTCGACGAGGCCCGGATCCCCACGGTGATCGTCGAGCTCAATCCCCGCTCGGTGCAGCGGGCGCGTGCCCAGGGCCACACCGCCCATCTGGGCGATGCCACCCACGCGGAGGTGCTTCACCACGTGGGAGTCGAGCACGCGCGCGCCGTCATCGTGTCGATCCCCGATCACCGTGCCGCGCGCGAGATCACCATGCTGACCCGTGTGCTCGCTCCCCACACGCTGATCATCGCCCGCGCCCGTCACCACATTCACTCGATCCATCTCATGGCCGCGGGCGCCGAGGTCGTCGTCGACGAGGAGCGCGAGGTCGGCCGCCGCATCGGTGCGGCGGCTGTCGAGGAGATCACCGGGATCCGGCTTCCCCCAGACCTCCCCGTGTGAGGGCCAATCGCGGGCGCCGTCGACACCGGCCCCCTCTATTGGGGTTGATCAGTGGCCGCCCCGCCTGGTTGACTGGGGGAGCCTCAGCCCCCGGTTGACCAACCTGTGACATCCCCCTGCGCCGCCAATCCGCCCTGCCCCCGCTGCCGCGCCACCGCCGTGCTGGTGCTGATGGGGCTCGTGGCGCTGGGCGTCGGCATCGCCACCCTCAGCCCGGCCTACATCGACTTCGGCGACGGGAACTACCTCTACATCGCCTGGCGGATGAGCCAGGGGGCCCAGCTCTACAGCGACATCCTCTCCCCACAGCCCCCGCTCCACCTCCACATCGGGGCGGCGCTTGTCTGGCTGGGCGAGCGCATCGGCAGCGCCGTGATCACCGTCCGCTTCGCCCTGGTTCTCATCCACATTCTCACGGGATGGCTGATCTACCGCCTCGCCCGCGCCTGGGACTTCGGGCG
>JAFGKF010000247.1 GCA_016928695.1 Candidatus Sumerlaeota bacterium | reverse complement strand
GCGTCTGGGCGCCCCGGGGGGCGCCCAGAGCGGGCGGACCTGGATCAGGTCACGCCGTAGACTCTCACGGTGAACGTCGTCCAGACGCTCAGAACGTTGAAGATGGTGTAATCCGCGAAGTAGACCTCGCTGAAACCGCTCTCGCGGATGGCGTCCTCGACCGCCGCCTCACCCCAGGAGAGGTTGATGAGACGGAGGTAGGCGTAGGGGATCTCGAAGTGGGAGACGTGGATCTCGACGTCGTCCCAGTCACCGATGTCCACGCCGGGGCCCGGTGTGATCAGCGGTGCGGTGTAGTCGGCGAAGAGAATGCCATGCGGGGGCATGACCGCCGTTCGGTGCGGGGCACAGCCCGAGAGGGCGATCAGCGCGATGACTCCGAGCAGCGCCAACGCCCAGCGGCCCCGGTGTCTGGGGGCTCGCATGATCTCACTCCCCGATCACGGTGATCGTGAACTGCTGGATGCCGATGATGTTCTTGTAGTGATAGTCGATGTGATCGATCCGCGTGATCCCGCCGTCCTCGCAGGCGGCGGCGACCGAGCAGTCCCCTGTCGCGAACAGACCGAAATAACCGTTGCTCGTCGCCTGGCCGACTCTCGAGCCCAGCGTGCCGCCCTCGCCGTTCGTGTCGATCGGCGCGGTGAGATCGGCGTAGAGGATGCCGCCCGGGGGCATCACCGGCGCGCTGTAGCAGCCCGCGAGGAGAAGCACCGAGGCGAGCGTGAGAAGAAGTGCGATGTGTCGAGTCACGGGGTCAGACCTCCCATCTGAGATGGATGGGAAAATGGTTCTCCCATCCGAGCGGTGTCAACGGCAAAGAGCGGCGGTGAGCTCTCCTCACGGACCGAACAGGGAGAGGCCAACCGGAACACTGTCCACCGTGTCGAGGTACGCGAAGATCCCCTCCGCGAGCCCCTCGGCCAGGAGCTGGCGGAAGGCCGGTGTGGCGGCGAGAGCATCGTGCTCGGCGTTCTGCATGTGAAACATCTCAGGGAGGATCACGGGGACATCCGACCAGTTGAATCCCGCGATGTCGCTGCGCGGTGTCAGGCCGAGATCGGGGATCCCGGTGTGCGCGGCGAAGGCCGTCTGGACAATTGTCGCGGCCTCGAGGCTCTCCTCGTAGATGTCGTCGGTCCACCCCGGGATGTTCGTCGGGTTCAGCGTGAAACACCCGGAGGTGCTGCCACTGTTGGCGTGAATGCGGACGGCGAGGTGAGCCTCGGCCGCATTGGCGATCGCGGCCCGCTCACTGTTGCACAGATCGACGTCGGGCGTCGTGCGGGTCATCACCACGGTGACCCCCTGGGCGGCGAGGAGATCGCGCAGCCGCAGCCCGACGTCGAGGTTCAGGGCGTGCTCCGGGCCGGAGATCGGGCCGCTCGTTCCGCTGGAGACACAGGGCTTCGTCGTCGTGGCGCCGGGGCCGATCGGCTCCGGCGTGGAGTTGGCCACGCCCTGGTGCCCCGGATCGATGCAGACGGTGTATCCCTCATAGGCCAGGGCTGCGAATCCGGGGCAGCCCAGACCCGAGAGGGTCATGGCGATGACGGTGAAGAGAGCAAATGCGGACAGCGATCTCATGGAGCACCTCCCGGTGCGAGCTGGCCGAAGATTTGACCTCCGCCGCCCTTGGCGCAAGGGGGATTTTGCTCCGATGTCAGGGCAGAGCGTCATCGACGTCATTCACGTTCGCCGTGACGTCGGCGGCGTCGAATTCGGAGTCGTCGTTGACGTCCAGGGGATCGCTCTGCGGCACGGCGGATGTGCGTGTCAGGAGCGCCTCGACGATCTCATCGGTCCGATAACCTGTGCGGCCGGTGATCGACTCATACGCCCCGCGGTCGAATTCGAAACCCGTCTGATCGGCGCCCCTGCCCAGGACATCGAAGGGGCGGGGATTGCCATCGATGTCCTCGGTGATGGCGCGAGCGGTCCCGGTGTCGACGGCTGGGGAGAGACGGGTGAGCTGGAAATCCCCCGCGGTCGGATCCGCGAACAGGGGATCGGCTAGCAGATCGTTGCCTCCGAGGGTTGTCCCCAGCACGGCTGTGCCCATGTTGTGATAGATGTTGAAATCGGTCTGGAGCATGGCGGTCCCCTCGGCGCTCACCCCGATCGCCGCGCTGGGGGCGGGCTGCCACACGATGCAGTTGTTGAATGTGCTGATGGAATTGATGGCCGTGGCCATACCCACTCCATAGGAGAGGCTTGCCGGGGCACCATCCGGACCATCGGTGCCGGGCGTGCCATCGGGATCCCCTGTGCCACCGGCACCGCCCTGCCCACCCGGCGTCGGCGCACTGCCGGGCAGTCCCGCGTCAAAGTCAGCCAGAGTCTCGTGGTAGTGCTCGATCGTCCCCTGCACATCGATCAGAACCAGAATGCTGCCAGCCTCTCCCCCTTTGGCGCCCTGGCCCCCGTCGCCCCCATTGCCGCCCGACCCCGTGACGAACAACCCCACCCCGCCACTTCCCCCTGGGCCACCGTCAGCCGCGGGGCCCGACATGCCAGGGGTTCCACCGCGCAGATCCCAGATCAGATTGTTGGTCGTGAGAAGATCGGACAGATAGGCGGTGATTCCCCAGACGTGTCCCCCCGTTCCTCCTGGATTGCCACCGCTTCCCTCACCGCCCTGACCTCCCGTCCCACTGGGCCCTGCGGAGCCCGCTCCACCGCCGCCGTCTCCGCCTGGTCCGGCCAACCCTGGAGTGCCGCCATCTCCGCCCTCACCTCCGACAAGGTCACGGATCCGGTTCGCCGTGGTCTCGGACGCATTGGGAACACTGACAGCCCGCACGCCATAGACTGATCCACCACGAGCCCCAATGCTCCCGCCATAATGACCGTCGCCCCCTGGTCCGCCTGAGCCCCCTGGCGCTGACTGCAGGCCAATGCCCGCAGGGCCGCCCTGTCCCCCGGCCCCGGCATTTCCCCCTGTCCCTCTTGGGCCGGCGGGTCCGCCGCGCAGTGTTTCAATCACGTTGTTGCGAATCGCAATGGAGTCAGCGGTCTCCACTCCGATGCCCACGGCGGCTCCACCCACCCCCCCTGAGCCCCCGGCGTACCCCCGGGCTCCTTCGCCCCCGTCTCCACCGGCTCCGGCATTCGCGGGCGGACTGTTCAGTCCTGCTCCGCCTCGACCACCATCGCCGCCTGCCCCGGCCGTCCCCGCATTTCCCCCCATCCCCCCCTGGCCGCCAGTGAGATCTCGGATGGAGTGGGATATGACCTCCAGGGAAGCCTGCAGTCCAAACACACCGACAGTGTCTCCCCCAGCGCCTCCACTTCCGGCATGGGGGAGCTGCGATATGCCCGGGAAGCCATCGCCTCCGTTGCCACCCGGTTTGCCATCAGTGAGGGGAGTCTGCGTGGCATTCTCCCCATCCCCTCCCCGGCCACCGCTGCCGCCATTGCCGGTGTCGCCCCCACGTCCGCCATTGCCCCCGGTCAGATCGGAGATCTCATTGCTCAAAAGCACAGGGGAGGCATCCGTCGAGGCCTGGATTCCGATGGCCGCGCCACCCTCGCCTCCCTCGCCGCCTCGGCGGCCGAGAGCACCGTCCCCTCCATCGGCGTTGGGACCCCCATTGCCCCCGTTTCCCCCATCGCCGCCGCGCCCACCCCCTCCGCCGTTGCCACCGCGCAGAGAGCGGATCGTGTTCTCTGTGATGGTTGGGGTGGCCCCGGCGCCAAAGATCAGAATCCCGGCGGCATCGGCGCCCCGGCCTCCTGTTCCCGCCAGGGCGCCCGCGTTGCCATCGGTCCCCGGTGTGTCGGGGAGAATGCCATCGAATCCGTCGGCGCCCGGAAGACCGCTGCCCGCACCTCCCCCATTGCCCCCGGTCACATTCTCAACCAGGCAGTGTCGGATGGTGGCCTGGGAGGGGCCGATGACCGTGATTCCGACCGTCTCTTTGGCGTCCCCCCCATCCGCTCCGGGATTTCCGTTGACCCCGAGCGCGCCATCGGCAGAGCCCAGATTTCGAAATGCGCAGTGCTCGACCGACGGTGAAACGCCCAGAATGCGAAGCCCCACACGGGCGTGCTCCACCTCCACGTGCCGGAGCACGCTGGTGTCCACCGACGTTGTCTCCAGGGTGATCCCGTCCCACTCGCCGGGTGTGGGCGTCGAGGCGCTCGAGAGGAACCGGATCTCCCGGCTCGCTTCCCCCTCGGCCAGCAGGCGTCCCCCGTTCTCCACCGTGATGGAGGTGCCGGGGGGTGTCACCCGCACCTCGACATCTGGCTCGATGATCAGGTCGCCGGTCACGGAGATCGAACCGAGGACCGTGATCACCTCGCCCTCGCTCCAGGTGGCGCCGCCGAGGATCCCACTGGGGATGGTCTGATCGGCGGGAAGAGAACCCGTCGAGACGAGCAGTGTGGCCAAGACAGGAAGACAGATGGCCGTGATGCGCGATCCCATGCGCTTCACTCCCCCCGGGTCAGAGACCGACCCCGTGCCACGGGTGGGAGATCAGTGGATGGTGACCTCCTCACGGAATGGCACACACCAGAGCTGAGCCCAGAGGACTCTCCGGGGCTCTGTGACAGAGAGAGTCACGCTCTCTCTCGTGATGTTGTCAAGCCGCACGGGCGAAACGCTGTGGGCAAACAGTCAGAACTCGAAGTTCGCCCAGGGGCTGGTCGTCGTGATCGGGGCCGTGCCGGACACGATGGGCCCGACGCCGTGGCTGCCGGTGATGTCGTAGTTCACGACGTTCTCGGTGGCACTGTTGCGGACGATCAGGCAGCCGCTTCCCCCAGACACCCGGATGCCCTGGTCATTGAACCGAACGTGGTTGCCCTCGATCCGGTTGTGCCCCTGCGCCTCGATGCCCGCGCCATCGGAGTCCGGATAGCCGTTGGCATAGCACGTGTTTCGCAGCGCCTGATTGCCCTCCGAGCTCAGGAAGATCCCATCGCCCCCGTTGTCGACGAGGATGCAGTCCGCCACCAGACTTCCCCACGCGGCGTTGATGCCGCTGCCCCCATTCTCCGTCGCTGTGCACGCCGTGATGTTGCTGCTGCCCACAACGAATCCCTCTCCCTCATTGCCCTGGGAGACACAGCCTGTGATGACACCGCGCCCCCCCACCCGGATGCCCGTGCCGTCGTTGCCCTCTGCCACGCACTGCGAGACCACGCACGCCTCCCCCGCCGTGATCCCGTCGATCCCGCCGTTCATGACCGTGAGATCGACAAGGCGCACGCCGGTGGCGCCCCACAGATCGATCCCGTCGTGGCCCCAGTCGCGCACCGTGCCGTTTCGAATGGTGATGTTCTCCACCTCTCCGCTCGCCAGGATGCCATCGAGCGAGATCTCGAGGTCTCTCCCCACCCAGGGCAGGGGGATCAGCTCGCGCCCATCGACACGGAAGCCGTTGAGATCCAGCGTCACATTGCTGGCCTCGATCACAATGCCGTTCTTGGCCGCGGACCCGATCGTGATGTCGTCCTCCAGATAGTAGGAGCCCTGATCGGTGATCACGTGCACCGAGTCGGCGGTGCCCGGGGTGTTGGCGTCGTTGATCGCGATGCGCGGCTCGGGGCCCGGAGTCGGGGCCGGGGCCCCCGGGGGATTGAGGTCTCCAGCCAGGAGGGGGGATGTGATCAGCAGCAGGGTGATCAGGAGACTGCCGCGAGTGGCGTCGATGGACATGGGTCTGCTCTCCTCTCCGAGTGCTCAGCCTCAGTACTCGAAATTGGCCCAGGGGTGCATGTGATCGGTGGTGACGAGCGTGGTCATGTCGCCCGCCCCCGCCACGTCGACGATGGGACCATAGGCGTTGCCGGCGTTGATGGAGTAGTTCGAGGTCGTGTTGCCGCGGGCGGAGTTGCGGATGATCAGGTTGTTCGTGCTGAGCGCCTGGATCCCGATGTCATTTCCCGAGACGACGTTGTCCTCGATCCGGCTCGACGTGGGGCCGCTTCCCGCGAAGATCCCGGCACCGCTCAGGTTCCAGGAGCAGGTGTTTCCCCGAACCGTGCTGTCCTCGTTCGCCCAGATGCCGTTGGTCCCGTTCCAGGTCGCGGTGCAGTCGATCAGCGATCCGCGATCAATGCGGAAGCCGTAGCCGTCGTTGAAGCTCGCATTGCAGCCGACGATCGTGCCGAAGCTGGAGGAGAAACCGCCGAATGTGTTTCCCGTCGCCGAGCAGCCCGTCGCCGTGATGGCGGAGCCTGAGATGCCGATGGTGTTCTCACTCGCCGAGCAGCCGATCACACTTGTCCCATTGTCCGCGCTGATGCCCTCAGCGGGATGTCCCCGTGCGATGCAGCGGGCGATCACTCCCCCCTGCCCCAGTCGCAGACCATCGTGATCATTGGGGGCCGTGCCGTTGCCCAGTGCGCGCAGATCGAGCAGCTGGCTCCCATTCGCCGCGTTGGCCTCCACGCCGTGCTCTCCCCAGCCGTGGATCGAGCCGTTGCGAATGGTGATGCTGACCTCCGGGCTGGGGACGATGATGCCACAGAGCGATCCGGTCACCCCGGCGATCTCGAACCCCATGAGATCGAGCGTCACATGGCTTGCGGCGATGACGATCCCGCTCTTGCCCGACACACCGGTGAGAGACTGTGTGAGAAAGTACGATCCCGGCTGATCGATCACGTGGATTGCACCCGATGAGCCCGGCAGCGTTTCCACCGGGGTGCGCGGCTCGATCTCCTCGAGGGTGATCATGGTGGATGCGGGCGCCGCGGGTGGATTGAGCTCCCCCGCGGGGATCAAGAGTGGAATGCTCAGGAGAAAAACGCACAGACCAAAGCGGACAGATCTGTCTGACATGGTCAAACCCCCCTTTTCCGGCACGATCGCAGAGAGGGAGCCGGAGGGCTCCCCCAGAGCCACCGGAGCCCCTTTCTCCGCCCCGCTTCCCAGGCTGTCAAGTCGAGGCGTTCGGGCTTGGCGCGGGTCTTGCCCTGTGGTTCAGTGAGACCCATTCGGAGAGGGGAGACAGCCATGAGAACCCTTGGTCCCATCGCAGCCCTGATAATGATCGCCTCGGCGGCGCTCGCCGCGCCGACCTTCGAATCCCACTGGCGCGACGGCCGGGCCGAGCTCGACGGCTACCGGCTGACCATCGAGCGCTACGGCGAGATCCGCCAGGGCGAGGCGGTGATGATCTTCGTCACCGAGCCATTCAGCGAGTCGCAGCTCGTGAAGGTCGACGACCCGTCGGCCAACCCCGCCGACACCTTCGAGGCACTCAAGCTCAACCTCGTGCGCGACTTCCAGACGGGAGTCTACGACTACAACACGATGGTCTCGGTCTTCACGCACGCCGCGGATTTCTCGCCCGCGAAGATCACTTTCACCAGTGCCGAGTGGTGCGGGCACGTCTACGAGGAGCTGCGCTTCCGCCCCGAGGGCATCGAGTCTCAGATCTTCAGCTACTTCGAGGGCGAGTCGGGCGCGTCCACACTGACGCCCGAACCCGATGGCGTGGCCGAGGACAACCTGTTCATCACCCTGCGCGGACTGCGAGGGGCGCCCCTGGAGCCCGGCGAGACGCGCGAGGTCGCCTTTCTCCCCAGCGCGTTTCAGCGGCGACTGTGGCATCAGCCCCTCGCGTGGACAACGGCCGAGATCGAGCGCCAGGTCGAGACCGAGATCGCCGAGGTCCCCGCGGGCGAGTTCGAGACGATCGTCTACGAGGTCCGCGTGGCCGACGGCCGCACGGGGCGCTTCAACGTCGAGCTCGAGTATCCGCACCGCATCGTCCGGTGGGACTGGCGCTCGGAGATCGGCGAGCTGACCGGCTCGGAGCGGATGGCCTACTGGCAGCTCAATGGCGCCGGCGACGAGTCGCACCTCGAGGCGCTGGGGCTGGAGCGAAACTGATCTCTGTATCCGAATGAGACGAATTTGACGAAGAGCACCCTGCCTCCATTCGTTGAATTCGTGTGATTCGTGTACCCATGAATCCGGGATCACCGGATCAACAGGATTTTTGATCCCGTGAATCCTGTGATCCCGTCGAGAAGATCGGCGTTTCCCTCGCATCAGATCGCATGCGATCGGCGTCAGTGAAGAGAGAATGATCTCTGGTGCACGAATTCAACGAATTCGACGAAGGGCTTCTCCCTTCATTCGTTCCATTCGTGTGATTTGTGTGCCCATGGATCCGGAATCAGCCGAATCGACGGAATTGTCAATCCCGTGAATCCAGAGAGCGCCACTCAGTCTCTCGGTTCGCCGAGCACCTCGCGCATCACCTGCCCCAGATCGATGAGAGCCTGCGACCCATCCCCGCGGAAGGCGGAGCCGTGCATGGCCGCCAGCGTTCGCGGCCGAAGAGTGGCCAGATCACGCAGCATCCGCTCCGTGTGTGGAGTGAAGGGCATGTAGTCCATCAGGGGACCGGCCTGATACTCGAGCAGCGAGCCGCGCACGCGCTCCATCACGTCGGACTCCGTCACGGGCTCGACGTCGCCGACCTGGTGGAACAGATCGGAGCACAGCAGAGCCCTGTTCTCCTCCTCGAACATCACCCCAGCGTCCCAGCCGTGTGGCAGGTGCGGCGTGGGGATAAATCGAAACCGGTGGCGCCCGGTGCTGAGAACCTCATCTCGCACCAGTCCCCGGGGCGGTCGGTCGGCGAAGTCGGAGATGTTCACCATGGCGCCGACCGCGCTGCACACGGCCTGGGCCGATGGGGCGATCGCGAGCCACTCGTTCAGAGCCCCACACTCGTCGACCTCGAAATGGCTGAAGCCGATCCAGCGGAGCTGGGCGGGATCAATCACCTTCGAAACCCCCTCGCGCATCGCCGCGAACATCCCGCGCATGCCCGTGTGAAACAGCAGCGGCTCCTCGTCACGGACGATGAAGCTGTTGAACTGGAGATTGAACGCGGGGACGTGGATTGAGATTCGATACAGATCAGGCGCGATCTCGGTGACGTTCGACACTGGAAAGACCTCTTTGATAAATGGAATGGCATCCCCCCCGGGACAGATGACCTTGATCCCAGGGGAGGGATCTGAGGTCAAGCGCTGAAATGCCCACCCTGCCTCCCGCTCCCCCGGGGCGCTGGGACTTGCGGGAAACAGATCTCTGTGCACGAATCAGACGAATCTCACGAATCGAACATATTTCCCCATTCGTGCGATTCGTGTACCCCTGATCCCGTCCGGCTGAGCCTCACTCGTAGAGCAGATACGGCTGCGCGGCGGCCCAATAAGCCTCGACGGGCTCCTGCCAGGAGTCGTATATCTCCCGCCAGCCGAGGTGATCCTCGCCGGCGACCATCGCGCTGACGTTCTCGCGCACCGCAGGGTCGCCGAACATCGTGTCCATGCTCTCGCCCTCGCCGCGCATCTCGGCGAACTCGGGGTACATCTCGAAGACCTTCCAGACCATCGCGAAGCCCGTCATCACCGGCCGGAAGATCTCGCGGTCGGTCACCGTGATGAACACCCCCCCGCAGAGCTGCTCGTTGAACTTCAGCCACCGCGCAGGGCACCCCGCGTTCTCCTGCGGGCGCCAGACGATCGGGAAGAACTCGACACCCGGCAGGTGCTCAGCGTTGAGCGCGTCGCAGTAGTCCTCGGGGTCGATGAAGGGTGCGCCCATGATCAGGAACGGGATCATCGAGCCGCGCCCGGCGCTGATGTTCGTGCTCTCGAAGAGCCCCACGCCGGGGTAGGTCAGCGCCGCCTCGATGCCCGAAATGTTCGGCGACGGACGGACGAAGACGCGGTCGATCGAGTCGCCGTACATCGTCCGGGGCCAATTCTGCGCGGGGATCACGTCGAGCTCCACACCGTCCTCGGGCAGCTCGTACCACCCCTCGCCCACGGCCATCCGGGCGATCTCGCCCACCGTCAGGGCATGGCGCGTCGGGATCGGGTAAAAGCTCGTGAAGCCGCGCGTCCTCTGCGCGATCGCCCCCTCGGGGAAGCGGCCCGAGATCGGGTTCGGGCGGTCGAGGATGATCACCTCGACGCCGTTCTCCGCGCACGCCTCGATGATCCCCCCCATCGATGCGATGTAGGTGTAGAAGCGGCACCCGATGTCGGGCAGGTCGAAGAGGACGACGTCGACACCCTCCAGCTCCTCAGGCAGCGGCGCGCGCGTGTCGTCATAGAGCGAGTAGATCGGCGCGCCTGTCGCCTCGTCCACGGTTGTCTCCCCCTGGGTGTGCTCCGTGCCGCGGATCCCGTGCTCGGGGGCGAAGATCGCCGCGATGTTCACGTCCGCCGCCTGAAGCGCATCGAGCAGATGCGTCCCGTCGCGCAGCGTCGCTGTGTGGTTGCAGCAGACGGCCACGCCCTGGCCCTCGAGGCGGTCGATCTCCTGCTCGACGAGGACGTCGAGCCCGCAGAGCACGGGTGCGGCCCCGAGGCCGAGGGTGAGACTGAGGCAAATTGTGAAGAGGCAAAGGCGCAGCATGGTCATGACTCCATGAGGGGATGGAGTCAGAGATCACCAGCACGGCCGTCAAACGTCAAGGGCCCAGCTGGATCTCGCTGATCAGGGATCGAGCGCGCGTCTCAGTGGACCCGCTCGGCGGTGGGGCTCTCGAGGAAGGCCACGATGCGCCTCACGAGCGAGGGGCCCGACTCGCGCATCGGGCTGTGACCCACACCCTCCAGGGCAATCATCTGAGCGCCGGGGATGCACGCGGCCAGCTCGCGGTGCTGGGCGTGGGGGATCAGGAGATCCTGCTCACCGCCGACGACGAGGGTGGGGACGCGCAGCTGACCCAGCTCCTCGCGGAAGTCCAGGTTGCGATAGCTCTCCACGTGGCGGGCGATGACGCGGACGTCACCCAGCGCATCGGTCAGCTTCTCCTCGGCGTGGAGCATTGTCTTGCCGTTGCGATTGTGGAAATCCGGCGCAAAGCAGAAGGTGAAGACGGTGTGCAGATACTCAGCGGCGGTCAGGTTGTTGGCCAGCGTGAAGAAGAACTCCCCGATGCGATAGAGGTGGGGCGAGATCCAGGCTGTCGAAGCCACCAGCACGAGGTGATCGAAGCGGTCTTGATCGTCGAGCACCAGTCGCTGCGCAATCATGCCCCCCAGCGATTTGCCCAGCACATTGGCCCGCTCGAGACCCAGATGATCGAGGAGACCGCGGGCGTCGCCGACCAGGTCCTCGATGGAGCAGGGGGACACAGGCTCGGCATGACCGCTCCGTCCCAGCCAGCGGTGGTCGTAGCTGATCACACGAAAGTGGGCGCGCAGATGCCTGGGCAGAGGACCCCAGATGTGGCCCGTGGCGCCCAGGCCGGCGATCAGAAGCAGGGCTGGGCGGTCACCTCCGGTGTCCTCAAAGTGCAGATCGGTGCCGTTGATGAGCGCGCGGGGCATGGTCAAGTCGTCTCAATTCATGAATTCGCGGGATATTCCACACTGACCCCTGAATTTGCAAGCCCGAGAAGCACCCCTCCCTCCTGAGGGCGGGGTCGCCTGGGTCTGAACGCATGGTCACTTCCTAAACGGATGAGAAAAAGCTTGCTGTTCGTCCTCCTGTCGCAAAACCCTGATTCACCTCTGTTGGGAAGGGAGGGTTTTCATGATGAAAATGGATCTGCTGTTTTCATCGTTCAGATTGCATTTGGCAGTGATGGCCTTGGCTCTGGCCCTGGTCATCGCGTCACAGGCGGTGCCGGTGACTGTGGCCGGGGTCGCGTTCGACACGGACAATGCCGCGCAGGACGCGGTGCTGACGACCGACGGGACACTCTCCACGAGCTTTTTCAGCGCCAATGTCAGCGGCGGCACTGGCTCCACAGATCCCGATCACCACGTCGGCACGATGCTCGGGGGATCGCCGAGCAATGCGGTGGACATGACCAGCGCCACCAGTGGCTCCACGGGCCGCAACCACATCACGCTCACCTGGGGGACCGGGCGGGGGGTCCAGAATCAGGCGGGTGTCGACATCCATGTCTACGAATCGGCCACGGTCAACTCGCCCACCGAGATGTTCCCCGAGTGCTTCGGCTTGGCGGTGCGCGAGGCCGGCTCATCGACCTTCTCGGGCTTCCGCTATCAGCACGTGGAGGCGGGCGACGTCGCGGCCAACAAGACGGTCACAAGCTTCGACCTGTCGGACTTCGGCATCGCGGCTGGCGCGTGGATCGACGCCGTTCAGATCATCAGCATGCACAACGAGAACGCCACCACCTCGCCGTATCTCGAAGACCGGGTGGACAGCGCCACGGGAGAGGGCAACCTGACGCTCGACGCGGGCTCCGGCTCCGGGTTCCGCGTGCTGCAGGGACCGCTGTCGGGCAACGCGGGGACCTCGTTCCCCGACAGCGCCATGGACGTCGACATCGTCTACGTCGTGGCCACGAACGCTGACACGATTCCAGGCCCCGCCACCACCGGTTATCTGTACTACGCGGGCGGTGTGGTCGCCACATCCGGCGATGCCATCGAGGGGCTGGACTTTGAGTTCGACAGCGCGCCGACCGCAGACCTGGGCGTCTTCAGTGTCCTGCAGGCGCGGGTCGACATCACTGCGGGCACGGTGACGAACTGGCGCCGCATGAGCAGCCTGCTGCCCGAGGACGATCCCAACACCGGGGGCACGACGGAGGCCTACACGTATCTGTACATGGAGAACGCCGTCAATGTGCACGGCAACTATCTCTATGTCGGCCCGGGCGATTGGAACGGTGACGGATTGCGGACCACGGCGGCCATCGTGGCCTATGCCGAGATCATCGATGAATTCGGCAACCTCGGTCCCTTCGAGTTCTCCGCGCCGTTCCCCTCTCCACCCGCGGAACAGGCGATCTGCCCGGGGCGGATCGCGGAGATCGATGGCAACGCGTACTACTACGTCATGGGCGGCAACTACAATGGAGGTGTCGGCTACGATCGGGTGATCTTCGCCCCGATCAACCCCGATGGCTCACTGGGGGCCTGGACCACGACGACGGCCCTGCCGAGCGGCGACTGGTTCAACGGCGCCACGGTGGTCGGATCGACGATCATCCACGGGTCGGGCAACCTGCGCTCGCCCGCGGGACGAGTGGTCGACTATGCCACCCCGGCGACGGATGGCACGATCGCGGCCTGGAGCAGTGGAGGCACCTACGACTCGTCGGACACGACCAACCGCTGGGCCTACGCCATGGCGGCAGCCTCGGCGGGCGGGACCGATTTCGCGATCATCGCGGGCGGCACGGGCCCGACACCCAACCCGGCGGTGCACACCGCCCCGGTGGTGGCCGGTGTCCCGGGGACCTGGACCCAGACCAACGACCTGCCTGTGCCCAAGCGTCAGCTGACGGCGGCGGGCATGGACGACATGATCGTGGTGCTCGGTGGATCGGATGCCGCGGTGATCTCGAATCTGACCGACGCCGTGCAGATCGGCCGGATCGATGCCTCGGGCGTGATCACCTGGACGCTCTCACCCACACCCATGCTGCACGCGCGCGGCTGGGGCGGTGCGGCGTTCTACCGCACCGAGTTCCCGGCGACGACGGCGGTGGAGAGCTATCAGCTCTACCGCTGAGTCGACCGACAGTCGGATGATTCACGGCCCCGGGGCGAGCGCCCCGGGGTCATTTTTCATCCGTCGCACCGGAGGTCAGCGGGCGGTCCATCAGAGACCGGAGCGTCTCGATGATCCTCGCCCGCTGGGCGCGCAGGCGGTCGCGGATCCGGCGCTTGCCGCCCGCCAACAGCGCAAAGGCCCGGGCTCCCTGAATCGCCCGGCGACGGCGGTGGAAAAACGAGGTCGCGTACCACCCCGACAGAGGCAGGCTGACCAGGTAGATCAGCCCGATCCACCACGGCCATCCGCGGGCCACGCAGAGCCAAGTCACCGCCCCCGTCTGAAGCAGGCTCGTCACCAGGAAGATGATCGTCCCATAGAAGATCTTGATCGTGGAGATCCGGTCGCGCCGTGGGCGGAAGATCCGGTTGGCCGTGAGCCGGACGAGGGCGACGCCCAGGATGTTGTTGGCGATCCCGTAGGCGGCCAGGGGCCAGCCGAGCAGCACGAGCTCCGTGTTGCGCAGGAGATAGCGGATCACACGCTGGGGCGGGTAATCATCGCGGACGTGCTGGTCGGTGATCCCCAGGCGCCCCAGTGTTGTCTGATAGCCGGTCAGAAGTCGCCTCAGGCGATCCAGGTCACGCGAGCCTTTCCTCCGCAGCTGAAGAAACTCGGCGCGGAAGGCTTGATGGATCTCCATCTCCTCATCGGGTGTGACCTCATGGGTGGGCTCTCCGCCCAGCTCCTCCCGGGCGCCGAGGTAGAACTTCACGGCGCCGTTGACCAGCCGCTGGTCCTCCCAGGTCTCGAGGCTCAGCGAGAGATCCTCGAGGATCCCCTGGAGGTGGTTGGTCATCAGCCGCGCGGCGCGCTGCGGCTCCTCGCGGGCGATCTCGATCCACTCGGCGGTGTCGACGGGATTCCCGACCACCACGGCCACCCGGCCTTGGAAGCGGTGCTTGTCCTCATAGACCAGGCCAATGGGGATCACCCGGATGTCCAATCGGCCCTCGAAGTGCTCCATCGCCCCGAAAAAGATGCGGGCCGCCCCGCTCTTGAGGCGCTGAACATGGGGCTCGTCGTGGGTGATCCCCTCGGGGAAGAGGGCGACGACACCGCCCCCGCCCAGCACCTCGTAGGCCCGGCGGAAGGACCTGTAGTTCATCTGGGGATCGTGGCGGTCCATGGCCCGGTAAATGGGGATCATGCCCAGCTGCTTCATGAAGAATCCCAGCGTTCCATGGAAAAGCTGGTCGGTGGCCGCAAAGGTGACCCAGCGGCTCAGGGCGGCCTGGATGACCAGGGGGTCGACCAGGGAGTTGAAGTGGTTGGCGACCAGGAGTGTGGGCCCCTGGGGGGGAATTTTGTCGTGGCCGACCAGCTCGACCCGGCGGTAAAAGGTTCGCACGGCCGTCCGGACGACAAGATCGGCAAAGCGCTGCAGCATCGGAATCCCCTGCCGCCGCCCAGAGCTCAAAAAGCTGGCCCTGCGCGGTCTTTCAGATCATCCACAGCATCCGCAGCACGAGAAAGTGAAAAAAAAGGGGGGCGGGGCTTGACAAGGTTCTGGGGGGTCCGTACGGTCGTGATTTGCCTGCGGCGGAAAAGCCGCGAGTTTCCATGCGGGAACTCCCGCTCTTTGACAGCTGAACAGAGCACAACTTGTGCGCGGACAAGCGCACAGGGTCACCCAAAATTCCATGAATCCGAGCGGCTCCGCTCTTGAGCGGCGGCCGATCGTGGTTCAGAGGATCAAGCTTGTTCCAGGCCCCTCGGGGTCTGCGAACACTCGTTTTTCCACGGAGAGTTTGATCCTGGCTCAGAATGAACGCTGGCGGCGTGGATTAGGCATGCAAGTCGAGCGCGAAAGTCCCCTTCGGGGGGCGAGTAGAGCGGCGAACTGGTGAGTACAAGGTGGATAACGTGCCCCTCAGCGGGGGACAACCCTTGGAAACAGGGGCTAATACCGCATGAGCCCCACGGGTCCTCGGACCTGTGGGGGAAAGACTTCGGTCGCTGAGGGAGCGGTCCACCCCCCATTAGCTTGTTGGTGAGGTAACGGCTCACCAAGGCCACGATGGGTAGCTGGTCTGAGAGGATGGTCAGCCACACTGGGACTGAGATACGGCCCAGACTCCTACGGGGGGCAGCAGTCTAGAGG
>JAFGKF010000246.1 GCA_016928695.1 Candidatus Sumerlaeota bacterium | reverse complement strand
TGGAGGCGATGATGTGAGAGCACTGGTTTTCAATGGTGGAAGCTCCTCGTTGACTTACAAGGTCTTCCAGAGTGGAGGTTCCGGCGAGCCCCAGGCGATCTTGGCTGGCAAGGCTCACCGTGTCGGGGTCACAGGCAGCGAGCCATCCCATCTCGACAACGAGTTCCATGGTGAGGTGACCCGCGATGAGGTCCCGATCCCTGATCACGCCGTGGCGGCCTCGCTCGCCCTGGAATCTATCCGGAGCCGCGGCATCGAGGTGGACTGTGTCGGTCACCGCTTCGTCCACGGTGGCAGCCACTTCAGGCGATCCGCGCTGATCACCGATGAGGTGTTGGCCAAGCTGCGTCAGTGTCTGCCCCTGGCGCCTCTTCACAATCCCATCGCGCTCAGTGTGATCGAGGAGTCGCGGCGCGCCCTGCCGGGTGTCCCGATGTACGTCTGCATCGACTCGGCGTTTCACTCGACGATTCCACCCCACGCCCATGTCTACGCTCTGCCGGAGAGGATTCGGAGGCGATTCGGTTTCCGCCGCTTCGGCTTCCACGGTCTCTCGTATCTCCATGTCACTGGCGAGACAGCGCACCTCCTCGGGCGCCCGGTCGAGGGTCTCCGAATCGTCGCCTGTCATCTCGGCACGGGAGGTTCGAGCGTGGCGGCCATCGACGGCGGTCGCTCGGTCGACACATCGATGGGTGCCTCGCCTCTGCCCGGGCTGGTGATGAGCACGCGCAGCGGGGACATCGATCCGATGCTGGCGCTTCACCTGATGACGGTCTGGGGTTTTCACCCCGACGATCTCCTGGATCTGCTGAACAGGCGCAGCGGTCTGCTGGGCATCTCGGGCTTCTCGAGTGACATCAGCGACATTGTCAGGGGACTGGACGGTGAGGACTGGGAGAGGGCGGAGCTGGCCTTCCGGATGTATGTCCATCGCCTGCGGAAGTACATCGGCGGCTACATCCTGGCGCTGGGTGGCATCGACGCGCTCGTGTTCACCGATGACATCGGCAACCGCAATTGGCTTCTCCGTGAGAGAGTCTGCGAGGACATGGACTGGTGTGGCCTCACCCTTGATCGCCGAGCCAATCGCCGGATGGTGGGTGGGGAGCTCACCGATCTCCGCGCCGAGGGCTCGCGTGTCGCGGTGCTCAAGATCCCCACCGAGGAGGAGCTGGTCATATTCCGCGAGGGTCTCTCGCTGATGGAGGTCTCCGAGTGCTGCTGATTCTCGATCCCGCCCCCCCCCACCTCCGCTGGTGCCACTGCTCCGGTCCCCCCGGTGAGTGGGTGAGCGGCGTCAGTTCCCCCTCGGCGGTGCTGGCCAATGAGATCCACTTCGACACCGCCGATCACATCGCGCTCACTCTGCGCCAGGGTGGCAGCGCCTTCCGGGAGCCTGTCACCCCTCTCACCGAGGAGAGTCTCAGGGAGCTGGAGAGCGTCGTCCCGGCCCTGCCCGAGCACAACGCCATCACCGCGCGGGTGGCCCGGTCGCTCCTTGCCCGGAGACCTCAGATCCCCACCGCTCTTCTCTGTGACAGCGCCCTTTTCACCCACCTGCCGGACGAGGCGACGCACTATGCTCTGCCTGAATCGCTGCGGCGTCTGGGCGCGCGCCGCCGGGGGGGATTCGGCCTTCTGCATCAGTGGGCCTGGGAGCAGATCCGGCACGGGCTCTGCGTTTCGCCGGAGCGGGTCGTCAGCATTCATCTGGGCAATCAGACGAATGTGGTCGCCCTGAGACACGGGCGTCCCGTGGAGACCTCTCTGGGCTTCACCCCCGTTGAGGGGATTGTCTCCTCGACGGGCTGTGGCGACATCGACCCGACGATCGTCTTCCAGCTGGAGGCGGCGGGGATGAGCCCCGAGGAGATCCGGCGCGTGCTCTCGCAGGAGAGCGGGCTGACCGCCCTGGCGGGGCGCCCCTGTGATCTCTCTGATCTCCTCCACGTCGGAGACGACGAGCGTCTGCGATTCGCCCGCGAGGTCTATCTGTATCAGGTGGTCAAGAGCATCGGTGCATCCATCGCCCTCCTGGGCGGCGTGGATGTCGCTCTCTTCCTGTGCCGCAGCGTGACCGACTCCGAGGGGCTGATCGCCGAGATCGGCGATCATCTTCTCCCCCTGGGGGCGCGGATGCGCCCCGCCCCCGAGAGATTTTTGGCCAGCCACCGTCTCTGGCGGCTGACCGAGAAGGGATCGCCCATTGCCGGACTCGCTCTGGAGTTCAGTGAGTGGACCGTCCTCTCAGAGACGGCCTTTGGCGCCGTCGTCAATTCAGGAGGTGATCTCTATGCCTGAGGAAAAACGCTTCCTCATCGATGTGGGGATGAGGGGTCTCCCCTTTCCCATCCGTGTCCACAGCCGGGACTGTGCGGAGGGTCAGCCCACCATCGCCAACATCTCGATCTCTGCGCGGATCATGCGCGAGTTCCAGGCGAAGTGGATCGAGACCTTCATCCAGATCCTCCACCGGCACCGCGACAACATCGGGCCGCACTCGCTCAGCACGAACATCCGGGCCTACATGGAGGAGCTGAAGGCCAGCACCGTCCGGGTGGACTTCGAGTACCCCTTCTTTTACGAGAAGAGAACCCCGGTCTCCAAGGAGCGGTGCCTCGTCCGCCACAGCTGCACCCACTCGGCCAAGCTCTCATCGATGGAGAGCGAGCCCAAGATCTTTGGGCGGGTCGAGATCCCCCTCATCACGACCTACCCCGGATCCATCGCCGAGACGGCCGGAGGGCTCTTCGGGCAGCTGACACTGATGGACATCGACGTCGAGCTGGCTCGCCCGCAGTTCCACCCCGAGGATTTCATCGACATCGCCGACCGCCACGCGCTCGCCCCTGTCTACTCCTTCCTGACGGAGGAGGATCAGGCGTCGATCATTCAGCGGATCCACACCGAGGCGAAGAGCAGCGTCGTGGTGACCGACGAGGTCAAGGAGGAGCTCGCGCGAGACCCCAACATCCGCTGGTACTCCGTCCGCTGTCGCAACAGCGCGATGCTCCACACACACACCACCTTCGTGGGCACCGAGAAGAGCATGTGGGTGCCGCTGAGCACCTATGAGGAGGAGGCGATCTGAGATCGCATCCCCCGGATCCGCTTCGGCTGGGGCGGGCTCTCTGGGCCCGTCCTCTTTTTTCATGCGCAAGGGGCACATGGTCCCAATCACTGAGATCTGTGGAAAGAATGCGTCCCTCTCTCAGCCCCGGAGGGGCGGCATATCAATAGCCCGGGGCAAAGCCCCGGGGGTCCATGGAACCCCGCAAGACAAGCCCCGGATGGGGCGAAACAGAGGTGCTTATCTCGCCCCATCCGGGGCTTGGAGACCTGTGGGGTGACCGTTTTCCAGGGGCGTCGCCCTGCCTTCGCTTCACTTCGGATGGCTCTGCCCCTGGCTGTCATTATTCTGCCCCTCCGGGGCGTTGATGAGTGCAAGCAATTGGCAGAGATCAGTGACAATTGATAATGCGCGGCACTTTTCGCTCATGTGGCTCTCCTTCAAACAGATTGAATCCTCTGAGGATTTGAGGTGTCCCAAATGCGGAGAGGTGATTTCAAGAGAGCGGTGACAGGTGGATCAAGGCCCTCGAGGAAAGCGTCGACGACAACTTCGGCGTCCAGCTCATCCCCGAGAAGACGAAGACGTTCACTCTCCGGCCCGAGGACTGCCTGATCGTGCTCTCCGAGGATGAGTCCTGAGGGGGAGGGGTTCCCTCAATCCTTTTGGCACCTAAGTCCCCATTTTTGAATGACGTGTGCGCAGAGCAATTTATGCATCCTCATTCCAAGATTGACACGGACCGATGAAGTGAATGACATGGGACGACCGTGAACCGCTTGAACCGCCAGCCCTGTGCACTGGGAGCCGTCGCGCTTCTCTGCGTGACGCTCATGGGCGTTTCCCTGCCCATGGCATCGGTGTGCC